>CAYSFP010000091.1:0-23890 GCA_964430075.1 uncultured Planctomycetaceae bacterium | reverse complement strand
TTCAGGGACCATTATCCGACCCCCGCCGCTGTCCGAAAGTCGTGGGCTATCGCAGTGCAGGCACGATCACGATCGATGGCGCCGGACCGAACGGCGTGGAAGCCAATTTTGGCGTCCGGATCGAGGACGCACTGATTACATCGGTGGACGGTGACGTCCTGATCAGTGGTCAGGGAGGCAATGGGGGTAACGTCAACTTTGGCGTACTAATTTCCCAAGCCGAGGTTTCGTCAACGGGCAGTGGGCCAAACGCGGCTAAGATCACTGTCCAAGGCATTGGCGGGAACGGAGTTACCGGTAATCTTGGCGTGTCGATCGTGGACAGCGCCTCAGTCACGTCGAGGGACGGCGACATCCTGGTCACCGGCCAGGCTGGCAATGGGACCGACATCAGCCAGATTGGAATACAACTTAGTGCACAAGCCGCGATTTCTTCCACAGGAACCGGAAGCAACGCGGCCAGAATCACGCTCGAAGGTACTGGCGCGGCCGGGTCTGCCAACAACAATTACGGCGTGCTTATCCATCAGGCGGGCTCCAAAATCACGTCCGTCGACGGCGGCGTCCAGATTGTGGGTACGCCGGGCACTAACAGCCCAGCCATCGAGCTAAGGATTTCAGGCGCCGTTACGGTCACCGGCATGGCCAACGTGACGCTCGTCGGCGACAGCGTGAACCTCTTGGGCGTCAGTACGATCGACGCGTGGGCGAACGCCGTCGCGCTGCGACCGAAGACGACCGGCAGGGCCATCAACATCGGCGAGGCGGATAGCGGCACACAGCTTGGCCTGACCGATGCCGAGCTGGATCGGATCGCCGCCGGCGCCATCGTCATCGGCGACGCCGCCAGCGGCCCCATCACCGTCAGCGATCAGATTTCGCGATCCTCGAGCACGCACCTGGAGCTGCACTCCGGCGCCGCAATCGTCTTCGACCCCGGTTCGATCCAGACGGCCGGCGGCAACCTGCTGCTCGCCCCCGGCCCCGGCGGCGTGCAGCCGGTCACCGCGGGCGCCGACGTCTTGGCGGGCGCGGGAGTCGTCTCCTTCGCGTCGCAACTGGCGCTCGTCGTCGACGGCCCGACGCCCGACCTCGAATACACGCGATTGAGCGTTGTCGGCGGCGTCGATCTCACCGGCGTCGAGTTGGTGCTCTCCGGCAGTCACGTGCCCGCCCCCGGCGAGAAATTCGTCCTCGTCGACAACGATGGCGCCGACGACGTCATCGGCGAGTTCGTCGGCCTCGCCCAAGGCGATACGTTCATCTTCAATGGCCGATCGATGCGGATCACCTACTTCGGCGGCGACGGCAACGATGCGGAAATCGAGCTCGCCGACGCGACGGCGCCCGAGATCGTCGCGCTCCGCGTGGGATCGACGTCCTGGTCCCAGGAGTTCCTGGAATTCGTCGATCCCGCGCTGGGCCTGGGCTACGCCGTTCCCGCCGGGGCGGCCCCGCTGCCGTGGGTCGACCTCGACCAGCTTTCGATCACGTTCAGCGAGCCGGTCGAGCGGCCCGGCGGCGGCGAGCCGGAAACAGCCGACGTGGTCCTGCTGGGCGTGGACGTGGCGGACTACGCGCTGCACGTCATCGACTTCGCTTACGACGCGGCCGCCTTCACCGCGACGCTGACGTTCGACCAGCCGCTGGGCGCGGACAAGCTGCTGGCGTTCATCGCCGCCGGCGCCGTCGTGGACGAGGCCGGCAATCCACTGGCCGCCGACTACAGCTTCCGGCTGGACGTGCTGCCCGGCGACGCCGATCGCGACGGCCTGGTCGTCGGCAACGACGTCGTCCTGGTGCGCAACAGCCAGGGCTCGCAGGTGCTGGACGGCGCGCCGACGGACAACTACACGATCTTCCACGACGTCGACGGCAGTTCGTTCATCGTCGGCAGCGACGTGGTGCTCACGCGGCTCCGGCAAGGCGCCTTCCTCCCCGGCGGCGAACCGGCTGTGCCCGCCCTGGCGGCGGCGACGGCTCACGTCCGGTCGTATCGTCCGCCGCGGCGTCCGACGTGGCCGGACCCCGACGCCGCGGCGGAGCACGACCGGGCGTTGGCGGACATGTTCGCCTCCGGGCCGCTCGGCGGATCGGCCGGCGCGGCGGCATGTGATTGTGTACAGCGACGACGTCAACCCGGTCATGGGCGTGCTCGAGGTGTTCCTGACGTTGACCGACGGCGATTTGACCTCGCCGCCGGAGATCGCGGCGATCAACGTCGATTTCACCTTGACGGGCGGGTCGGGACTGACGTTCGGCGCGGCCGAGGCGGCCACGACGAACCCGTTGTTCGTCGGCGGAGATTTCACAAACCTCGGCTCGCCCAGTCATCCGCACGCCGCCCACGACGTCGCGGGGAGCGTCATCGCGTTCAACAACGCCGGGCTTGCCCGCTTCCCCTTCGTCGTGGCCGGGGGCAACGTGGGAACGACCTACACGCTGACCCTGACCGAAGGCTTGACGGCGATTGCCGATCCGGATGGCGGCCTGTATCCGGTCGTGCGCGTGGCCGGCTCGATCACGGTCGCGGCGGTTCCCGAAGCGAGCGCCTTGGCGATGGTCGGCGTCGTCGCCCTGCTGGCCGGTGCGACGGTTTGGAACAACAGGCGGCGGCTTGCCGCTAAGAGCCCATGAGGGCCGCGCCGCGCTGAACGCCCCGGCCCGCTGAACGCCCGAGCGGCCCCGCCGACCAGGAACAAGCCGAGGCGTCGGTCGAGGCTCGACCGTCAGACGAGGGTCGCCCCGCCCAAGGATTCGCCAAATGCCCGCTCTGCGGTAAACTCAGTGGCGTTGTGACCCTGATCCCCTCCCTCGAAGGGAGGGGTTGGGGGAGGGATTTGCCTCACGCACGATCCGCGCTCATCGCATATCGGTGCGCACAGTGCGATTCTCTTCCTCGCGGGTCCGCAGCGTCGCGATTCCATTCACTGCGCACTGAGTTGCCTTCATGCCCCTCCCCAAAAACGTCCTGGGCGGCGAGCTGCAGCCCTGCTCGACCGACCCAATGACCGGCTTCTACCGCGACGGCTGCTGCCGCACCGGCCCCGACGACGTCGGCCTGCACCTGGTGTGCACCGAGGTGACCGACGAATTCCTCGCGTTCTCGAAGGCGCGCGGCAACGACCTCAGCACGCCCAACCCCATGTACCGCTTCCCCGGCCTCAAGAGCGGCGACCGCTGGTGCCTATGCGTCGAGCGCTGGAAAGAAGCCCTCGACGCCGGCATGGCCCCGCTCGTGGTGCTCGAAGCGACGCACATGTCCGCCCTCGAATTCGTCGACCTCGAAGACCTCGAAGCCTACGCGGTCGAGCAAGACGAGTAGGGCGGGCGTCCGCACCCGCCGTCGCGCAACATGGCGTGCTGCTCGTCGCTATTCCTCGCCGAACAGCCGCGGCGCAAAGTCGTACAGCGATCGCCGCCACGTCTGCCATTCGTGAGCCGTCCCCGGCGACTCAAACGCGACGTGCTTGATTCCCGCCTCGTCGAGCGCCTCGTGAATCGTCCGCAGCCCGTCGGCGAAACGCGTCTCCGCCGTGCCCGCGCTCAACCAGAACAGCCGCACCTTGTCGTTGAACGCCGCCGCATCCGCGAGCGCGCCGTCGTAGGCCGTCGCGACGTCGAACCCTTCCCGCGGCGGCGCGCTGAACGCCCCGATGTACGCGAACTCCTCGAGATGTCTCAACCCGATGTCGAGCGCCTGCCTGCCGCCCATCGACAGCCCAGCCAGCGCCCGATGCTCGCGATCGGCCGCCGTGCGATAGGCCGCGTCGATCTTGGGGATCAGCTCTTCGATCAGCACCGCCTCGAACGCGCCGAAGTCGAAGGGCCGCCCGCCCGACTCGCCCGCGCGCTCGGCGTAGCCATTGTCCATGACGACGATCATCGGCCGCGCCTGCCCGCTCGCGATCAGGTTATCCAGAATGAAGTTGGCCCGCCCCTGGTTGCACCATCCGCGCTCGTCCTCGCCGGCGCCGTGCTGCAAGTACAGCACGGGATACCGCTGGCCGCCCGCATCGTATCCGGGCGGCGTGTACACCATCGCGCGCCGCAGCTTACCCGTCACCTTCGAGTGATACCAGAAGACGCGCACCTCGCCGTGCGGCACATCGTTCGCCTCGTAAAAGTCGACGCCCGCCTCGGGAACTTCCACGCCGCTACACTGCCGGCCCCAGCCGAAAAACGTCTCGCTGCCCGGATCGTTCACCGTCAGTCCATCCACGCTGAACCAGTAGTAATGAAATCCCGGCACGACCGGCGGCGTCGTGACCGACCACACGCCGTCGTCCCCGCGCTGCATGTCGAACGAGGCCTGTCCGAATCCGCTCTCGCTGCCGCCGCCGGGCACGAGCTGCACGTGCTTGGCCGCGGGCGCCTCGAGCTGGAACGTGACACGGCCCGCCGCATCGACCTGCGGATACGCGGCCCGAGCCACGTTCGACGTCGCGGGCTGCGCGTCCTGAGCGCGGACCGGCGGCGTGACGCCAAGAATCAAAAACGTCGCAACACACGTTAAGGCAAGTCGCACGACCGCTCCTCCCTTTGACCACAAGACAGCGCCGAGGCGCATTGATAGCTTGCCGTCGAGGTAGGGTGGGTGCAACCCACCAATACAGACCGGTCCGGCGTCGCCCCCGCCTATCACCTAATCGGAAGATGGTGGTGCGACGCCCGCCCTCCGACCTTGGCGCTCTGGGCGTCCTTGGCGGTTCCCTCCCCTCCCATGCCTTGACGCGGCCACAAATAACGAGGGGAGCGCGTCAACGCGACGCGCCCCCCACCCGCAAGCGTGCGACGCGGCATGAGCGGCGCCGCAAGGCCCCGCCGCGTTCAAGTGCGTCGACCGCCGGGACCGCCCCGCGCCTGCTTGGGCGACGTGATCGTAAACGGCTCGAGTTGCGTGGGGCCGCCCCCCTTGACCGTCACCTTCAACGGCGAGGTTTTTGCGTCGGCGTACTCGGCCGGAATCACGTTGGGACCGACGTTTCCGTCTTTGTCGATCTGAAACCACTGAATTGTGGCCACGTACTCTCCCGGGGGCGCGCCGTCGCCCGACTCGTAGGACGTGATCTTGAACGAACCGTCATCCCCCACGCGCCCGATCGGGGCCACGGCGTCGGGACCGGGCGGGGTGACCGGATGCAGCACGATCCGCGCGCCCGTCGGAACCTGGCCGTTGAACTTGACCGAACCGCTCACGGGAAACACCTCCGCCCACGACTCGCCGCAGCCGCTCGCGGTGAGCAACGCGGGCGCCAAGGCGACGCCCAGAACCAAACGAGCGGAAACACGACGCCAATTATGAGCGTTGTCGCTAAAGTGGCTGTCCATGGAAAGAGTCTTTCTATTCGACTTGCGAATGCTTGCGTGGTTTTGAAAAAAGCGCCGGCAACCACGTGAGTTGTGTCATGATGGTTGCCGACGCCACGTGGGGCGCTTGGTACAAACGTCCCTTCCCGGGAAGGGAGAGGCGAGGGGAGGATTGCATTAACGGATTTTTATGCCCGTAATTGACCTCCCACTCTAGAACACGTTCTCGATGATCGGTTCCTTGAAAATCACGTTCGGCGGCGTGCCCGTCGAGCCGGCGCCGTTCCGCGACACCAGCGCGGCAAAGATGCCAAAGTTCACGTCCGTGCCGATGCTCTTCACCGAGCCGTCGCCGAGCGTCACGTTGATCACGCCGTTGTGGAACGCGTACGGCTGCGAGTTGCCTTCCGTGCCCCACTCCGGATAACCGTTGGTGCTATACGTTTCCTGGCCCACGTCGGAGCCGTTTGTACGGCCGATATACTGTCCCGGCGACTCGTCGCCGCCGGCGCTCGAGCCGGCGAACAGAATATCGCTGGCCGGGCGCACCCACCCGCCGGCGTTGACGCGGTGCTTGCCGGGATCGGAATCGATCAGGCCGCCGCGCCGATAGACGTGAGGCCGCCCCGCCGATTCGATGACGGCGATGGTGTTGGTCAACCCGTCGGTGATGTGACCGAAGTTGATCGCCGAGTTCTTCGGCAGGAAGCCGTTGGTCGGCTTCTCATTGGTTGACGAAATCACCGCGCTGCCCTGCACCGGAACGATCGGATTGAGGCTTTGACCGATGCCCACCAGCAGCGGGTGATTGCCGAGCGACGCGCCGTAGTCGCCGTTGGCCACGAGCGGATTCCACGGCGTGCTGGGCGTCACGCCGTCGGGGTTGTGATCCATGCCGCCGACCGCGGGGGACGACGGGCACTCGTAGGTCTGGATGCGCGTGGCGCTGATCGGCAGGTTGTTGGGGTGGCTCCATGTCACCGCGAAGTCGTACTTGTCGTACAGGTCCGACCGTTCGAGGTAAGGCAGCATCAGCACAAAGGCGCCAGCGCGAATCGTGTTCGACGCAAAGGGCCGCACGCTGCTAGGCAGCTTCTTCTTCGAATCGTGGTAAGAGTGAATCGCGATGCCTATCTGCCGCATGTTGTTCATGCACTGCGACCGGCGGGCCGCCTCGCGAGCCGCCTGCACGGCCGGCAGCAACAGGCCCACCAGAACGCCGATGATGGCGATCACCACCAGCAGCTCGACGAGCGTGAATCCGCGTCGCCCGCGGCGGCGCGACAGGGGAGTGTCAGCGGTCATAGAAGTCTCCTGAAATTGTATTAACGGAGTATTGAGGGATTTTTGAGCCATCGAGAACGCAACCGAACGCTCGCGCGTTCCGGCTGTCCGATCAGCCGCGGGGCGCTAGCCCCCGGTTAGAGAAAGAGAAAATCGGCGATTAGCGACAACAACACATACGGACTCCTCCTTGAAGTGAACCAAGAGGAGCCCAACGTGACGTCGGCCAAACCGCCGAGGCCTGGGCGATCAGCCCCGGCAACGCCCGCGAATCAGCCGCGTGCGTGCGACGTCGTGACGAGACGGGCGCCGCAGCGAGAGGGAAGCGTGATAACATGGAAACAAGCCTGATGGATCATGGCGCTTGCCTCCGGTCGCTCCGGTCGGGTCGCGGTGAGATGTTGTGGTGGATAAATTGGCGCGTCACGTCGGCAACGCTCACCAGAGGAGCCCGCGTCGTGAAGCGCGTGTTCGCTCAACTTCGCGCGTTGTCGCTCGCCTGGCGATTGCCCCGCAGGCGCCGCTTCTCGATGCGATCGATCTGGATCACGACGCCGTCCTGCACGACGACGCTGATCGATCCATACCGCAGCCCCCGTAGCGAGGCCGCGATTTCGCGCAGCTCCTCGTCCGAGGGAAGCTGCTTGCCCGCGCCGCTGTCGGTCGAAACCTGACCGGCGACGCCGCTCGATTGCCTTGAATGACCGTTCATCGTTTCCATTTTTCCTGCCACGAGTCGCATGGCCGCCTCAATTCCGATCTGCATAGTTTATTTGTCTGTGCTCGGCACGAAAACGCGCGCGTTCTTGGGAAACAAGAAGACCGTTTCGCCTTCCAGCAAACCCAAGGAGCTGAACTCCTCCAGGCTGAGCTCGACCAGCACCGTGCGCCCGCCCTCTTCTTCAACAGTCACCCGCGCGAGCGAGCCCGCCGAATGCGTGCGCAGCACGCGCCCGCGGAAGCTCGGCGCGCCGTTGCGCGAGCGACGAATCTCGAACTCGTGCGGCCGCATGTAGACCGTCGCCGGACGCTCGACGCTGTCGTCGTACTTCGGATAGTCGAGCGTCAGCTCGCCCACGCGGGCCTTGCCGCCCTGCACGCGGCCGTGAAACATGTTCACCTGGCCCAAAAACTCCATCACGAACTCCGTGTTCGCCTGGTGGAACACCTCGTCCGGCGTGCCGGTTTGCTCGATGCGGGCGTTGTTCATGACCACCACGCGGTCGGCGACCTCGAGCGCCTCTTCCTGGTCGTGGGTCACCAACACGCTCGTGATGTGAATTTCCTCATGCAACCGCCGCAGCCACGCCCGCAGCCCTTGCCGCACCTTGGCGTCGAGGGCGCCAAACGGCTCGTCGAGCAACAGCACTTTGGGCTCGACGGCCAGCGCCCGGGCGAGCGCCACGCGCTGCCGCTGGCCGCCCGAAAGCTGCGACGGGTAACGACGACCGAACTGGCTGAGCTGCACCAGCGACAGCAGCCGCTGGACGCGGTCGCGAATCTCGTCCTTCGCAGGACGCAGCTTGCGCGGCCGCACGCGGAGGCCGAACGCGATGTTTTCGAACACCGTCATGTGCCGGAACAGGGCGTAGTGCTGAAACACGAAGCCCACCTGCCGCTGCTTCACGTCGCGGTCCGACACGTCCTCGTCGTAAAACCGGATCGCCGCCTGCGGATGCGGATCCGGCGCCTCGAGCCCCGCGATGATCCGCAGCAGCGTCGTCTTGCCCGAGCCAGACGGACCGAGCAACGCCACCAGCTCGCCGTCGTTGATCTTGAGGCTCACGTCGTCGAGCGCTTTGAACTCGCCGAAGGACTTCGAAATGTGCTGAACGTCAATGCTCACAAGACTCGAGCTCCTACTAGGTGTTGGTCGCTCAAACGGAACGGTATCCAAGGACAGGGTCGTCGTCGGCGCCGATGCGGCGCGATTCGCTCGCAGCGTCCATACTTGATGAACGTCCGCGTCAGTTGTTGCATGAATCGAAACGCTGTTGATCGCTTGAGCTGACATCTCGGGGTCCTTTGCGCTCAATCGCTCGCCGCGGCCGACTCATACGCCCGCCGCACTTTCCACTCCACCGCCGACTTCAGCACCAGCGTCACCAGGCCCAACATGGCCAACAGCGACGCGACGGCAAACGCGGCCACGAACGCGTAGCCGTTGTAAAGAATCTCTACGTGCAAGGGCAGCGTGTTCGTCTGTCCGCGAATGTGGCCCGACACGACGGCCACGGCGCCGAACTCGCCCATCGCGCGAGCATTGGCCAGAATCACGCCGTACAACAACGCCCACTTGATGTTCGGCAGCGTCACGCGGAAGAACGCTTGCCACCCCCCGGCGCCCAGTGACACGGCCGCCTGCTCTTCCTCGGTCCCTTGCTCCTGCATCAGCGGGATCAACTCGCGGGCAACAAACGGAAAGGTCACAAACACCGTCGCGAGAATGATGCCCGGCGTGGCAAACAGGATGCGAATGTCATGCGCTTTGAGCCACGACCCAAACCACCCTTGCGAGCCGAACAATAGTACGAAGATCAGGCCGGCAACGACCGGCGAGATCGCGAACGGCAAGTCAATCACCGTTACCAGCAGGCTTTTGCCTCGGAAGTTGAACTTCGTGATCGCCCAGGCCGCCGCGAGTCCGAACACCATGTTGAGCGGCACGCTGACGGCTGCGGCAATCAGCGTCAGCTTGATGGCCGCCCAGCAGTTCGGATCGTTGAAGCTGGCGAAATAAGCCGCCACGCCGTTGCGGAACGCTTCGACGAAGATCGACGCCAGCGGCACGACCAGCAGCAGACCCATGAAGCCGAAGGTCGCGCCGATGCACGCCCACCGGACCCACGGCCGATCGTCGGTCGCCGCCCGCAGACGCGGCGCCGACGACGCGTCCCAGCCGCCGACCGACAACGATTGATTGACGGCAACGGTCGCCATGGCTACAGCGCCCCCTGATACCGGCGACCGGCGTAATGCTGCACCAGGTTGATCGCCAAGAGCAGTACGAACGACGCGGCCAGCATCACGACCGCGATCGCCGTGGCGCCGGGCACATCGAACTGGTCGAGCTTCTGAATGATCAAGTACGACGAAATCTCGGTCTTCATGAACGCATTGCCCGCGATGAACACCACCGAACCGTACTCGCCGATCGCCCGGGCCAATGCCAACGCGAAACCCGTGAGCAGCGCCGGCAAGACCGTCGGCACGATCACGCGCCAGAACGTCTGCCACCGATTGGCGCCCAAACTGGCGGCCGCCTCCTCACTCTCGCGTTCCAAGTCGGCGAGCGCCGGCTCCAGCGTCCGCACCACGAATGGCAGCCCGATAAACACTAAGGCCACCGTGATGCCCAGCGGCGTGAACGCCACCTTGATGCCCACTTGCTCGAGATACTGGCCCAGCCAACCGTTCTCCGAGTACACCGCGGTGAGTGCGATTCCCGACACCGCCGTCGGTAAGGCGAACGGCAGGTCGACCATCGCATCCAGCAGCTTGCGACCGGGGAATCGATACCGCACGAGCGTCCAGGCCACGACAAAGCCGAGCACCAGGTTGAGGCCCGCCGCAATCAGCGACGTTCCGAACGTCAGCTTGTACGACGCGATCACTCGCGGGTTCCAAGCCGCCTTCCAGAAGTCCGCCCAGCCCATGCCGGACGTCTTCAGAAACAGCGCGGCCAGCGGTATCAGGACGATCACGCTCAGGTACAGCAGCGTGAAGCCCATCGTCAGCCCGAACCCGGGCAAGACATTGCGTTTTCGATGTAACAGTGACATGGGGGAGTTATCAGCGTTCAGGTCATCGGTTGAGCGCTAAGCGAAGATAAAAGCCACCGGCTCCGCCGGTGGACAGCCGTGGGAAAACGGCTTCCAGCGCCGTCCGCCGGCAGAGCCGGCGGCTTTCATGGGCGCGTTCGCAGCGGCCGTTCAGCTACCTTCCGTCGCCAGCCGCTCCAGAATCTGATCGAACACTCCCCCGTCGCTGAAGTGCTCGGCTTGAGCCTTCGTCCAACCGCCGAACTGTTCGTCGATCGTGAACATCTTGATCTCGGGAAACTTCGCGAGATCCTCCTGGCGAGCATGCTCCGGCAGGCTCGGCCGGTAGAAATGCTTGGCAACAATCTGCTGCCCCACCGGCGAGTACAGGAAGTTGAGATACGCCGTGGCCACTTCGGTCGTGCCGTGCCCCTTGGTGTTCTCATCCACAATCGTTACCGGCGGTTCGGCCAGCACGCTCTCCGTGGGCACGACAATCTCGAACTCGTTGGGGCCAAGCTGTTTGACGGCCAGCATCGCCTCGTTTTCCCACGTGATCAGCACGTCGCCGATCTTGTTCTGCACGAACGTGGTCGTCGAATCGCGAGCGCCGGCGCCGAGAATCGGGGCGTTCTTGTACAATTTCGTGACGAACTCGCGAGCCGCCTTCTGGTCGTCGCCGTTGTGGTGCAAGGCGTAGCCCCACGCGGCGAGATAGTTGTAGCGGGCGCCGCCTGAGGTCTTGGGATTGGGCGTCACCACGTGGACGCCCTTTTTCGTGAGATCATCCCAATCCCTGATGCCTTTGGGATTGCCCTTCCGCACCAGGAACACGATCGTCGACGTGTACGGGCAACTGTTGTTCGTCAGTCGCGACTGCCAGTCGGCCGGCAGCAGCGGGGGATTGGTCAGCTTGACGATCTGATCGATGTCATACGCGATCGCCAGCGTCAGCACATCGGCCGGCGTGCCGTCGATCACCCCGCGGGCCTGCTTGCCGGCGCCGGCGTGCGACTGATCGATCGTCACCTTCTGGCCCGTCCTCTCTTTCCAATAGGAGGCAAACGCCGGATTGAATTCCTCGTACAGCTCCCGCGTCGGGTCGTAGGACACGTTCAGAATCCGAACGGCCTTGGCCTCAGCCTTCTTGGCGCTGGACGCTCCGCCTTCGGCGCTCGTCTGGCATCCGCTGGCAGACAGCGACACAGACACAATGAGAGCCAGGGGAGCAAGCCTGAGGCGAGACATGGGAATCATCCTTGCGATGGTGGGGATAGAGATCGCGGACCCTTAAACACTTTCCGTGCCACGAATGGGCGAAGCACCACAAACCTATGCAACGACATAGTTTGCGCGTTAACTCGCCACGCGTGCCGCAAACGAGCCAAGCAAATATCACGGCAAAAACCGCGATATTCAAAGGATCCGTGACATTTCCCCGTTCTCTCGCCACATATGCCCGATCGGGTCGTCGATCGCGCCGTCGTGCTTGTTCGCCCGCTGTCCGGCGACGCGGAAAGAACGATTCATCCGAGCCGTCGCGCTGCCGCCGGAGCGTCGCTCGGTCAATCGGCCGTTCGATTGCAAAGAAAGGGCTGGCGTTTCGAGGCGCTCGTTGCCATGTCGGTTTCCGACGATTGCGCGGGTTCTTCGGTCGCTACCGACCAACCTTCGAAAAAAAACGGCGTCCTTGGGAACGCCCGCAACCTGACGCAATCCCTCGTTCGGCGAACACTTGCAGAGAGTGGAGCCGAGGGGGATCGAACCCCTAACCTCCGGCTTGCAAAGCCGGCGCTCTCCCAGTTGAGCTACGACCCCAGCGAAACAGACCCCAGCGAAACGAACGCCCGCGGCGGCGAGAAGTGCCGCGGGAACGCTCCCCTGTTAGCAATTTTACGTCGCCTGCGGAGCAGTGCCTAGCGGGCGCGGGGCGTCGCAGCGGTGGCGTTGGGGCGTCGATCGGGAAGGACCGCGAAAATTGCATGTCTTGCCAGTTCCGCTATATTGCGACTCGGCTTTTGAGCGGTGGAGGCGCCCAGCGGGGAACAAATCGGCGTGGCGCGACGTCACAAAGCGTTGGAGCCGCAAAGGCGCAGCGGCCCAGGTTGTCGTTTGTTTGGCGCCCCGCTTTTTCTGGAGCAGTTGTCATGCGAAATCTCACGATTGCGTCGTCCTTGGGCCTCCTGTTGACCGCGACCGGCGGCGCTGCGGAGCCGCAGATCGAAGGCGGCGGTGCGGATAAATTTTCCAGCGGCGGCCGGTCGGCGATTTCCGCGGGCGACGTCCGAGCCACGGAGATCGATGCCGAGCTAACGCACGCCTCGCCCGCGACGGGCGCCAGCGGCGTCAAGAACTCGGGCGGCGGACGAACGGCGTCGCGCGCCGCGCGACCCTCAAGCCAATCGCGACTGGCAGACGAGCCCCGCCGCGTCGCCGGTTCGCTCGCTCGCAAGGAATTCTCGACTTCGTCGGTGCGCCGCGCGGCAACCGCGGATGTGCCGATGAGCATCGTCAAGACGCCGCTCAAGGCCGCGGCGAAAAACGCCGTCGGGGTCAAGCGGCTGACGACGGTCAGCGGCCCCGCACTCGAAGCAACCGGTTCGAAACTCAACGCCCAGGACGTCAGAAACTAGGGCTTCGTCCATCACGTTTTGACAGGTGCTCGCCCGCGTTTCTCCAACCAATTTCAGAGGGAAACGTCGGCGAGCACCTGTCAGTTCAACGCGGTCGAAGCACGAGGCCCCATCAACCAGCAAATCAGCGCTGCAGCAGCGCGCCATGCGGGCAAGATCGCACTGGCGCCGCTGCCGTGCGAACTCATAGGCAGGAATCAGTGAAGCTATGGAAGCCATGGAACAACCAATGCGTGCGAGGCGTGCGATCGCCGCTTTTGCGCTGGGCGTCGTCGTTGCCTTAAGCGCGGCCGCGCGGCCGGCCGCTGCGGCGATTACTCCGGAACAACAGGCCCTCGTCGACCAGGTGATGCAGCGCCTGCTCGCCGTGACCGAGCGGCCCGACGGTTACGACGCCTGGCCGCCGACGTATAAGATCATCGACACGAACGACATGGGCGCGTTTTCGTGGATCGACCCGCAGCAGAAACCCAAGGCGATCCCGATCATCCGCATCGACCGCGGGTTTCTCGAAACGCTCGCGGAAATGAACGAACACCGCGTGGCCTTCGTGCTGGGCCACGAGATTGCTCATCTGCTGGGCGGCCATTCGCTACGCGGTCGCGGAGCGACCGGCGTGACGGCCAACGTGTTCGGCCGCGAGGACGAGATCGAGGCCGATCGGGTGGGCATGGAGCTGGCGCTCAAAGCGGGCTACTCCTACCGACCGGCGCTCGGCGCCGCGCGGCGGTTCATCGACATGGGCCACGAATACACTTCGTTCGAGGGCGTGGGCGTCGACCATCCGTCGTGGGCCGACCGCATCGCGCTGTTGGAGACCGACGAGGTACAGGCCCAATTGTGGCGCTCGATGAGCGCGTTCGACACGGGCGTGTACTTTCTGCAGACCGAGCAGCACGCCCATGCCGCGGAGTGCTTCGAACGCGTCGTCCGCGACTTCCCCAAGTGCTACGAGGCATGGGCCAACCTGGGCTACGCCAAGTTGATGATGTATTGCGATGGCCTCGAGGCCGAGGACTTGCGCGGGTTCAACGTGGGACATCTGATCGTCGGCGGTTTTTATCAACGCGCCGGGTCGCTCGCAGTCGACCTGCGCGGAATCAATGGTCCGCTGTGGGATGACGCTGTCAAGGCGCTGCGCAAGGCGATTGAGATCAAGGACGACCTCGTGCTGGCCCGAGCCAACCTCGCACTGGCCTACCTGGTGCATCCCAGCGGCAGCCCCGCAGTGGGCGATGCCGCGCGAGAATTCGAAGCCGTCTCCCAGATGCTCAGCGAAGCGTCGGTCGCCGCCGATCTCGACCCGCTCACGCGCGCTTCGCTCCTGGCGAATGCCTGGATCGGCGTCGCTCACAACGACCCGGCGCAGAGCACGGCGATCATGCAGCAAATCGAAACGTTCCTTCGCCGCGCCGAGCAGCAGGACGCCCGCACGGGCGGCGCCGTGCGATCGCTGCGATCGGCGATCGGCTTCACCCGGGCTAGCGCCCTGGCAGGCGGCGCCAGCGAGGCGGATCGCCGCAGTGCGCTCGAGTTGTTCGAACAATACCTGGCGGCCATCTCGCCGGCTTCGGCCTGGTGGCCGCTGGCGTACGAACGCTACGCGGAAACGGCCCAGGCGCTCAGCGTCACGCCAAAGTCGCGCGACGAGCTTGCCAAACGCCGCCAAAACGAGTGGCGCATCGTCAGCTCGATCAACCTCACAGGCGACGCCATTCTGGGCATCTCCGACCCGGCTCCCGAAGCCCTTGAGCTGTTGGGGCCAGCCGATGCAACCACCCCGGTGGTTGACGGCGGAAGCCTCAACTTGCTGGAGTACGCCGAGCGCGGCTTTTCCGTGCTCTTGGGCCGCGAAGTGATCGCCATCGTGCTCAACTCGCCCGACTCGCCGCGAATCGAGCTGCGTCGCCCGGGTTTGGGCGCGCAGCCCGCGCAGGTGTACGTCGGCATGCCCCGCAACGAGCTCGAAGCGCTGCTGGGCGACGAATGGGTCAGCAAGCTGGCGCCGGTGATCGAAGCCAACCAGCAGCATCACTTCTATGAGGACGTCGGGCTGGCCGTAAAGTTCACGGGCGGACAGGTCTCCGAAATCATCATCGCCCAGGCGCCGCACGACTACGGGAATAAGTAAACTGCACGTCGTGCGTCACCGTTCGTTCAGAGGTTTCACCACAGCTTCAGGAGTTTATCGTTATGCCCACTGGCACTGCACTCGAGAAACGCATGTCCTTGACGGTCGCGCTCGCACTGGGAGCAGCGCTGTTGGCCAGTCCCACAGCCTACGCGCAAGCGCAGCCGGAGCAGTCGGCCGAGGATCAACAATTGGAGTCGCTGCTCACCGGCGCCGAGCTGTTCTACAAAAAGCAATTCAACGAGAGCCAGCAGCGGTGGGAGTACCAGGTCGCCTGGTCGCAAGGCGGCGACACGTCGATGATGACGCTCTACCTCCGCACGCTGGCGACGAGGAACGATGGCAGCAAGATCACCGTGGCCTACGCTTGGACGCAGATCGCCGCCGTCGCGCAGGGCGAGGAGCTGCCGCCCGCGGCGATCAAAGCCGTCGCGTCGTTCAACGACAACTTGTACACAGGCAACATCAGCACCTCGGGCAACGGCGTGTACGGGAACGTCGGCATGGTCATGACGGACCTGTCGGCCGACGCTCTCTGGACTTACCTGTGGGACCTCCATGACACGCGCACGGTCCTGAAGAAAGAGTTCGATAAGATCCTGGCCGGCGGCTGATGCCGCCAACTCTTGAGGTCTGCGTAGTTAATGAACCCCTGCCGGCAGCGGCTCTCGGCGATCGGCGATCGGCCATCGGCCATCGGCCATCGGCCATCGGCCAGAAAGCACGCGCGTTCTTCGCCTGGCCGAGAGCCGACAGCCCTCGAGGCCCCTTTGTTGCGCAGGGATCAACAAGGTCGCTGGTCCGTCACGGCAGAATTCAGGCCTTCGACTCTCGTTCAGGGTCGGAGGCCTGTTCGATCGTGGCGCTGGCTCGCGCCCGGCGCGCCCGCCTGACGAGCGGCCCGGCGCCGATGGCAATCGCCAGAGCGAGTCCCGCCTTTTGCGGGCCGGTGGGTGCAAACGCAAAGCCATCGTCCTGCCCAGCGTGATCGCCCCGCTCGTCCAGCAAGCCGGCGAGCGCCTCGTCGCGGGCTTCGGCGCCGCGCTGCGCAGGGGCCGAATCGCGATCGCCGCGCGCGCTGCCGGCGGAGGGCGGGGCGAGAGCGTCGCCGAACGCCGTCGTCGCGTCGGCGTCGCCCGCCGTCGAACTCAGGAGACGGGCCGAGCGGGCGGCGTCGCCGCGTGCCGCGTCGTGATCGCCGGCATTGGCGTCGGCTTCTCCCCACCGGTTGCCTTGCTCGCGCAATCGGCGCAGAGCCTCCTCGATGTCAGCCTCGCTCGCATCGGCTGAGCTGGCCACTTCGAACACGACGGCCCGGGCCCGTATCGACTCGACGGGCAGCTCCGCCCGCGCGGACGCTGCCGCGGAGGCCAAGCGGGCAGCCGGCGCTGCGCCTGTTGCCGCCATGTGTGCCTGCGAATCGCGCGGCGTCAGGCTTGTCGGCCCAGCCGTCGCGGTGAGGTCGATCACGCCGCCTTCAGAGCGAACCAGCCCGGCTGGAATCGTGATGCGCAGCACGGGGGGCGCCGCCGTCGCGGGCGTCACGCTGCCCGCGGGCCCGCTGTCATTTTTCGCGTCGCCGAAGCTCTCAAGGCTGCTGAGCTCCAGCGAGGGGGCCGCAGGGCCCGAATCGAACGCGCTCGACGGCCTCGGGCGATCCATTTCCATCGTCCCGGCGGCGTCGAAGTCGTTCAGGAAGAACTCGCTGGCCATGTCGCCCGCCGGGCTGGGCTGGAAGGCATTGCGGAGCATGCCTTGCACCTGGCCGGCGAAAGGCGCTTCGGCGCGATCCATCGCGGACGACTGCAGGCCCGCGTTGAGCTGGAACTGCGCGCGGGAACCGAAGGCGATCAAACCGCCTTCCGTTCCCGCGGGACCGCCTCCAAGCGGAGGCGACAGCGTTCCCCCGGCGCGAGGCGAGAACACGACGAGCTCTACCAGCCCGCCGTCGCTCTGAACCCACTGCCATCGGGACGTGGCGAGCCCGTCGGTCCACCGCGTAGTTGACGTTAAGTCGAATCTGGCAAGCAGCTCGTCGCGCGTGGCGAGATTTGAGACGTCAATCTCATAAACCGGCTGCGTCGCCGCCGAAAGCGCCAGCCGCGACTCGAATTGCTCGAACGCCAGGGAGCGCCGCCGCACCGTCGTGCCAGCGGCGCGGCGCCGTCCTGGGCGTGATTGCCTTGCGCGATCAATCCATGTTCTGAAGCGGCCCATCTTGGCCTCGGCAAAACGGCGTGCGAAGAGCGTGGGGAGCTGGCGGCGCCCTGGGCTAATTCGGCAAGGGCGCATCATCCTTGGCTGGAGTCTTGATCATAGTCCAAATGGCCGCATCCCGCAAAAGTTGAAACGCCCGCTCGCCCTGCAATTCGGCCAGATTGCCGCCCGCGGCGGCCGCGTCCCGCAGCGTGGCGGCCGTTTCGGCCTCCAGGCGGTCTGCTAGCTGATCGCGACCCTGGGCGTCCGAATTGCCATCGTCGCGGACTTCACGGGCGGCCACGGCGGCCAGGGCCAGCTCGACGGCCACCTGCCCCAGCCGCGGGCCGTCGCCCCGCCACAGCTCGCGGCGGGCCAGGGCCATCTCGGCGGCGTCGGCGAGGCGACCGGCGGCGCGGAGCGCCCGGCCGTAGTTGAAGTAGTGCTTGCTCAGGAATTCGCGGTACTGGGCGACCTGGGGGGCGCGGTCGTAGGCCACCCGCTGCTCAGCGACGGCCTTGTCGTAGGCCGCCAGGGCCTTGTCAAGTTGCCCCGAAGCCTCCAAGGCCATCGCGCGGTTGTTGTAAACGCCCCCGCACAGGCTGCGGAACGACGGTTCGTCGGGATAATCTGCGACCAGCAGCTCGATGATCTCCCGTGCGGAATCGTACGCGTCGACCGCCGCGCCCTGGGCGCCCGTCGCCTGCAGCGCTTGGCCCAGGTTGTTCCAGGTCACGGCCAAGTCGCGGCGATGGGCGACGACGGCGCCGGCCTGACGGACCAGTTGCTCCTGATAGCCAATCGCTCGGCGGTAGCTTTCGCAGGCGTCGTCCCAGTTGCTCCCGTGGGCCAGGATGGCCCCCAGGTTGTTGAGGCAAATGGCAAGATCGGCGCGAAAGGCCGGCGTTCCAGGGGATTCGCTCGCGAGCGTCTCGAGCAGCGAAATCGCCTCCCGGCAGGAAAGCTCGGCCTGATCCCAGTCCAGATCTCGCTGAACAAAGCTGAGAATGTTGTACGTATTCGCCAAATCGTGCCGTAGTCGTAAGTCCTCGGGGGCGGCAGCCGCGAGGCGTTTGATCAGCCCAATGGCGCCGGACAACGCGCGGCGCGCAGCGTCCGTGCGTCCAAGCTCCGCCAGGAGCAGCCCCAGGTTACTTTGCGTGTCGGCCAGGTCGCGGACGGCGGCGGGGCTGGCATTGGGGCGCGAGACGAGAACTTGCTGCCGGTGCACCGCGTCGGCGTAGACATCAAGCGCTTGCTCCACCTCCCGCTTGTGCGCCAACAGCAATCCCAAGTTGCTGTAGCATCGAGCCAATTTGAGTTGCAGTTCGGCGTCCTCCGGAGATTTCTTCAGCAGCGCGGCGAACTGTTCGATCGCCTGCCGGCAAAGTGCCAGCGCCTCGCGGCGCTCGCCAAGTGCCTCGGCCAACGTCGCCGCCTTGAACGACGCGCTGGCCAGCTCCCGCTCCAGCCGGGGATCGTCCGCGTTCTGAGCGATGAACTCGCGGTAGTAGGCAAGCGCCTCGGCAAACATACGGCGGGTCTGCGGCTCGGCGCCCTGCACGGTCGCCAGTTCGCTTGCCATGCGGCCTAGCTCCTCGACGGCCCCGTGGGCCATCTCATTGGCCGCCTCCGCCTTGGCGAGGCTGGTCCGCGTTTCGTCGAGGGCCTCGTCCGTGCGGGCTTTCTCGCGGGCGATCATGATTGCCGCGGTCGCCGAAACCAGCGACACGACCAGCAGGCACGCGGCGGCGAGCGACACGGCGCGGCGGTGCCGCAGCGCCCATTTGCCCGCGCGATCGAGCACCGTGGGGCGGCGGGCGATCGTGGGCTTGCCTTCGAGGAACAGTCGCAGGTCGCTCGAGAATTCCTGCGCGGATGCGTAACGCTCCTCGCGGGTCTTGGCCATCGCGCGGAGCGTAATCGTTTCGAGGTCCAGCGGGATGGCGGGATTGAACGAACGCGGCGCGGGCGGTTCGCGAGTTTCGATGTGACGCAGGATCTCCTGCCGGTTGTCGCCGCTGTGGGCCGGACGCAGCGTGAGCAGCTCGTACAGCGTGGCGCCGAGCGAGTACACGTCGGCTCGCGCGTCGACCAGGGCGGTGGCGCCGGCGGCTTGCTCGGGGCTCATGTATCGGAGCGTCCCGACGACGTCGCCCGTGATCGTGACCCCCGTATCCGATTGCATGCGGGCGAGGCCGAAGTCGGTGACCCACAGCTTGCCCGTGCGATCGAGCAGCAGGTTCGACGGCTTCACGTCGCGGTGCACCACGCCGTATTCGTGGGCGTGCTGAATGGCGTCGGCGGCCTGGATCATCAGCCGCGCCACGCTGTGGCAGTAGCCGCGGCTGCGCGTCGAGGCACGGGTGGAGAATGCGGTAAAGGGAACCGTGTCGCGGGCGGCGGGTTCGGAGAGGAAGCCGCCATAGGAGCCGCCGCCTCTGCCGGCGGACTTGCCTTCGCTGGGGGTCGTGTCCCGGGAAGGGCCGTCCACCGGCGGAGCCGGTGGCTTGAAGTCGGACTCCTTGCGAAGCTCCTGCAGGGCCATTTCCAGGCTCTGCCCTGGCACGTACTGCATGGCGAAAAAGTGGACGCCGCGCTCCTGGCCCACCGCGTGCACCGGGACAATGTTCGGATGATGGAGCTGAGCCGCCGCCTGGGCTTCGTTGCGAAACCGGGCGATCTGCTTCTCGTCCAGCATCGCCGCGAACGGCAGCACCTTGAGCGCGACCTGGCGATTGAGCGAGAGCTGCCGCGCTTCGTACACGATGCCCATGCCGCCGCGGCCGATCTCACGCTCGATTTCGTAGTCGCCCAGGCGGCGCGCGGTCATCCCTGCCGTGGAGGGCTCGGCACGGGTCGGCAGGGGACGGATGCCGGCGGTCATCTGGTGCAGCAGCTTGAGGCTGTCCGCGTAGGACCGCAGCTCGTCGGCCAGGTCGGGATGCTCGGCAACCAGCGCTTCGACGTCCGGCGGAATGCCCCCCGCCTCCAGGTCGCGCATATAGCGATCCAGCAGCGCGGCCAGCCGTTCGGCCCGCTGTTCGTCGGCGGGGATGGCGACGGTCGACTTGTCGGAAAACGGTGCGCTCACTTGATGCCGATGCCTCGTTCGTCGAGCCGTTCGCGAAGGGCCTTTACTGCGCGGAGCCACAGCATCCGCACGGCGCCGCTGCTGCGGCCCATCCGCTGGCCGATGTCCTCGAACGGCAACTGCTCGAGGTGCCGCAGAATGATCACGTCGCGGTAATCGGTCGGCAACAGGGCGAGCTGATCGGCCAGCGCCGCCTCTGTTTCGCGTCTCTGCAAGAAGGCGCTCGGCGAGGCGCCGGGGTCGGGCAGGATGGCTTCGAGCCGGGCGGTGGATTGCTCCAGCGCCGTGGCGAGCCGTTCGAGTGAGACCTCGCGGCGCACATCACGCTTCCCGGCGAGTAAGTGCTGCTCGACGACCCGGCACAGGTTGTTCACCAGGATGCGGCGGAGCCAGGCGAGGAATTCCGGCGTGGTCGAGCCGCGGAATTGGGGAAAATCGCGGTGCGCTTCAAAGAACGTCTCCTGGACCACATCCGAGGGGCTCACCCGGGCGCGCAAGTTGTGCTCGAGCTGGCCGAGCACCATGACCTTCAAATAGTTCGCGTAGAGCTGCAGCAACTGCCCCAGCGACTCGCCGGATCCCGCGCGGGCCTGGTCGAGCAGATCGTCGCTGGCGGAGCGGAACTCGCTGGTCATGGGGAAGGAGAAGGCTGGAGACTTTAGGCTGGAGGCTGGAGGCTGGAGGCTGGACGCAGCACGGCGGGGGGCGTTTGCTCCAGTACGGAGTAGGCCGGATGGCGTGGGAAGCGTCACGCGTTTGGATTGCAAGATTCTGAAATCCACAGGGGACTTTGCTCGTTCCATTGTAATCGCGGATAGCCGTAACCTGTTATGGGGCCGTGTGTTCAGCGATAAAACGCCCGGCCGGCGGACGCCGCCGCCGTAAAATCCGGCACGGGGAACGGGCGCCGGCGTTGATGGACACTTCGTGCGATGTTTACGCACGCCGCTTGGACAGGACAGCGGACAGGCGATTCCGTAAACGCTGACGGGTCAACGGCTTGCGAGTTCACGCCCCCTCTGGAGGGCGTCCACTTTGTCCACTTTTGCTCGTTTGGCGTGCGCACGGCGGTCAACGGGGTTGGGCCGGAGATCGCCTTCGCAAGCGATGCCTGCGAATACAAACCCGAAGCGTAAGCGAGGGATCCGAGTCGATTCCTTGCTCCCGAAGCGTAAGCGAGGGATCTGCGTCGATTCCATGCTGACGCTGCGTTGCCGTAGGAACGCGCGCGGATTCCTCGCTTACGCTTCGGGTTGGTGGGGGCGCGGGGAGGGTCCGGACTGGGGAGCAGTCGGGTGGGCGGGAATGGGTTGTCAAATCGCATTAATATACTTATGTATACTACCAAGAATGCGCGGCCGGGTCAAGGCGTCGAAGGGAGTCACCGCCGAGGTCGGCAGGAGCGCCAAGGTCGGAGGAGAGGAGAGAGGAAGGGAAGGAACGCTCATCAACGCCCATCGTCGCTAATACGTGAACTGCAACTCGATTCGCGTTTGTTAGCGGTTATTAGCGCTGCTCAGCGGCGTTGACCCTTCGACGCAGGAAACGCATGCCAACGACGCCTCGACATCCTGGCCGCCTGGCGTTCAACGCCTCGCGGCCCCAAGGCCCCGTCATCATAGGATCCGTTACTCACGATTGATAATGACTTCGGTCCCTCATCCTTTTCCCCATCTTTTCCCCCTGGCAAACCACATGTTATCGACTGCCGTCGTCAATCCACGCGCACCGGAATGGCGACCAGTTGCATCCCTTCCAGGGCGGTAACCGCTCCGGATGATGGCAGCGTTTGGATGCGGCCGTAGGGGGCAATCACATCACCACCTGTTTGGGAAACAGTGTAAAGAACCTCGATCGCCATTGGAAACCAACTTTCGTTCGCCGCGGACTTATCGCCCGTGTGGAACGTGCGTAGGGAATTTGGAACATCCGCGGGCGTGTTGTTCGTGCGCACCAGCTTGGTCTGGACGTACGTGCTTGCCGCCAGGGTCGCGTTATTGAAGTACCAGGGTCGCGTTATTGAAGTACAAGTGCTGGTATAAAATGATCCGCCACGTCGAACCCGGCGGGTTTAACGTGAGCGTGGGATTGACAGGCGAACCGCCCGAGAAGGTGAATTGAGCGAACGCGGCCGTCAAGACATAGGCGCCGCCGTTGGCCGTTGAGATGATCGTGGGCGAATCGTGGTAGTGGACCGTAATGACGCCGCTGTTGTCGCGACTCCACTTGCGGTCGGGGAAGGGCACGCCCAGGGCGCTACGGCAGCCCTTCACCTCGATGACGAAGCCCGCGCTGGTCGTCCCGCCGCTGGTGGAAATCAGATTGTAGGGCGACTGGCCTTCGTCGAAAGTGCAGTTGGAAACGGTGATGTGCGGCCGGTACAGCGTATAGAGCGGTTCGCCGCCGACGTTGCTGTAGGCGCGGATCATTTCATTCCGCAAGCGGCTCCCCGAAAGAATGTCGACCTGGGCGTATCCCCGCAGCCGGAACGCGTCCTTCATGACCAGCGTCGGGTCGACGGTCAGCTTGCCGATGGTGCAGGTGAAGGCGCCGCCCTGCTCCATCTCGATGATCCTGGCGTCGGTTCCGCCCTCGCGCTCGACGCCGGCGTCGACGATAACGTGGTCGATGATGACGGCCGCATTGGCGTCGACGTTTCCGGAGATGCGGATGAGGACGCCTTCACGTTGAATGAGCGTCCACTGGCCGCCGTGCACCTTGCCGCCTTGCTCGATCTCGAGCATAGTGTCGACGTAAACGCCTTCGTATTGGGCGATGTGATGGCCGACGCTGCGCGGGTCGCGAAGTTTGATGCCGGTCGTGCAGTAATAGGTGTGCAGCTCGCCGATAAACAATTGGTCAGCGTTGTCGTCGTCGTTGCCCTCGCCGCAGACGATGGCATCCTGGCAGGCGATAATCGTCAAGGCTAGCGCGTGCAGCTTGCCCATGCCGACCTTCTCGGCGTAGTTGTTCTTGATGAGAATGCCAATGGGAGGGAAGTCTTCCGGGGCGCTGGCTATCGTTTCAACGCTATATGGATCCCAAAATCCTTGAACGACGATGCCCTCAAACTCAAGTTCGCAGGTATCGATGATGATAAAGGCGTTGTCCGAAAGACTCCGGTTCAAATTGTCGAGCACCAAACGCGTAGCACTTCCGCCCAGGTGTTCGGAGCCCGAAATGACTGAGTACTGTTGCTCCGCGAGAAGAAATGTTTGTCCACCCGATCCCCTGATCTTCCCGCCCCAGTTCTGGTGTCCTAAGGAGTTGAGCGTGCGGACCGAGTTCTTGAACAAGAAGCCGCCATACGGCAGTGCCAGCTCTCCTTTTTGATTCTCGAAGTGATCAAGAAAGCTGCATCGTTTCCATCCCTCGCGGTACTACCAGTTCCACCCGATTCGTGCATTGCTGTAAATGGCATAGCAACACGAATGGCACTTGAACTTTGTCTAACTCGTTCGCTGTTGAAATGATATGGACA
>CAYSFP010000090.1:0-24041 GCA_964430075.1 uncultured Planctomycetaceae bacterium | reverse complement strand
CGGCCGCCTCGTCGCCCTACTACTGGGCCGCGTTCACGCTGTCGGGCGATTGGCGGTAACGGGCACGGGATCAAGCGAGGCTAGAGTGCGGGGAGTGACCAGATGAACCGGGAGTCTGCCCCCTTGTTCGTTTGCCTCTGTCTGCTCAAGACGCCTGCCGTCGAGTCGCGTCGTTAACCTCCATTCGCCAATCCGGCGGATTGAGTTGGCGCCAACGAAGCCCGATGCTCGCATGGGGGACCAAGGATGCCCCCAAGTCGAGGGGGGTTCAGTCGCGCCGATTTTGCCAATTCTTCATAAATTGCTTGCCCTGCCGCCCTGCCGCAGGCTAAACTCCTTCCACAGGCGGCATGATTTCTAGGGATTCTCCACATTGCGAGAATCCCGTCGTCAGGGACGATGCTCGTCTATCGCTCTGAAGGAGCGCGGCCGCTTCAGGGGACAGAGAGTAGGCGCCAGGGCAAGCGTTCGGGCCTGGGACCTGAATGCGGAAGCGCCCGCGCCACGACCGCTCGTTTGAGTTTGCAACTTTGGTAAGACCGCCGCGGCGCTCTCAGCACGCACTGCTGAGGCCGCGCGAGTTGTTCGGCTTCTTTGTCACTCTTTCATCTGTGAGGTGGTGCTCATGAGACTAAGATTCTTGGGTCGCGCTGCGGCGGCGTCTGCCGCAGTGGCGCTCTTGGGCGCAGGCAGCGCTCGAGCCGATTGGACCATCACGACGTACAAGCAGATTCCCGGCAATCCCGGCATCTCCAGCATGGCGATTGCCGATGAGTACTTCACGGGGGCCCGCGCCACGCGATTCGAGGGCACCAGCACGGTGCCGCAAGTCGATCTCTTTGAAAGCGGCGGCCCCGGGCAGTTCGCGATCAATCACCCGTTCCCGGGCCTCGACAATTTTCCGGCGGCCGGCGATACGAACGATTACACGGCCCGTATTACGGGTACTCTGGTCGTGAATACGCCCGGCGACTACGATTTCTTCACCGATAGCGACGACGGCAATCGGTTCCGGCTGGACCTGAACCAGAACGGCACGTTCGAAGACGCGACCGAGTCGATCGTCCCCGACGGGGGCCTGCAGGGCACGGGCGTGCCGGAGCGTTCGGGGTCGATCAACCTGGCGGTGGGCAATTACAACTTTGAGGTCAGCTTCTTCGAAGCGGGCGGCGGCGCGAGCATCGACGCCGGCTACCGCGTGAACGGCTCCGACACGCAATACGTGCTGGGCGACGCGACCGGCGGCATCGGCATGGTCGGGGAGGCGAACGTTCGTGCGGTCGGTGCGTCGATCGGGCCGAACATCACCAACTTTGCCCAGGCCGATGCGCTGCGCACCGGGACGAACGCCCCCGGGTTTCCTGTAACGGAGCTCCGCGACGTCTTCAACCTCACCGACTCCGGAGCTACCGGCGATTTCCCCGGCGACCTGGGCGTCCCGGGATTGGGCGCCCCCGACGAGAATGACGACGACGATTTTGTCGTCGTTGGACGAGGACTTCTGATCGTTCCCGATGGCGGCGTCAGCGCGGTGTTCCGCTCGAATACGGATGACGGCGGCCGGTTGCTGATCGATACGAACCAGAACGGTAGCCTCGGCGATCCGAGCGATGTGATCATTCTTCAGGATGCGCTCCAAGGCCCGACCAACACGGACTCGGAGCCGATCTCGCTCGCTGCGGGCCAGTACCTCATCGAGTACACATGGTTCGAGCGCGGCGGCGGCGGCGAGGGCGAAGTGTCGGTGCGGGTGGGCAACCGCACGGGATTCGTCCTGCTGGGCCTCAACCAAGGCGTGCCCAGTGGCGCCACGCTGGAAGTGGCGACGATTCCCGAGCCGGCGTCCGCGGCCTTAGCGGGGATGATGGCGCTGGTGCTGGCAGGCGTGGCCCGGCGTCGGGCGTAAGCGGCCCTGAACGAAAGCACGATCCCGACAGCCGTCGGCGGCAGATTTGCCGTCGACGGCTGTTTTTTTGCGCGCGTCAGCTCGTTTCGCAGTTGTCGCCTCGTTGAGGCGGCATTAAAACGGACGCGCGCCGCACTGCTTAACGACGTTTTTTCCGCCCGTCGGGTCTAGGGTACAATGTCTGAATGCAGGCAGACCGCGATTCGCGCCCCAACGAGCGATCGGCAAGCGCGTGCTGCTCGGATTGCTTTCGCACTCCAGGCGGGCCCCTCGCCGACGCGCCCGACCGAACCGTGACCAATAACTGGCGTCGCTACGCGCTGACCTTCGCCTTCGTCGTCGCGGCGGTGATTCTGCGCGGGCTCGTCGACCCCACGATCGGGGCGCAAAGCGTCATCTTCTTTCTGGCCGCCATCATCCTCTCCGCTTGGGTGGGCGGCGTCGGGCCGGCGCTCGCTTCGCTGGTCGCCTTGCACGCGGTGCATGCATATTGGTACTTGGATCCGCCGGGGCTGTTGAATGCCGATACGGCGACCATCGTCTCGACCGCCGGATACTATTTCGTGGGCATCGCAATCGGCGTGCTCAGCCAAAAGCGCATGGCGGCCCAGCGGCGCGAGGCACAGCAGCAGATTGAAACGACTGCCCAGCGAGAGCAATTTAGGATAACGTTGTCATGCATGGCCGAGGGGGTGCTGGTCACCGACGTCGAGGGCCGGCTGACGCACATGAACCCGGCCGCTGAAGGAATGACGGGGCAAACGCTGGCCGACGCCCGAGGGCGTCCTTGGCCGGAGGTGTTGCTGATCCGCCGGGACGACGGACTGGCGGGCGTGGAGAACCCACTCGAACATGCGCTCAGCGAGGGTCAAGTCCGGCAACACCAAGCCCCTTTGGTGCTCTTGCCGCGACATGGACCGCCGCTGCCGATTGCGTACAGCGCCGCGCCGCTGCGCGACGCCGCGAATCGCGTGACCGGGGTGGTGATCGTGTTGCGCGATGAGTCGGAGCGGCGGCGTACGGAGTTGGCGCTGCAAAGCGCCGACCGCCGCAAAGACGACTTCCTGGCCACGCTGGCCCACGAGCTGCGTAATCCCCTGTCGCCGATTTCCACGGGGCTCGACCTGCTGGAGGCGACCGCGGACGATCCGCGCGCCGGCGCCGAGGTTCGCACGATGATGCGCCGGCAGACGCAGCACCTGGTACGGCTGATCGACGACCTCATGGATCTGTCGCGAATCACGCGTGACAAGCTCGAGCTTCGCAAGGGCCGTTGCGAGCTGGCCGACGTCGTTCGCGACGCGGTGGAGACGGCGAGGCCGCTGGTCGACGACGCTCGCCACGAGTTGACGTTGCGGCTGCCGGAAAAGCCGCTGCCGCTGTTTGCGGACGCCAACCGGCTGACGCAAGTGGTGGCGAATCTTCTGAACAACGCCGCGAAGTACACGCCGGCCGGCGGCCGCATCGATTTGACGGCCGAGCATTTCGGCGGCGAAGTGGTCATCACCGTTTCGGACTCCGGCATCGGCATTCCGGCAGACAAGCTGGGCCAGGTGTTCGAGATGTTCACGCAGATTCACGCCAGCAGCGAGTCGGGCCACAACGGGCTGGGCATCGGGCTGGCGCTGGTGAAGCGGCTGGTGGAGATGCACGGCGGGGCGGTGGAGGCGGCCAGCGGCGGCGCGAACTTGGGCGCGACGTTTCGCGTGCGATTGCCTGCCTTGTCGGATGTGAACGCGAGGGAGCCGCTCAACGAGGGGCCGTTTGCCGAGCGAGGCGCCGTTCGGCGCCGCATCCTCGTCGTCGACGACAACGCCGACGCCCTCAATAGCCTGAGCCGGTTGGTGGCGCTCATGGGCAATGACGTACGTCAAGCCCAGGACGGGCTCGAGGCGATTGAAGTGGCCCGGGCGTTCGCGCCGGACCTGGTGCTGATGGATTTGGGGATGCCGAAGCTGAACGGCTATGAAGCCGCCCAGCGGATGCGTGAGCAGCCGTGGGGGCAGGATCTGGCCATTGTCGCGACGACGGGATGGGGCAAGGAGGAAGATTTTCGCCGCACGGCCGCGGCGGGGTTTGACCATCATCTGGTCAAGCCGATCTCGATGACGGCGCTGACGGAAGTGCTGCAGACGACGGCTTGCTTGCGCGGATGAGGCGAGTGCGACACGCGAGGAAGCGTGTCAAATCGGCATGCCTCTGGGCGGAGCTAACCATCGCTGGCAAGCAAAGACCTTGAGGCCGCGCTCGCCTACGTAGCGGAATTGGCGCGCGAGCGCGTGGTTTCGCTCGCCGGAGGCGCAGCCTGGATGCGCTTCAAGGTCGATGAGAATCTGCCTGTGGAAACCGTGGAATTGCTGCGTGCGACAGGGCACGATGCGCCGTCCATCGCGGGCGTTCAGAACCGCCCGTAGGTCGTCCAGGAAAGCGTGCCCAGGAGGCTCACGCCCATGCTCAGCATTTCCGGCTGCTCTAACGCGACCGTCAGCCGCTGCTGTGCCCGTCGCCACGAGTCCGACCGGGCAAACTCGGGGTTTTCTCGCAGCACCGCGGCGAACACTTCTTCAAGCGCTTGGCGATCGGCCCGCCGCTGGCGCGGCATTTGGAGATAGGCGTCCAGGGCGTCGAAAATGCGGGCCAGCTCCGTGGCGTGCGCAGCGTCAGCGGCACTCGGCGAGACATCCGTCGCCTGCTCCGCATCGGCGCTGGCCGAATGCTCTGCATGGCCTGCAGGCAAACTCGCACTTTGCAGCGTTTCGATCGGGGTGCGCCACAACACGGCTGCGCCCGCCACGATGGCCACTGCCGCGGCCAATGAAAACGCCTGCTGCACGAACACGCGCACCAACCGCCGACGCCTGCTGGACCGCTGGAACGCGCCGTCACAGGGTTGCTGTACGTCCGACGGCAGCCCAGGAGCGTTGGGCGACTCCGCGGCGCTAGAACTTGCCGCCCACATTGCGGCCAGAAGCTGCCGATTGACGGCGACATCCGGTCCCACCGGCACGGACTGGTCGACAAACGCTTCGATCAACCGATCCAAGGGTTCGGTTTCTGGATGGTCGCGCTTGGTTGTGCCGTCGATATTCATCGTCAAACTCGCAATCTACGCCGTCGCCAACAATTTCAATTCCGGCTTCCTATGTAAATTCGACGACGACGCAGCCATTATCGCGCCGCCGTCCGCGCCGCCGACATCACGCCCCGTGCCGCCAGCAGCGTTCGCAGCTTTCGCTTCGCTCGGTGCAGCCACACGGCGACCTGTTCCACGGTGCCTCCCAACTGATGGGCGATATCGGCATGGCTCAGCATCTCGACTTCACTCAACCAGAACACCTGGGATTGTACGTCCGGCAATTCGCCCAAGGCCTGCCGGAGCGCTTCCATGCCCTCGCGCAATTCAGCCAGCGTCTCCGGCGCCGGCGCCACGGCGACCGGCTCGGCAACCATGGCCATCGATTCGCGATGTGCCGCCGTCCGGTAACGCCACCGTAATATGTCCAGCGACCGCGCCGTGACGATCCGCTTCAACACGGCCGGCCAGCAGACCACGGTCTGTCGCCGCGCAAACTCCACCGCCTGCAGAAACGTTTCCTGGTACGCATCGCTGGCGTCCTCCCGGTTCGAAAGCAGCCGGTAGGCCGTCCGCCACACGTCAGGGCCGTGCTGCTCGACGATGTCTTGCCAGTCAATCGTGGCCCGGTCAATCACTACGAAACCACGCTGCGGGGAGTGTCAAGGCATGAGTTGCCGTAAACAGCGGCAATCCACCGAGCACGGCCGTGTCCGGACTTGCTCACGACCGGCGACGCCACGCCGCCGATTGTTGCGGCGCGCCGCAGTGCCCGTCCCCAGAACATGTCGCCGCCCGGCCGTGCAGATTGCACGCTGCCGCCAATTTTGGTCTGAAACCGTTCGCCGGGGCAAGCTCTCTGTACTTTTAGGAACGTGCAAGTGCTGGCGATCCAAATTCAGTCACTCATAGGCCCGGCGTTCACGCCGGGTTGAATTGGCTCACTCATAAGTCGGCCGCCCGGAACGCGTCGGTTCCTGCGGCGGCCCGTCGCGGCCGAAAATGCGCCACGGCTTGTTTCGGCCTCGGCTCGCCGCCGCCGATCCACGACGCCGTTGCCTCGGCCGACTAGGCATTTGGACCTATCCAACCCGGCGTCAACACCGGGCCTAACATCGGTTCCGGCGTGCTTGTAATTGCATCATCCGGTTCCTCCTGCGTTACGTCCTTCTGGCAACCCACTCCGGCGCCTCGACTCCGGATTCATCCAAAACCTGGAAATAATCCATGCCTTCGCGGTCGACGATTGACAGATCCGCGCCACGATCAAGCAGCACGCGGGCGTTATCCCAACGGCCGATGATCGAGCACTCCATGAGGGGAGTCCGGCCAAAGTCATTCTGCACGTTTACCGAAAACCCTAGATCGACCAGCCGTTCCAAGACGTGAGGATCGCCTTCAATCGCATACCAATGGAGCATCGTCTCCCCAATGCCCGTGCGCGACTCCTTGCAGAGGCTGACGAGTGCTGCGTTCGGCTGCCGCCCGGCGTCGAGCACGTCGTAAAGTTCAATCCAACCCGGCTGATGAGCCATGGCACAATGAAAACGCTGGCATAAGGAGTCCTAACTTGCGGAGGTGCGCCGCAGCATCCCCTACGGCAGAATCCCCAGCGCGTCCACGCCGCAATGGCGCCCGCCGCGCCTTACTCCGTCGACGGCGGCCCCGGCATTTCGTCGGCGGGAACGTCCTCCACAATCGCCACCCCGCGGGCGTCGACGCCGACAACGCGTCGCATCGGAATCATCCGCGGATCGTAGAGCTGTGGGCGATGCTGGAAACTTGGGTTCTCGGTTTTCTTCAGAATGATCTCGGCAAGTTCCTGCTGCAGCTTCGCGGCGGTGGCCAGATCCATTTGCGCCGTCAGCGCCGTGAAATTGTGCTTCGGATCGTAGAGCCGCAATAGCACGCGATTGTCCGGCAATGAGGCGCCGTCGGGAGTGAATCCTCATAAGCTTGTCTCCACGCTCCATTGAAACCGCGATGGCACGGGAACCACGCCCTCGTCGTCCACATTCAGAGCATTTGTATAGAGGTAATACGAGTTGCCGAGCGGTTCCGAGTCGGGTTCCGGCATTGCCGCGTACGCCGCGAAATCGCAGCACGCAGCCGCCAAGCCGATGACGCTCATTCGTTGCCTTGAACTCATGTCACGTCTCCATTGGCGTGGTCAGGTTGGCGCTTGCGCGAGCGCCGCCGTCGAAAGATTCGAGTTCTCTTACCCGGCGCCGACTTACGGTAGAATTCCTAACTCATCCAGCGAACGGTGCAATTCCGCCGCGTCGCGATACACGAGGAACGCCCCCGCGCGGCTGAGCTCGTCCTCGCCGTAGCCCCCGCTCAACAGCCCGATGCTGAGCATGCCCGCCCGCCGCGCGGCCAGCAGGTCCCACACCGCGTCGCCCACGACGTAGCACTCGCCGGCGTCGACGCCGAGCCGTCGCTGACAGGCGAGAAATAGGTCCGGTTCCGGCTTGGCCCGGGCCACGCTGCCGCGTTCGATGACCACCATGTCGTCCGGCACGCCGAGCGCTGCTAGCGACGCGTCGATGTCTGGCCGCGCGCCCGAGGTGGCGATGCCATGCGGCACGCTGCTGGATCGTAGAAACGCCAGCAGTTCGACGGCCCCGGGCAACGGGCGCCGCTCGGGCAGATACTGCCGGAACAGCTCGCCATGCCGGCGCTGTAGGTTGGCGGCCGCCTCGGCGCTCAGTTCCTGCCCGAGCTCCCGGGCCGCCGCCCGGGCAAACAGGCCGCCGCTCATGCCGATCCGACGGTGAATTCGCCATCCGTCAATGGCCAGCCCCGCCTCGACAAACGCCCGCTGCCAGGCGAACACATGGGCGTACACGGTGTCGATGAGCGTGCCATCGAGGTCGAAGATCAATGCCCGCATCGCTTGCGCTCCCGGTTATGCGTCATTCTCCCGACTCGCATCTGCCGGCACAAGCGGTGCCGATTCCGCCCCGTCGGCGCCAGCAACCCGCCGGCAATCTGCAGCCAATCGTCAATGTTCGCCAGGCTTTGCTCAACGCGACGATCGGAACGGCCGATACAAACCGCAGCACCGCGCCGTGCAGCGCGCTCGCGGTGCGGCGCCAGCTTGTGCTGGAGCCAGACCGCTGGCGGGACCGCCAATTGCCCGCCAATTCACGCCAGACGAACACGCGACGCGACGGCCCATGACGGCACGAGTGGACAAGGCCCCGAGCCTCGATCGACGCGCGACGGCGACTTGCCTGATCGCCGTGCTGCTCGCCGCTTGCACGTTGGGCGCCTCTGGCTGCTCGGTGTGCCAGCACGCACGCCGCACGCTGATTCAAGAGCCGCTCGAATATTCCTCCAAGGGCGACCGCGCTCGCAGTCTGAAGGCCTACCGCCAGTGGGCCGACGAGGCGTGGAGCGTGGAACGCCGGGCCTGCCCCGACGTGGCGGACAACGCCGACTACGCCCTCGGATTTCGAGACGGGTTTGTCGACTACATCTACGCCGGCGGCGACGGACAGCCGCCGCCCGTGCCGCCCCGCAAGTTTTGGAACGTCGGCTGGCGCACGCCCGAGGGCGACGTCGGCGCCCAGCAATGGTTTGCCGGCTACCGCCACGGCGCCCAGTCGGCTCGCAATAGCGGACTCCGCCAGAACGGCGTTGTACTTTCCTCGTATTTGGCTCTGGGGCAGATGGAAGGGCCGTCGTCTCCAGCGGATGGTGTTGCGCCCCCGTCCTATCACGGCGAATCGCTAAGCGATCCCCAAGAGCCGCTGCCCTCGCCCAACGGCGGGATTGTTCCGCCTGCGGCGCGCGACGCCGGCGGTTCAGCCGCACCCCTGGACGGCGAGGGGTTGAGCTATCCGCCGGGCATCAATGGTTCCGGCGCGACGCGGCGGGAATCGAGCGGCGTGGGACCGGATCCCCAGACCAGCAATCGGACCGGCTCGTACACGGGGATCGTCCCGCTGGCACGTTCCGCGTCGGCAGGCAGGACGCCGGTGGTTCCATTCGAGCCAATTCAACCGATCGAACTTCCAGCCACCGACGGATTCGATGTGGCCAATGCCGTCCAGCAGGCAATCGCAGCCGAAACGTCCGACGCCGCGACGGCCATGTTCAGGCAGGCGGTCGGAGAGACCGCCCTGGACGCCGCCCAGGCGCCAACTGCCAGCACGAGCGGCGTGACGGGTGTCGCCTCGACCGAAGTCGGTTTGTCAACCGCGGCAGTATTGCCTGGCATCCCGGGCCCTGCAGGTTTTGGAGGGGCCTCGGCGGCCGTGCCGGCGATGCTTCCGACGAATCCCTCCGCGCCGGCGACGAGCGACGCCGCCGAGCGGTTCCGCCGCGCCAGCGTTCCCGAGCAGGACGGCGCTGCCGCGTTCCCCGTCGACCGGCCGCTAGTGATCGAGCCGTCCGGCGACGGATCGGCGACCAGCGCCACGCAAAGATTCCGCCGTGCCGTGTCCCCCCTTCGTTCCCCAGAGCCGAGCACGACGCACTGATGTCCCTCGCTACTTCGAGAAAATCGAGCCTGCGATGCGCCGAACCGGACGCGCAGTCGCGCCCCAGCGCGGGGTTCGATCCGGCGCACGCGCGACGAACGCACTCCGCACGGCGATCCGGCCTGCGTCGCTTCAGCGGCCAATCCCAGCGCCCGGAGCGCGCACAGCAGAAGTGCGCCGCGCCGCTGTCCATCGCGGCAAGCGTCGTGCTATGCACGCTCTTCTCGGGTTGCGCAGCGATTACCAACCCCATCGCGCACGGCGTCCCGGTGCGAATGCTTCCGGAAGAACTGCTCGCGAAATCCCGCGAGGGGTTTGAGCCGATCGATTTAACTCTTCTGCGGCAGCAGAAGCCGAAAGAATACTTGCTGGCTCCTGGTGACATCCTGGCCGTCTATATCGAGGGCATCATCGGTTCGGCGGATACGCCTCCGCCTGTCTATAATCCCGCGGCGGCCGAGTTGACGCCCTCCATCGGTTATCCCCTCCCGATTCGTGCGGACGGGACGATTTCCCTGCCGCTGGCGGGCTCCGTCAAGCTCGAAGGACTCACTATCGAAGAGGCAGAAAAGGAAGTAGTCGATGCCTACTTGGAGAAGGAGTTACTTCTCGAGGAAGCACAGCGCATCCTGGTCACGCTGATGCAGCCGCGAACCGTCAGCGTGATCGTCATTCGCGAAGACTCGGCTCAGCGACAGGTATCGCTGCGTAACGAGTCCTTGCTCGGGCTCGGCACCACGGAAACCACCATTGGCGGCGGCCGCCAGGGCACTGGCGACGCGCTCGTGCTGTCAGCCTATGAGAACGATGTGTTACACGCACTGACCCGCACCGGCGGCCTTCCAGGTTTGGAGTCGACCGGCGAGGTCATTATCCAACGCGGATATTGGAAGCCCGCGAACGGCGCCGGCGTCGTACCCGCTGAAGGCCCCGACCGGCCTCAGATCACTCGCATCCCGCTCAGAACCCGACCCGGGGAGCAGATTAATTTCACGCCCGAGGACATATTGCTCCACAACGGCGATATCGTAACGGTCCGGGGGCGCGATCCCGAATTCTTCTACACCGGCGGCCTGTTGCCGTCCGGCGAATTCCCGCTGCCGTCCAACTACGACCTGACCGTCGTTGAGGCGGTGCTCAAGGCGCGCGGCCCGCTCCTCAACGGCGGCGTGAACACGAGCAATTTCAACGGGCAAATCATTGTTGGCGGACTGGGCAATCCCTCGCCGAACCTCTTGACCGTGTTGCGCAAAACGCCCGGTTCCGATCATCAGGTGATGATTCGCGTCGACTTGGACGAAGCGCTAAGGGATCCGCGGCAAAATATTCTCGTGCAGGCTGGGGACATGCTGATCCTGCAAGAAACGCCGGATCAGGCGATCGCTCGCTACGTCTCGCAAATCCTGCGAGCCGACTTCTTCGTGCGATGGGTCAATCGCAACGACGCCCAGGGTACGGCGTCCGCAGCGGTTCCATAGTACGCGACGCACTGCCGCTCGCTTGAACGCATCAAATAGAAAAAGGCGGTGCAAGCAGATTGCTTGCACCGCCTTTGAAACCTTCGGTTGGAGAGATCCGATGCACGGAACGTGCGAATCGGCCTCCACTCCATTAAAACGGCGGGCGTGGTGGCGGACGGTACGGGCTGCGGACCGGCGGCCGATACGGCGGCCGCACCACCACGGCTTCTGCGACCTCCCCTCCAACTCCGCCACCACTGCTAGCAGCGCCGGCTTGGAACGGGCTGGCATCGCCAACCTGGAGGAAGCCCAGTGTGTTGAACGCAAAGCGATTCAACGAAAAGGACGCGAACGGATTGAAGGCCTGCGGGCCGGCAGCGGAGGCAGACCCGCCGTCCTGGGCATGAGCGACGCTCTCGGCGCCGGACCATGCCAAGGCGGCCAGCACCACCACGACGCTGCGCACTAGGATGCTCGTTTTTGTCATCGGATTCTCTCTATATCGGCGATGCTTCAGGTTTCAAGATGTCATTCCACTGGACACTTTAGGCGACCCGTCCGAAAATGTCTAGCAAAATTATCGCTTCGATCACTTCGTTCGACTCGCTTGAGCGCCATCGCTAAGCGAGTTGTTTACGCATCTTGCGTGAGCGACCCACTGCGCTCAGTGCAGCGAATGCCAAGCCAGCCATGCCAAGGCTCGCCGGTTCGGGGATCAAGTCGGCGGGCGGGATGGCGGCGTTATTCGCATACTGTCTGACCAGGTAGTTGTCAAAAAACGCGGTCCCCGACATGGCCTGCGATGCCGCACCGCCGGCAGCAGCGAGCGCAACCATCGGTGCATCGGTGAACTGCTGCAAACCACTGCCGCCCTCGAATCCGATGTTCGAGTCCAACACCACATTGTTGACTTCCACGCGGTACCTGCTGCCCGGATAGTCGAACACCATCCGGAAATGGTTCCACTCGTTAAAATTCACAAGGTCGTTGCCGGTCGTTCCCACTAGTCCGTCGGCAGCCGTGCTGTAGAGCACTTCGCGAGTCGTTGCATCGACGCCAAGCATGCCGAGGCGACCGAGCACGCCATCGGTGTCGTAGACCTCGACGCCGAAGAACGGTCCAAACGCCGCGCCGCCACCCGCATCCTCGACGTACATGTCAAAATCGACGACGAGTAAGGGCAAGCTCGGCCAACCGAGCCCAGGGCTGATGCCCCAGCGCGTGTCTTCACTGCTTGCCCTTGTCAGTTGAGCAGACTGCGACCCGCTTCCCACGACCGAGTTCTGCACAATCCCAATCGAAAAATTCGTTTGGTTGCTCTCGCGAAGCCAGGGATTTGAAGCCGGCTGACCTTCCAACTGGCCCGTGGCCAGGAACGATGTGCTGTAGCCGGCGCCGGCCTCGAACCCGCCGCCATCAATAATTATCTCCTGGGCGTTACTTACACTTGCGCCCAATGTCACAACGCACGCGATTGCGATCGCTCGGCCCACGGTACGCCCTAATGCGCTACCGAGGAAGGGATGAATGCAAGTCATTAGCGTGATCCTCTAAAACGAAGGTGAAACCGTGGTGTTCGCACACATGGCTGATGCGACCCGAGCGCCATCACTTTCTCACCAGCCCTGCACTTCTCTGTCCTGTCTGCGAATCTGTCCTGCCTGCGAGGTCTGATTCCATGCATCGTCCGGCCGCGGCGAACCCGCAACGCGCCCGAAAAATCCGGAACCGACCCGCAACACATCAAAACCTCTTCCCGAGATTAAGCGGCGCCTGTGTTGATGTCAACGATTTTATCGCGGAAAAAATGGAAACTGGCGAGGTCTTCGGGAGACTGCGCAATTTGTCCTACAGCAGTAGCGAAATCCGACTGCTGGGGATCGCTCGGTTCGTTCCTTGAGGATCATGCAATCTGCATTCTATTGTGCAATCAACTGGTTGCACCCGGGAATTATATCTTCAAAGCGTTTGACAGGCCTTTTTCCACATGTTTAATGAGGGCTGAGGTTTGCGGCGGCCGCCTGACTATTGGACGACGGTTGATTCGCGCGGCGCGCCTCTTCGGTTTCGCGGTTGCATTAAAGAAGTTGTCCTGTCCGCAAGGCGATTCGCCATGTCGTGGCTCGAAGCCACTTTGGCTGTGACGACAGCCGTTGTCGCGAGTTTGGTTCTGGTGCCGCTAGTGGCCCAGGCCGCGAAGCGACTCGGGGCCGTCGACGCCCCCGATGGACGTCGCAAGAACCAAGCCCAGGCTGTGCCGCTTGGCGGCGGCCTTGCCGTGGGGTTGGCCGCGCTTCTTGGAATGATCGCAGTCCTCTGGCTGCTGAAACCCAATGGCCTGGGGCCCTCTGACGGTTACTGGAATTCAGCAATTCCTTCGGCGATCGTTCTGATTTTGGTCGGCCTGATCGACGACATCGTTGGCCTAACAGGCATCTACAAGCTCATCGGGCAGGTGCTCAGCGCCTCGTTGCTGGCGGCTGCCGGGTTTCATTTTCAGGGCATCTCGTTGCTCGGCTGGTATTTGCCTCTTGGCGACTTCAGCATTCCCTTTTCCATTTTCTTTTGCCTGGGCGCCATCAATGCGTTCAATCTGATCGACGGGTCCGATGCGCTCGCGTCGTCGATCGGCGCCGTCGTTTGCTTTACCTTGGGCGTTATCGCGGCAATGCAGCATGCAACGGTCGCCTCCTTGGCGAGTTTTAGCATGGCCGGGGCGCTCGTTGGCTTTCTGCGATACAACGCGCCGCCTGCCCGGATTTATCTGGGCGATACAGGCAGCATGTTGATCGGATGGCTCGTTGCGTGCGTCGCCATAAGATGCTCAATCAAGCAACAGGCGGCCCAGGCGTTGCTCGTTCCGATTGCCATTTGTGCCATTCCCATCCTCGACGCTGCGGCCGCGATGATTCGCCGCGTCACGACGGGGCAAAGCATCTTCACTCCGGATCGCGGCCACTTGCATCACGCACTGATGTTGCGCGGCTGGAGCGCGGGGCAGACCGCGGCGATGGCCGCGGGATTCACCGCGATTACCTGCGCAGGCGCCATTCTTAGTTATTTCACTGATCGCGAGATCTACGCGCTGGCCTCGGCCGGCAGCGTTGTGGTCGCGCTGGCGGCGAGTCGCGTCTTCGGCCACGCAGAGCTGTCGCTCGTCAGGTCCCATTTGCAGTCTCTCGCGGGTCGCGTGGTACGTCGCGTGAGGTTCAGTTCGCCCGCTGCGGAAGGTGCAACCGACCACGCCGTACAGCTTCAAGGGCGTCGACAATGGACGGTCATTTGGGACGCCCTCCGCGAGGCGGCGGCCGACCACCGGCTGGCGAGCCTCAAGCTCAACGTCAGTATTCCGCACCTGCACGAATCGTTTTACGCGAGTTGGAAGTCCGATGATGCGGCTGCGCACGACGGGGCATGGCGAATCGTGCTGCCCCTCTCCTATGGCGATCGTCCGATTGGACGGCTGTTGATTGCCGGACGTGTGGGCGGCAGAAGTCTCGCAGAAATGCAGGCGATGATCGACTTTCTCGAGCCGCTCGAGTCCGAAATTGCGCGACTCATCGAAGAGGTCGAAGCCGATCACGCCGTCTCTCCTGCGGTGAGGCGACTGGGCAGTCCCAATTTGTCTCACACGCCGACCGCCGTTGCCGTTTCTGCAACGGACTACTACTGACCGCGCGAGCCCTGCGAGGCGCACGCTTTGGTTCTAGACCCCAATTTGGGGCGTGCAGCGCCCATCGTTCCATTGTGAGTTGGTGCAACTCCGCGTGCAGGCGCCTGCCCAGGTTAGAACGTCTTGGCGGGCGCTGGCAGAGCGCAAACCAAGGCTGTCGCTTCAGTTGGGCGTCCCCTCGGCCGGTTTGCCGCGCGTATCGATTATGCCCAAAGAATCGGCGGACTGGCCGCGCGAATCCTTGCGGATCGGGCAAACAGGGCTGCCAGTTTGTTGTGGCATTTTTTCAACCCAACTAGAATGTTGAGTACGACCCAGCAGGGGTGATGATCGCGAACGCAAAATCGCCGGGTTTGCCTGCCGCCTCGATCCCATGGCCAATTCGGCCTGCCGTTGCGAAGTCGATCCCCGTCTCCAAGGAACAGAACATGGCACTTTCCGTCTTACGACGCGCGCGGCACTGCGCCGCGACACTCACATTGGCGCTGCTCTCTCAGGCCTGCTTTGCGGCAGGTGTGGCGGTCGAGACCAACGGCTTCGAAAACTTCACTCTTGGAAATCTGGGTGGGCAGCAGGGGTGGATCAAGCTCGGCGCCGGGGCCGGCACGGCCGTGGTTCAGGACGTCGAGGCCGAGTTTGGGGCCAAGTCCGTGAAAGTCGATCGCGCACCGGGCATCGACAACCGTTGGGCCGTGCCCCTGGCCACGGCATTCCCCGGTCGCACATTCCCTGCCAATCGCTTCATGATTGTTACTTGGGATATGGCGGTAATCGCCACCGGCGCCACCAACGGCGCGTTCGGGCCCTTCTTTGGCATGGAAGGTTACGACGAGAACGGGGCCCAAGGCATCGGACTCTTGGGTTCCTTTGGCGTCGACGCCACCACCCGCGACGTGATCTACCAGCGGCAGGTGGACGCCGCCTTCGTGGAAACGGGCATGCACGTCGAGTCCGGCGAGTGGAATAACTTTGCCGTGGCGTTCGACTTCGATATGAATCGATACACGGTCTTCTTCAATGGCCAGGCGCTCGCCACCACGGGGTTCGTCGACGGCGGGCCCAGCGGCACGAACCTCAGCCAGTTGACCGACGCTGACATTTCAGCCCTCGCCGCTGCCTTCGGCACGCCTTCCCAAATGATTGCAGGGACGGCGTACTTCGACAATTTCCGCCTTCTCGACGGCATTCCCGGCGACAACGACTTCGACGGCGACGTCGACGCTCAGGACCTTGCCGTTTGGAAGAGCGCCTACGGGACCGGCGCCCTGGGCGATGCGGATGGAGACGGCGATACCGATGGAAGTGACTTCCTGATTTGGCAGCAGAATCTCGGCGCCGACTTCACGGCCACTTCCGTCGGATCAGTCTCCGCAGTTCCCGAGCCGGTGACGGCTGGCCTGGCGTCGATTGCCCTTCTGGGCGCGATGCACTTAGCCCGTCGCCGCCGCATCTTCGGCTAAGCGCGTCCGCAGCGACTGAAGAATTTGACGAACGGGCGTCCCGTGCACAAGGCTTCGCCACGGGCACGCCGAGGGAGCCGCCTATCAGAGCGCATCAGCCGAAGGCCCAGCGCCATCTGAGCAAGCGAGGCAAGCTGGCGAACGTCCTTTTTCACAAGGAGGATTCGCATGACTCCGTACTCGAAGGAGATGCGTCTCGAAGCTCTTGCGTGTGATCGGGGAGAGGGAACGCGGGCAGTGGCGCTGCATTTTCGGTGCAGCGAGTCGGGGGTGCGGCGAGTGAAGCGAGGGCGTCGCGCGAGTTGGGCAAGACCGGCGCCGCTGTTGACGCGTCGCCGCACGTCGACGTGGGAGCCGTATCGTGGAGCGGATACTGGAACCAGTCGCCGCGGCTTCAGAAGCCGCGGCCTTGACGCTTTAAAATAAGTCAAACGCGTTCTAACGCCGTGGACGGCGCCCGCAGAGTGCCGCCGTCGCAGCGGCGACCAAGATCCATGCGGCCGGTTCGGGGACGGGTGTGCCGGCCACATTGGCGTGGCCGGAGTGAGTGAGTCCCTGCTGCCAGATCAGCCAGTCGGCGCCATTGACGGCGCCGTCGCCGTTGGCATCGCCATCGGCGCGGCTGGCGCCCTCGGCCAGACCAAAGCCCGTTCGCCAGATAGCCAGGTCGGCGGCGTCCACCAGGCCGTCCTCGTTGAAATCAGCCGGGGCGAAGGCGACCGCCGCACTGACCGATAGCAACATGCTGTTGGAAAAATAGGACGCTTGCCAGATGAGTCCGCCGGACAAGGACGGTAGGCTCAGGCCGGCGAACTGACCAATCAGCGCGTTGGCGTTGATGATTGAAAACGCCGCGCCGGCCGAGGGGTGAAATCCATTGACGAGGGACACCTCGAGTTCGCCGTCCAGCGTGGCGTCGCCTAGGACGGCGAGAACGTCGTAATCCTCGCCGGCAAGCAGCCCGCCAATCTCGATCGACAACGTGCTTCCGGCTTCCAGGACGACATAGCCGTCCACCTGGAGCCTGCCCGTCAATTCGCCTGGCGCGATGTTCCCAGGCGTTGTGACGTTGCCCGAGATCAGGCCGCTTCCGGCAATCGTGCTGGACGGGGCAAAACTCTGCACGCCGACCAGCTCGAGCGTCGCTCCCTCATGGACGTGAATCGCGCCGGACATCGGTGCGTTTCCCAGACCCGAGACGATCAACGTGCCGCTCGCGACGCTTACATTCGCCAGCGCGTTGCCTGGCGTGGCCAGCTCGACTGCTCCGCCGCCGTCGACCGAGAACTGCGCTGTCGTCATGCCGCCGACGCCATGGAAACTGTAATTCGCGGCCGTCTGCACCGAGACGCTGGCAGGCGCGACCGGCTGAATGACCGCGACGTTGGTCGTTGCGGCGGAGTCGTTGAACGTTACGGCGTCGCCGTTGCGAAACACGTCGGCTGCGGTCCCGTCATGGAAATTTGCCGTCGCGTCGACGTCCCAAACGCCGCCGGCGGATGCCCCGACCCAGGTCAATGCCTCGGGGCCCTGGAGCGTGGCGTGCAAGGCGATCTCGTAGAGCTGGACATCGTTCAGCGAGCCCGTCACACGAACCAGGTAGGAGCCCGGCTGGAGGTCGCGCAGCAGCGATTCGCCGAACCCGGGCCCGAAGGCATTGGCCGAGGCGATTTGCAGCGATCCCGAGGCGTCGAAGAGGGCCAGGCTCAGATCGTTTAGAGCACGGGCGTTGTAGCTCGATTGTGGTCCGTTGACCGGTCCGATCTGGTAGGTTGCGCCCTTGGGCGTCACGGCGAGCGAGACCTCCAGCGGTTGCGAGATGGTGAATTGGTAAAAATCGACGTCGGAGTCGCCATCGATGCTCAGAAAATCAACGGCTCCGGCCGCCACGGCCGTGGAATCGCCCAATGTGCCGCGGATTAACGGTGCTCCAACGCCTAAGTTGCCCAGAGGCGTGGCCGCCAGCGGGGCGTCGTTGCCGCCATTCTTCTCGAGCACGTCGCCGTAGAGTCGCTGCATCGCCAGAATGTCGTCCAATTGAGGCCCGTCGATCGACGGGTCGAGCGACGGCTCGATGAGGAACCGGGCGTCGGACGAATTCACATGGCTGATCCCCATGCCGTGCATCAATTCGTGCATCAGCGTGTTGCGAAAGCGGCGGTAATTCAAGGCGGAATTCGACAAATAAGCGACCTGATCGGTGTTGATCATCATGTCGCCAAAATCGGGGAAATAATTCGACGCCAGGGTGTTGTTGCCTATGCCGTACGATTTTCCGCTCAATCGCACGTCGCCGCGAACGCCCAGAAGTCCGCCGTCCGTGGCGGGCACATTGCTGAATTCCACTCCGTCGTCGTGCGGCTCATAAACATAGGTGATGCCCGAGAGGGCGCTTAACCTTGCAAACGATTGGTCGAAGATCCAAAACCACGGTCGTTGGGTGAGATCCGGGCCGCCCTGTCCGGCCCCGAAATTGACGTCCAAGAAATTCAGGAGATTGCTTTCCGCGCCGGGAATGAGCGTGCCGTCGGGCACGAAGCTCCACGTCACGGTGACCGGCGTGCCCAGGGGGCCGGTCAAACCATCCGTCGCGGTGTGTTCCCAGCGGTCGTTGGCGATGTAGGCGTGGGCAGGGGCGGCGGGCAGCGCGCAGAAGGCGAGCGCTGCAGTCAAGATGCTCAGTCGTCGCATGCCGATGTTCCGGTTGCACTTATCAAGGCCCGTCTCCATTGTGATTGCTGGCTGCGGACGAAGCAAAGATTCGGCCGGTAGGACGCGATTTCCTTCGTGTCGTCGTCTCGCTTCGCGAGACGAAGTTCCTCTCGCGGAGCGAGAGGCCGACACTTTTCCGGCCTCCCTCACCGGAAATCCCGCGATCGGTGGCGCAGCTCCTGCAACCGCGACTGCAGGTTTTCCAGGCGGGTCACGATGATATGGACCACCCGGTCTTTCCGCTCCAGGCGGCCCGACGCGATCAGGGCCGTCGCCCGCCGGGCCGCCAGCTCGTAGCGCTGCCACGTGCGGGCGTGGACGATCAGGTTGGCGATGCCCGTTTCGTCCTCGAGCGTGACAAAGGTAATGCCCTTGGCCGTGCCGGGCCGCTGCCGCATGAGGACCAGGCCGGCCACCTTCACCGGCTGGCCGTGCGGCCAGTCGAAGAGGCCCACGGCCGGGGTGACTGCCAGGGCGTCCAACTCCGCCCTGAAAAACGACACCGGGTGCTGCCGCAGCGTCAGGCCGGAGGATTGGTAGTCGGCGTAGACCTCCTCCTGCGGCGTGAGGCTGGGCAGGGTTGGGGGCCGGGAATCGTCCTCGTCCAGCCCCGCCAACAGGGGCAACTCTTCGACGCGCGGCGTCTGGTCGAGCGCTTGCCAGAGGGCGGAGCGGCGGTCAAGTTGGAGCGAACCAAAGGCGTCCGCCTCGGCGAGCCGGGCGATGGCGCTGCGACCCAGGCCGGCGCGGGTGGCGAGCTCTGCCACGGAACGATAGGGCGTAGAGCGAGCCGCAACGATCGATTGCGCAGCGGCGTCGGACAAACCGTGGATGAGCCGCAGCCCTAACCGTAGGGCGTAGATCCTTCCGTTCCCCTCCCCTTGATGGAGAGGGGTTAGGGGAGGGGGGATGTCCCGCGTACACGCGTTGCCATGGCAATCTCCACCGTCGTGCCTCCCCCCTCCCCAACCCTCCCCGCCAGGGGGAGGGAGCCGGAGGTTTGTTTTGATTTCATCCGCCTCACCGGCGCTAACCTTTGTTTCCTCCTCCCCACCGCCCACCGCCCACTGCCCACTGCCCACTTCTTCAAGCGTGCAATCCCACTCACTCGAATTTACATCCGCTGGCCATATTTCCACTCCATGATCGCGCGCGTCGCGGATGAGCTGCGCCGGGGCGTAAAACCCCATCGGCTGGCTGTTGATCATCGCCGCTGCGAATGCCGCGGGGTAATAATGCTTCAGCCACGCCGAGACGTAGACCAGCTTCGCGAAGCTCGCCGCGTGCGATTCGGGAAAGCCGTACTCGCCGAAGCCGCGGATCTGCTCGAACAACCGCTCGGCGAATTCGAGCGCGTATCCCTTGGCGAGCATGCCGTCGATCAGCTTCTTGCGGCAGCCGTCGATCATCCCCGAGCGGCGCCAGGCGCCCATCGCCCGCCGCAGTTGGTCGGCCTCGCCGCCGGTGAATCCCGCGGCGACCACCGCCAGTTGCATCGCCTGCTCCTGGAACAGTGGCACGCCGAGGGTGCGCCGCAGCACGTGCTCCACTTCGGGGCTGGGATAGTCGACCGGCTCCTCCTGGTTGCGCCGCCGCAGGTACGGATGCACCATGTTGCCCTGGATCGGCCCGGGCCGCACGATCGCCACCTCGATCACCAGGTCGTAAAACGTCGCGGGCTTGAGCCGCGGCAGCATGCTCATCTGGGCGCGGCTTTCGATCTGGAACACGCCGATCGTGTCGGCGCGGCTGATCATCTCGTACACGGCCTGGTCTTCGTCGGGCACGGCGTTGATCGTGAGCCGCCGCCCCGTGGTCTGTTCGACCAGCGCGAAGCACTTGCGAATCGCCGTGAGCATCCCGAGCGCCAGGCAATCGACCTTCAAGATGCCCAGTTCGTCCAGATCGTCCTTGTCCCATTGGATGACCGTGCGGTCGGCCATCGCGGCGTTCTCGATCGGCACGACCTCGCACAGCGGTCCGCGGGTCATCACCATGCCGCCCACGTGCTGCGAGAGGTGCCGCGGAAAACCGATGAGCTGCTTCACCAGCGCGATGAGTTGCCGGCCCAACTGCGACTGGGGATCGACGCCGCTCTGCGTGCAGCGTTTGGCGAGCAGCTCGCCCTCGCTGCGGGCATCGACGTTCTTGGCCAGCGCGTCGACCCGGTCGAGCGACAGGCCCAGCGCTTTGCCCACGTCGCGCACCGCGCTGCGGGCCTGGTAGGTGATGACCGTTGCCGCGAGCCCCGCGCGTTCCCGGCCGTATTTGTTGTAGACATACTGCAGCACCTCCTCGCGGCGTTCGTGCTCGAAGTCGACGTCGATGTCCGGCGCCTCCTTGCGCTCCTCGCTGACGAACCGCTCGAACAGCATCTCGTGCTCGCCGGGGTCGACGGCGGTCACGCCCAGCGCGAAGCACACGGCCGAGTTGGCCGCCGACCCGCGGCCTTGGCACAGGATGCCTTGCTCGCGGGCGAACCGCACGACGTCGTATACGGTGAGGAAGAAGGCTTCGTATTTGAGCTTCTCGATGAGGTCGAGTTCGCGCTCGATGAGCGCCTGCACCTTGTCGGGGATGGCGCCGCTGTAATGGATCGCGGCCTGCTCCCACGCGAGACGCCGCAGGTAGGCCATCGGCTGCTCGCCGGTGGGGGCCAGCTCCTCGGGGTACTCGGGCCGCAGCTCGGCGAGCGAAAACGTGCACTGGTCGGCGATTTCGATCGTGCGCCGCAGCGCCGCCGGCTGGCGCCAGTAGATCGCTTGGAGTTGTTCGAGCGTGCGCAGATGCCGCTCGGCGTTCGGCAGGCAGCGGTCGCCGAGCTCGGCCACCGTCGTGCCGTGGCGGATGGCGGTGAGCACGTGCTGCAGCGGCATCCGCTCGCGGGCGTGGTAGTGTACGTCCCCCGCCGCGACCAGCGGCAGGCGGCTGGCTTGCGACAGCCGTACGAGTTCGTCCAGTCGCCGCTCGTCGCTCGTGCCGTAGTGCAGCTCGGCGAGCAGGTAGCCGCGCGGGCCGAAGATGTCGCGGTAGGCGTGCAACTCGGCAAGCTCAGAATCGGTCGCGAATCTCAACGCGGGGGCCAACCTGCTTGGCGGGGCGGACTGGTCGCTTAAGCGACCAGTCCGAAGCACGTTGGCGTCGGCGTCGTGGGGGCCCGCCGTCGTGCGGCCCAACCGCGGCAGCACTCCCGCGATCAACCCCGCGCTGTGCTGGGCCACGTCATCGAGCGTGAGCCGGCAGTCGCCCTTCTCGGCCCGCCGCCGCCCGACGGTCAGCAGCCGCGACAGCCGGGCGTAACTGGCGCGATCGGTCGCCCACAGTACAGCGTTGGGAGCATCGGCCGGCGTCACCTCCGCGCCAATGATCAGCTTCAGCCCCACGTCTTTCGCGGCGCTGTAGGCGCGCACGACGCCCGCGAGGCTGTTGCGATCGGTGACCGCGAGCGCCGCGTAGCCCCATTCGGCCGCCGTGCGCACCAATTCCTCGGCGTGCGAGGCGCCCTCCAAAAAGGAGAAATTAGTACGGCAGTGAAGCTCGGCGTAACGCATCGGAGTTTGAACCGCCAAGGACGCCAAGAGCGTCAAGTGAATCACGAAGGCGCGAAGACACAAAGGGAGGGGATAAAACCGCTGATAAACGCTAATAAAGTCTTTTTTTATCATCAGCGTTTATTAGCGTTCATCAGCGGTTCCCTTCTCCCTTGTCTTTTCCGACCTTGGCGCTCTTGGCGTCCTTGGCGGTTCCTCCCTCCTCTTCACCCAAAACACGCATGCAAAAACCACGCGTCGTCCTGCCGGCGGCGGAAGAGCCAGAAGCGGAGGCCTGCGCTCGTTTCCACGCGGTAGTAGTCGCGCAGCGCGCGCTCGCGGCGCCACCAGCCGGTTTCGATCCGCTCGGGGCCCCAATGCCGGGTCACCGTGTGCCGTTCGCGGCCGCGGCGGAAGGAAATCGGCGGGCCCTCCGGCGCCACCGACATGGCTTCCAGCGGCACGGGCTGGGCCAAGAGCGTGAGCGGTCGGTCGAGCAGGCCGGTTGAGGCGTCCTGCGAGGGAGTCGCCTCGCGCGGCTTGGATCTTTTGATGCGGCGCACCCGCCCCACCAGCGGCTCGGCGCGAAACGCCCGCTCCGGCTGGGCGTCGCTCACCAAGCGGCACCGCACGACCGCGTCGCGCCCCAATCGGCCGGCGAGCCGGTTGACCAGCGCCGCCAGCGGCCGCGATTGGCCCAGCGTGCGGTTTTCTTCGAAGAGCACGCCCTGCCGCTCCTCGAGCGGGGCGTGCCGCAGCACGCGCACTTCGATTCCCACGGCCGGCCCCGCGAGCCGCAGTCGTTCGAGTTGCAAATCCGCGAGTTCCAAGAGCTGCCGCGCGCTCGCGGTAGGCTGGAACAGGCCGAACTCGAACGCCGCGGCCGGCGCTCCTTCGCAGTCGATGCGGCACGCCACGGCCAGCGCCCCCGCTTGCCGCGCCGCGAGCAGCCATGCGAGCCGCTCCAGCAGTTTTTCGATCGTGAAACGAATCGCATCGGTCCGCGCGAGCGGGTACTCGAATGCCTGCTCGACGGCAAACTCCAGCGGCGGATCGACGGCCGCGAACACCTCGCGGGCCGCTCCGAGCCACTGGTCAATCCGCAACAGCAGCAGCGGCCCAAACCGCGACCGCAACTGCTCGCGCGGCAGGGCCAGCACATCGCCCACGCAGGCGACGCCCAGGTGGGCGAGCGTGTCGAGCATCTCCTGCGGCAGCCGCAGCGCCGCGGTGGGGAGAGCCTCAACGCCCGAGTGCCACTGGCGTGTCGCCAGTGCTGAAGTGCCAAGCGAGTACCCACGTCTCACTGGCGGCACGCCAGTGGCACTCGAGTTGTAGTGGGCTAGCGCCCAGGCAACGCCGAGCGTGTCGGCCAGCGCGAGCTGCGCGTCGAGGCCGCGGCGCTTGAGTGCGCGGGAGACCTGCTCCACCAGCGCCGTTTCGCTGCCGTAGAGCGGGGCGAGGTTCGTGGCGTCCAGCAGCAGGGTTTCGGGAGCGTTGGCGTCCTCCAGGCCCACGCACGGGCTGAAGCGGTGGCACCACTGGGCGAGCTCGACGAGGGCGGCGCGATCGGCGGCGCGGTCGTGGGGTTCAAAAGATCCCCTCTGATTCAATTTTGAAACCTCCGGCTCCCTCCCCCTTGTGGGGAGGGCTGGGGAGGGGGAAGAAGCGGGTACACGCTCTAAATGCGATCCTTGTACCCGCTTCCTTCTCCCCTCCCCTAGCCCCTCCCCGCCG
>CAYSFP010000089.1:0-24088 GCA_964430075.1 uncultured Planctomycetaceae bacterium | reverse complement strand
CATCACGTCGATCCGCGGCTCTTTCCGGAATCGACCGCTCGCGGTCAGTAAACCGCCTGGATGAACCGCCTGCCTTCCAGGCTAGCGTCATCGTCGTAGGCGCCCTTCTCCGACCGTTTGGGCAATTTCACCTTGTCGCGTGGAACTTCTTCGTACGGAAACTGCTTCAGCAAGTGGGCGATGCAATTGAGACGGGCGCGCCGCTTGTCGTCGGACCGCAGGATGTACCACGGCGCGTGCTCGGTATCGGTGGCGGCGAGCATCTTGTCGCGCGCCCGTGAGTATTGATACCACAGCTTGCGCGACGGCAGGTCCATCGGGCTGAGCTTCCATTGCCTCAGCGGATCGTCGAGGCGGGCTTCGAACCGCCGCTTCTGCTCGCGGTCGCTCACCTCGAGCCAGAATTTGATGAGCTGAATGCCGCCGTCGATGATGTACTGTTCAATCTCGGGGCAGCGATCGAGAAACCGCTGGTGCTGCTCGGGCGTGCAGAAGCCCATGACGTACTCGACGCCCGCGCGGTTGTACCAACTGCGGTCGAAGATCACGATCTCGCCCGCCGCGGGGAAGTGGGCCATGTAGCGCTGCATGTACATCTGCGATTTCTCGCGGTCCGAGGGCGCCGGCAGAGCTGCCACGCGGAACACGCGCGGGCTGACCCGTTCGGTGATCGCGCGGATCGTGCCGCCCTTGCCGGCGGCGTCGCGGCCCTCGAAGACGACGATCACGCGGCGGCCCTTGTGCTTGACCCACTCCTGGAGCTTGCAAAGCTCGGCCTGGAGCTTCTGCAGCTCCTTTTCGTACTTCGTCCGCTTCATTTTTTCGGGGGCGTCGCTCATGGTTGTTACCTTTCGCAGTTGGCAAACCGTCGTTGGATAAGGTTGCCGCGTTATCTCGGCGGCTCTTGTGGGGGCGATGCAAAAGCTTGAACGCCGTGGCCAGCATTCTGAAATTCTTCGACGACGTCGTGCACGGAGTTGCGGCGACCGACGCCGCCAAGTTTGCCGTCGACTCCCTCGCGCCGCAGGCGGTCGCGGACGGTGCTCCGGGCCTCCACGACCTGTAGGCGAACGCCCATTGCCGCCAGCTCGCCAGCGAGTTCGGCCAACGCATGGGCGCTCTGCAAATCGACGTATGGCGCTGCGGAGAGATCGAGCACGACCAACTGCGGCGGTTCCGCGCTCTCGCGGGCGTGCGCGAGAATCAGGTCGCGAACGTGGTCGATGTTGAAGTACACCAGCCCGCTCTCGGGGCGGACGATCACGACGCCGGGGACGAGCTCATTGTCCGGGTGTCGCTGGCGGTCGGAGAAGCGCCGCGTCCCGGGAATGCGGCCCAGCAGCGCCACGTGCGGCCGCGATGCGCGGTGGATGAGTTGCAGCAGCGAGATCACGCAGCCAATCAACACGCCGCGAAGCAGCCCCGATCCCAATACGGCCGCCAGCGCCGCGACGGCCACGACAAACTCGCGGCGGTCCTCGCGCCAGAAGTGCCGCAGCGCCGCCAGGTTGAACAAGCCGGTCACGGCCGCCAGGACGATCGCCGCCAGCACGGGCTGGGGCAGCGATTGCAGCAGTTGCGTTAGGAAGAGGACGACCAACAGGATGAATCCCGCGGCCATCGCGCCAGAGAGCGGCGTGCGGGCGCCGCCGCCTTCGTTCACCAGCGACTGCGACATGCCGCCGCTCACCGGAAATCCGCGCCCCAGGCCCGCGGCGAGATTGGCCGCCGCGAGTGCGAGGAACTCCTGATTGGCGTCGAGCCGGCCGCCGTGCTTGGCGGCAAACATCCGGCCGATCGCCGCCGTCTCCACGGCGCCCAACAGGAAGCACGCCAGGGCCAGCGGCAGCAGATCATTGACGTCGTTCCAAGTCACGCGAGGAAGGCCCAGGGCCGGCAGCCCCTGCGGCACAACGCCCAAGAGCGCGACGCCGCGCTCGTCGAGCGAGAACAACCACGACGCGAGAATGCCCCCGACGACCACCAGCAGCGCAACGGGCTTGTGCTTCAGGTACGCCTTGCCCAGCAGAATTGCCGCCAGCGCGAGGCCGCCAAGCACGAGCGACACGGCGTTCGTCTCGCCCAAGCTGCGGATGAAGTGCACGGCGTTTTCCCAGAAGTTGCCATGAGCGCCGTGGAAGCCAAACAGCTTCGGCAACTGCGTGCTTGCCAGGAACAGGGCCACCCCGCACTTGAAACCCACCAGCACGCCTTCGGAAATGAACCGCACGATGGCGCCCGCCTTGATGAGCCAGGCGATCAAACCAATCGCCGCGACGACGAGCGCCGTTGCCGCGGCCAAGGCGCTGAAACGCGCGGGATCGCCGTCGGCCAACTCGCCGAGCGTCGAGCCCAGCAGCAGCGAAATCGCGGAGGTCACCGAGATGACGGTGTGCTGCGAGCTGCAAAACAGCCAAAACGTCAGCCCCGCGAATAAGCAGGCGTAAAGCCCCGCTTCCGGCGGCAGCCCGGCGAGCGACGCGTCGCCGATCGCCGCCGGCACGAGATACGCCGCCAGCGTCGCCCCAGCGACAAGGTCCGCGCGAAAGGCGGCGCCATCGTAGGACGCCAGCCGCCGCAACGCGGGAATCGACCTGCTTATGGCCCTGCTTAATTGCATTGTTGTCAGCGCAGGCGGCGCCATGCGAATGTTGAAGAAAAATCCATCGCCGAGGCGCTCGGCGCTGCGTCACGAGCGCCGACGATCGTCGGCGTCTCCCGTTCGATCCTCAAATGTTCTTGGCGGCCGTTGCGAGACGATGAACCCCACCAAGCCGGCCACTAGCACGGCAAGGTAAAACTGACCGGCCAAGGCCTCGCTCCAGGCGAGCGTACGGGCCGCCGGCGTCACCGGCGTGACGTCGCCGTAACCAACGGTGGACAGCGTGACAAAGCTGAAGTAGCTGAGCGTGCCGCGAGTGAGCGGCGCATCGCCGTCGCGTCCGGCGGCGGCGAACGACCCCGGCGCCGTCGTCTCGACCGCGGCGTATAGCAGGCTCCAAATGATCCCCATCAGCAGGTATCCGCAGACCGCGCCGAGAATCGCGTCGTGGGAAACCTGGCCGACCAAGATCGTGCGCACAATCCCGAACAGTGCGAAGGAGAAAAAACCTGCGGTGAGCAAGTATGACGACGCCACGAATGCAACGTTCGCGCCGTCCGGGAATGCGTAGGACGACCACAGCCCAACAAGCGCCGTCAGTCCCAACGCGACCGCGATGATGCGGCGCCGCCGCTCTTCGAACACAAGCACGATCACGGACATAATCAGCAGCGAAACGCCCGCGTCAAATGCTCCCTGATCGTCGAGCAGATCCGTCGCGAGCGGGTGGCCCACAACCAGCAACAGCGATGCGGCGAGCACGATGGCAAATCGCCAACGAGTCAAGATGCCGCCCGACGCCGCAATTGCGTTCGACATCCTGGCGGCAGCTTGGCTTTCACGCGTGGTCATTTGCGTGCCATGGGCGTCGTTCCCGAAGGTGCGACGTTATGAGCGGCGCGCCACAGGCTGGAGAATCGCCGTGCGAAAACCATCAAAACCACAAACCTGGAGAAAAGCAATGGTTGCCTATTGTAATCGCACCATTTGCCTCTCCAGAATAGGCGAATAGGCAATGTCGGGCGATCGCAACGCGAGGGACGTGGCACGGGAGAGCACATCAATCGCCGCCGCGGACGTCCTTCGCACACTTATTAGCGTGACGTCGACTTTCATGAGAAGGCGCCGTCCTGAAGGAATCTCCGCGATGCCCATGTACCGCCTTTCCAAGCTGTTCGACGCCACGATGGGGCGACCATTCGCACGCGCTGCCGCGATCGCAAGCCTCGCGATGGCCATGGCGTGCTTCGGTTGCCAAAACGAGGCGCCGCCGGCGGCCGAGCAGCCAGTGCCCCGAGTTACGGTCGCCGACGTCGTCCAGCAGGAAGTCGTTGACTCGGACGACTACACCGGTCGGACCGAGGCATCGGAGATCGTCGAGATTCGCGCCCGCGTCTACGGCTATCTGAAGACGATCGACTTCAACGACGGCGATCACGTGCAGGAGGGGCAGACGCTGTTCACGATCGAGCCCGACGAGTACCAGGCGATCCACGACCAGTCGCTCGCCCGCATCGGCCTGGCGTCTGCCAACTCCGAACTAGCCAAGTCGAAGCTGGCCCGCGACGAAAAGGTGCGCCCGACGGGCGCCATTTCCCAGGAAGAATACGAGGAATCGGTCGCCGCGGCGAAATCGGCCGAGGCCCTGGTCATCGCCGCCGAGGCCGACGCCAATCGCACCGCCCTCGACTTAAAATACACCGAGGTCAAGGCGCCGATCAGCGGCCGCATCGATCGCGCCCTGGTGAGCAAAGGCAATCTCCTTACCGGCGGCATGACCGACGGCACCCACCTCACCACGGTTGTCGCCGAGCAGCCGATGTACGTGTACTTCGACGTCGACGAACGGTCTATGCTCGGGTATCTGCGACGGCGAACGGGAGATGCCGACGCGCCGCCCGGCAGTTTGCGCGAGCTGGAAATCCCCTGCTTCGTGCAATTGGCCGATGAACAGGATTTCCCCCACGAGGGCAAAATCGACTTCGCCTCGGCCGAAGTGAATCCGAGCACCGGCACGGCGCGGCTCCGCGGCGTGTTCGAGAACAAGGACCGGAGTCTCGTGAGCGGCCTGTTCGTGCGCATTCGCATTCCGATCAGCAAACCGTACCAGGCGCTGCTCATCCCGGAACGGGCCCTTGGAACGGACCAAAACATTCGGTTCGTCTTCGTGGTGGGCGAGGATGGGAAAGCGGAGCGGCGCAACGTTGAACTGGGCGATCAGCGAGGAGATCTGCGCATCGTCAGGTCGGGCCTTGCCGCGGGCGACCGGGTGATCGTCAAGGGCTTGCAGCGCGTCCGTCCGGGACAGCAGGTCGAAGCGGAATCAGAGCCGACCGCGGTCGCCGCAGCTCCGTAGCCGCCAGTTCTGAAGTTTCCTTGCGGCGCCGCAAGACGGGCCTTCGCCACAAACCGCCGCCGCCCAAGCTTTCCATTCGCAAGTCGCCCGAGCGTTCGCATCATGGCGAAGTTCTTCATCGACCGACCGATCTTCGCTGCCGTCATCTCGGTGATCATCACGCTGGCCGGGTCGATCGCCGTGATGACCCTGCCGGTCGCCCAGTATCCGGAGATCACGCCGCCCACGGTGCAGGTAAGCTGCTTCTATCCCGGCGCCAGTTCGAACGTCGTGGCCGACACGGTCGCTGCGCCGATCGAGCAGCAGGTCATCGGCGTCGAGAACATGCTCTACATGTCCTCGCAGAGCACGAACGACGGCGGCTACAACCTCACCGTCACCTTTGAAGTCGGCACGAACCTCGACATGGCGCAGGTGCTCGTGCAGAACCGCGTCAATCTCGCGCTGCCCTCGCTGCCCAGCGAAGTGAAGCAGACCGGCGTCAGCGTCAAAAAGAAGTCGCCGAGCATCCTGCTGGTCGTCAATCTCATCTCGCCCAAGGGGACGTACGATCAGCTTTACCTGAGCAACTACGCCACGATCAACCTTCGCGATGAGCTGGCCCAAATTAAAGGCGTCGGCGACGTCACCTATCTCGGCCAGCTCGATTACAGCATGCGGGCGTGGCTCGATCCCGATCGGTTGGCGGCGCGCGACCTGTCGGCCAGCGACGTCGTGGCGGCCCTCCGCGAGCAGAACGTGCAAGTGGCCGCCGGCGCCCTGGGGCGCCCGCCCGTGCCGACTGGGCAAGCCTTTCAATACACCCTCAGCACGCTCGGCCGGCTAACCACGCCGGAGGAGTTCGGCGAGATCGTCGTGAAAACCGGCGACGATGGCGAAATCACGCGGATGCGCGATCTGGTCACAGACGAGCGCGAGGACGCCGACAGAAACGCGTTCGGCGGCATCCAACTCGGCGCCAAGACCGAAGACACGTCCTGCCAACTCGACGGCCAGCCGTCCATCGGCCTGGGCATCTTCCAGCAACCCGGCTCCAACGCGCTCGCTACCGCTGAGGCGATTCGCGCGCGCATGGACGAGCTCAAGCTCGGTTTTCCGCCCGATGTGGACTACGCCATCGTCTACGACACGACCCCCTTCATCGACGAATCGATCCACGAAGTGTTCAAGGCGCTGCGCGACGCCATCATCCTGGTCGCCATCGTCGTGCTCGCCTTTCTGCAATCGTGGCGGGCGACGCTCATCCCGCTGATCGCCGTGCCCGTGGCCATCGTCGGCACATTTTCCGTGATGGCCGGCATGGGCTTCAGCCTCAATAATCTTTCGCTCTTCGGACTGGTGCTCGCCATCGGCATCGTCGTGGACGACGCGATCGTCGTGGTCGAAGCCGTGGAACACCATCTCGAACACGGCCTGTCGCCCAAGGCCGCGGCTTACAAGGCCATGAGCGAGGTCACAGGGCCGATCATCGCCATCTCGCTGGTGCTCATGTGCGTGTTCATCCCGTGTGCCTTCATCACGGGCATCACAGGGCAGTTCTTCCGCCAGTTCGCCCTCACGATCGCGGTGTCCACGTTCTTCTCGGCGGTCAACTCGCTCACGCTGAGCCCCGCCCTCTGTGCGTTGCTGCTCAAACCTAAAGATCAGCAGCGAGATCAGCTGTCGCGTTTGCTCAATCTGGGCCTGGGTTGGTTCTTCAAGCTGTTCAACCTCGGATTCACCAAGGCGTCCGATCTCTACGCGGGCACGGTGCGCTCCCTGCTGCGGGTTAGCGTGATCGTGCTTGCGGTCTATGCCGGGCTGTTGTACCTGACGTACTTCAGCTTCACGCGCGTGCCGACGGGCTTCATCCCCTCGCAGGACAAGGGCTACCTGCTGGTCGACGTGCGGCTGCCGGACTCCTCGTCGCTGGAGCGGACCAAGGCCGTGATGCAGCAGGTCGAGCAAATTGCCCGCGGCAGCGGCAGTGCAAGCCAATCGGAGCACGACGAAGGGGAGCATGCCGCCGACGAACACGCCCCTGGCGGCGGTATCCCTGGCATCGCCCACACCATTACCATCTCCGGCCAATCGATCGTGCAGAACGCGATCGGTTCGAACTACGGCACCGTCTACGTCGTGCTCGATGAATTCCACAATCGCCACGGCGCCGAGATGGGCGCCGATGCGATTGCCGCGAAGCTGCGCGCCGCCTGCTACCGCGACGTGCAGGAGGCGTCGGTCGCGGTGTTCGGCGCCCCGCCGGTCGACGGACTCGGCAGCGCCGGCGGCTTCAAGGTCATGGTTCGCGACCTCACCGGCCTGGGACTCGACTCGCTTCAAGAATCTGCCGATGGCCTCGCCGCCGCGGGCAACGAGCAACCGGGGTTAGTCGGCCTGTTCAGCGCGTTCCGCGCCCAGACGCCGCAGATGTACGTCGACGTCGACCGCGCCCGTTGCAAGGCGATGGGCGTGCCCCTCAACGAAGTATTCCTGACGCTGCAGTTGTATCTGGGCGGCTTTTACACGAACGACTTCAACCAGTTCGGACGCACGTGGCAGGTGAACCTCCAGGCCGACCCGGAGTTTCGCCTGACGCCCGAGCAAGTGGCCAAGCTCAAGGTGCGAAACCAGTCCGGCGAGATGGTGCCGCTGGGCAGCGTGGCCCACGTGAGCGAAACAGGCGGCCCCGCCCTCGTGCTGCGCTACAATGGAAAGACGGCCGCCGCCGTCAACGGCGGGTCCTTGCCAGGCGTCAGTACGGGAACGGTGATCAAGACCGTCGATCAACTCGGCCAGACCGAGCTGCCGCAAGGCATGGACCTGCAGTGGACCGAGCTCACCCTGCTGCAGATCCTCGCGGGCAACACGGCGATCATCGTCTTCGGCGTGGCGGTCGTGCTCGTGTTCCTTGTGTTGGCGGCGCAGTACGAAAGCCTGTCGCTGCCGCTGGCCGTCATCCTCGTCGTGCCCATGTGCCTGCTCAGCTCGGTGATCGGCGTCTGGCTGGCCGGGATGGATATCAACATCTTCGTGCAGATCGGCTTCGTCGTGCTAGTAGGCCTGGCGAGCAAGAACGCCATCCTCATCGTGGAATTCGCCAAGGAGAAATCGGCGCAAGGCGCCTCGCCCGAAGACGCCACCGTCGAAGCCTGCCGCCTCCGCCTGCGGCCGATCATCATGACGTCGTTGGCCTTCATCCTCGGCGTCGTGCCGCTTGCGCTGGCCGTCGGCGCCGGAGCGGAGATGCGCAGCACGCTCGGCATCGCCGTCTTCTCCGGCATGTTGGGCGTGACGCTGTTCGGCATCTTCCTGACGCCGGTGTTCTACTACGTCATCGTGCGATTGACGGCTCGCCGCCCTACGCCAGCGCGTAGCGGCCCGCTCGCGGGCGAACTCCAAGCCGACGCGATGCCCGTAACATAGACGTGGCCTACGCCTGTTTCATTGCGGCGTCGAACATAGAACGTCATCGTCGTGGAAATGTCGGTGTGCCGCATCAGTTCCATATTTCTTGGCGCTCGAGGAGGGCGTCTCGCGGAAGCGAGATGACGACACGACGCGTCGCAGCGATTCAATTGTTCGCCGCGTTGCCCTTCTTATCGGCGTTGAGATGGCGCCGCAAGTAAGTCGCACGCTCGATGTTGCCGTCGTTTTTGTCGAGTTCCATGCCCGATAGCTTTTGCAAATGGGCTGGCTGCGTGTGAACCAGCAGCTTGTTGACCGTTGGGATGCCGAGGTCGCCGATCAAGCCGAGGTTGATGCCCATCCGCACGCTGGACAGCAGGTGCATCGTCTCTTCGCTGCTGATCGTCTGCGCGGTGCGCAGAATGCCGAAGGCGCGGCTGACGCGATCGTGCAGCGTTTCCTGGCTTTCGCGGATCAGAAAGTCGCGCGCCTGCCGCTCGTAGTCGATCAGCACGGGCACGACGTCGGACACCTTTTTGGCAAGATCTTCCTCGGTCTGGCCAAGCGTGACCTGATTGGAGATCTGATAGAAATCGCCGGTCGCTTGCGAGCCTTCGCCGTACAGTCCGCGGACGGCGAGATTAATCTTGTGCAGGCTCTTGAACACCTTTTCGATTTGCCGCGTGATGGCGAGGGCCGGCAGGTGGAGCATCACGCTCACCCGCACGCCCGTACCCACGTTGGTGGGGCACGCGGTGAGGTAGCCCAGCCGTTCGTTGAAAGCGTAGGTCACCTGTTCTTCAATAAGATCGTCCAGGCGAGTGATGTTTGCCCAGGCGGCGGCGAGGTCCAGCCCGCTTTGCATCACCTGGATGCGCAGATGATCCTCCTCGTTGATCATCACGCTGAACCGCTCGTTCGGATCGATCACGACGGCCCGGGCGCCGTCGCTCTGCGCATGCTCGCGGCTGATGAGCTGGCGTTCGACGAGAAACTGCCGATCGACGTCGGGTAAGTCGCTGACCTTGAGATACAGCAAGTCCTTGGGCGCCTTTCCCGCAGCGACGAGGGCGTCGACCTGATTGTGGAGGATCCGCTCAATCTCCGCCCGATCGGCGTCGGTGGCCCTGGAGATAAACGGGAAATCGGCCAGATTGCGCGCCAGGCGAATGCGACTGCTAATGACGATGTCGCTTTCGGGGCCCGAGCCCCGCAGCCATTCACCGCTCGAACTAGCGAGGTCGTCGAGATTCATGGGCGGGTCAGGTGGCACGGGTCGGCGGTTCGTTGGGATGAAACAGGAGGGGCAAGAGGCAGAAACGAAGCGCCGGCCTACTGCCCACTTTCCTTCTTCTCGAGCGCCGACTGGCGGAAGTTGGCCTCGATGCCGCGAATCTGGTCGCGAAGATGCGAGGCGCGTTCGTATTCTTCCGCAGCCACGGCTTCCTTCATTTCCCGACGTAGCCGGATCAGTTGCGTCTGCTGGTCGGCGCCGTGCGGGCAGCGTTTTGGCGCCTTCCCGATGTGCTGCGTCTGATCGTGGATGCTCAGCAGCAGCGGCTCCATTTCTTTTTCGAAGAACACGTAGTCATGCGGGCAACCCAACCGACCCTGTTTGCGGAACTGCAGGAAGGTGATGCCGCAGACCGGGCACACCTTCTGGTCGAGCCGCTCCAGCTCTTCGGCCGTCTCGCCCACGGCCAGGTGCTGGGCCAGCAGGCCCGCCATGGCGGGCAGCATTTCCGAGGGCTCCTGAGTCGCGGGCTGCAGGAAGGCCTGAGCGCATTCCTCGCACAGATGCAACTCGTTCGGCTCACCGTCGATCAGATCGGTGATGTGAAACGTCGCCGCTCGGTCGCATTTCTGACATTTCATAGCAATAAGCGTGGCGGCGTACGGGCGAGGAGCAGCGAACCTCAGGGCGCACCGTAAGCGTCCCTGGGAGCAATCGCAGCGGCGATTGCCGGCTGTGTAGGCGTCGCGAGGCCGCACCAACGCTAACGGGATTCTAGCCACGCCCCCTTCAGTGTCAAGGCAAGCGTCGGCGACGCTAAACTCTTGAAGCATCACGACATGAAGCGATCCAAACGACCCCGGATGCGGTGGCCCCCAATGCGTTGTGAGGCGCTTGCGGCGGTGTTAGAGTGACGCTGGCACGGCGACCGACGCTGAACCTTCCCCGAATTCTTGAAGATCCGTCCGATGGCGCATTTGCCCCCGCTCGAGCGATTTGCCGCTTTGGCCGCCAGCGTCGATTATGTGCCGGTTTATCGCGAACTGCTCAGCGATTCGCTCTCGCCGGTGCAGGCCTTCGCCAGGCTCGATCGGGGCGAGGCCGCGGGGCTCTTCGAGAGCGTAATCGGCGGGGAACGAGTTGGGCGGTACACCTTCGTTGCCAGCGATCCCTTCGTCCTGCTGGAAGCTCGGGGAAAGAACGCCACCATCCGGCGCCGCGACGCCGGCGGCGCAGGCGAGTGGTCGTCCGAACACGTCACGGTGGATAATCCGCTGGAGACGCTGCGCTGCGAAATCCAGCGCGTGCGCGTCGCGCACATGGACGAGCTGCCGCCCTTCATTGGCGGCGCCGTCGGCTTTGCGGGATACGATACGGTGCGCTACGTGGAGCATTTGCCGAATGCTCCCCTCGACGATCGCGAACTGCCGGATTTGTCGTTCGGGTTGTTCGATTCCTTGGTCGTGTTCGACAATATTCGCAAGACCGTCCATGTCCTGGCGCTGGCGGACGTGAAGGGCGCCGCAAGCGCCGCAGAATTGCACGATCGCTACCGCGCCGCGGCAGCGCGCGTGGATGCGGTCGTCGCGGAGCTCAGCCAGCCCGATGACAATCTCACGCTGGTCGATATCGACGCCCGCGGCGAACCGCGCTTGGACTACCAAGCGAACATGACGCAGGCGCAATACGAAGCCGCCGTCCGCAAGTGCGTCGAGTACATCCGCGCGGGCGACATCTTTCAGGTGGTCATCGGCCAACGGCTCGCCGTGCCGTTCACGGTCCCGCCGTTTGAGTTGTACCGCACGCTGCGGGTGGTGAACCCCAGTCCTTTCATGTTCTATTTGCGCGTGCCCGGAGTGACGCTGGTGGGCAGCTCGCCGGAGATCATGGTTCGCGTCGTGAACGGCCAGGTCACGGTGCGCCCTCTCGCGGGCACGCGCCGCCGCGGAGCCTCCTGGGACGAGGACGTGCGCCTGGCGGAGGAACTGCTGGCCGACCCTAAGGAACGGGCCGAGCATATCATGCTGGTCGACCTCGGCCGCAACGATGTTGGCCGAGTCGCGAAGTTCGGCACGGTTGAATTGTCTGACGTGATGGTCGTGGAACGATACAGCCACGTCATGCACATTACATCGAATGTCACCGGCCAACTGCGCGACGATTGCGACGCGTTCGACGCCCTGGCGGCTTGCCTTCCGGCCGGCACCGTGTCGGGCGCGCCTAAAGTGCGGGCCATGGAGATCATCGATGAAATCGAGCCGCATCGGCGCGGGCCGTACGCGGGCGCAGTCGGTTACATCGACTTCGCCGGCAATATGGATACCTGCATCGCGCTGCGGACCGTGGTCGTTCAAAAGGGAATCGCCTACGTTCAGGCCGGCGCCGGTTTGGTGGCCGACAGCGTGCCCGCCACCGAGTACGAGGAGACGCTCAACAAGGCCCGCGGCATGCTCAAGGCCCTCGAGATTACGCAGCAACGGGCCGCCAAACTTCCATGAACAGCCTGGCAGGTCATTTCCTCGTCGCTTCACCGCACCTGCGCGATCCCAACTTTACGCGCACGGTCGTGTTGATGCTTCAGCATGAAGACCAGGGCGCCCTGGGCGTGGTGATCAATCGTCCCGGCAACAAGACGATCGACGACGTGTGGGAGATGATCGGCAGCCCGCCCGTCGGCCGTGCGGAGCCGGTGTTCGTGGGCGGCCCGGTCCCAGGCCCCATGATCGCGATCCACGATCGTCGCCGCCTCGCCGAAAAAGAGGTGATGCCAAAACTTTATATGTCGATGCAAAAAGACGCGATCGACGCCCTGGTGAAAGACTCTTCGGCCACGTTCCGGCTGTTCAGCAGCCATTCGGGCTGGGGAGGCGGGCAGCTCGAAAACGAAATGAGCGTCGGCGGGTGGCTGACATGCCCGGCGACGCCCGCCGACGTGTTTGGCAACCACGAGACGATCTGGAAGGAAATCTGCGGCCGTATTGGGCGCAAGATCATCGCGCCGGACATTCCCGCGGAGCGGCTGCCGATCGATCCGGAATTGAATTGAACGGAGCGCCCGTTCGGCGCGTCGCCGCAACCGTCTCATGCTGCGCGGCCTCCGCGGGCGTGAGGTGCGAACACGCCCTTGCGAGCCTGCAACCGATGCGGGCATAATCGCCTTTCCGCAGGGCTCGACGCACGATTCAGGCTCGCGGCAGGTCACTTCCTCCTTCCTCTACTCCGCAGCCAAACCGTCATGCCGCTTGTCGTCGTCGGCACCGTCGCCATCGATAACGTGGAAACGCCGTCGGATCGCCGCGAGAATCTGCTCGGCGGGTCCGCGACGCATTTCTCGCTGGCCGCCAGCTTCTTCACCAACGTGCGGCTCATCAGCGTCGTCGGGGAAGATTTTCCGAAACAGCATATCGAATTCTTCAACCGGCGCGGCATCGACGCCACGGGTCTTGAGGTCGTGCCCGGCGGCAAGACAATGTTCTGGGCAGGGCGATACCACGCGAACATGAATGATCGCGACTCGCTCGAGACGCACCTCAACGTGTTTGGCGAGTTCAACCCCAAGTTGCCCGAACCGCACCAGAACTCGCGGTTCGTGTTTCTTGCCAACGGCATGCCGTCAATCCAGATGAATGCCCTGGCACAGGTTCCCGGCCGCCGGCTGGCTGTGGCCGACACGATGGACCTGTGGATCAATCACCATCGGACGGACCTCGACGCGTTGCTCGACCGGATCGACGGCTTGGTCATCAACGACATCGAAGCGCGGTTGTTAACGGGAACGGAAAACCTCGTTGCCGCGGGCCGCGCGGTCCAGCGGATGGGCCCCAAGTTCGTCGTGATCAAAAAGGGCGAGCACGGCGCCATGTTCTTCGGCGAGCACGAAACCTACGTGCTGCCGGCGTATCCTACGGAACGCCTGGTCGACCCCACGGGCGCTGGGGACACGTTTGCCGGCGGATTCATGGGCTACGTGGCCAAGCAAGACGCGTTCGACCCCGAGACGCTCAAAACGGCCATCGGCTACGGCATCGTCGCGGCCAGCTTTAACGTCGAAGGATTCGGCATCGAACGGATGGCCCAGGTGACGATCGAGGACATCGAGAAGCGAATGAGCGACTACCGCCGCATGCTGAGTTTCTAAGGATCGACGGAGTTGGTTCCGACTGGGAGGCGGTCAAGCGCGCGTGCCGAAGACCCGAACATTCATCGCCGTCGAAGCGCTCGACGCCGTGCAGACGGCGGCCCTCGGCGTGATCGACCGGCTGCGCGGCGTCGCTGAAGGCGTGCGCTGGGTCGCGCCGGACAATCTCCACTGGACGATCCAGTTTTTGGGCGACCTCGATGACCGCGAGATGGCCGAAGTATGCCTGCGCACGGTTCGCGCGGCCAAACGGCACGAGCCGTTCGAACTCGCCGCGCTCGGCGTGGGGGCTTTTCCCTCCACCCAACGCCCGCGCACGATGTGGATCGGTGCAGGGGAGGGCGCTGCACAGTTCTGCGCGCTGCAATTCGAGATTGAGCAGTCGCTCTGCGATCTCGGCTTTCGCGGCGAGAACCGGGCCTTCACGCCGCATCTGACGATCGGTCGCACGGGCCGCGGCGGCCATGGGGGCGCCGTCCTCGCCGAGCGGCTGGCGAAGCTGGCCGACTTCGACGGCGGCGCGATGAGCGTGGACGAAGTGATCGTCTTCGCCAGCGAGCTGGGGCGCGAGGGCCCCGTCTACTCGGTGCTGGCCAAAGCGCCGTTGGGCGCGAGCGCCTGACTGGCAACGCCGCCTCGCGTCGGTTTACGCGTCGACGGTCCGCTGCGTGACCGCGCCGGAGTGCTTGTGTCTCAGGATCACCTTCAGCGAGCCGTCGGGCATGCGCTCTTCCTTGATCAACGAATGGTCCGCATCAAAGTCGCGTACGACCGCCACGTTCTGGACGCCCGCACGACCGCGCCACAGGGGGAGATCGACGGCTTGCCACGTCTTCGACTGCATCGATCGGTAAGCCGCATCGATGATCGCATTGACGACGTAGCCATCGTAGAACGTCTCTGTGGGCGATGCACCGCGCTCCATGGCGCCGAACATGTCGTCGAACATGTCTAGATAGCCTAGTGCGCTCACTTCGTCGCCGACGGGATATATCCACCCCGTGGAGCCCTCAGCCTTCTCGGCAACGTACCCCGCCTGGCCAGCCGCGGTGAACATCTCCATGCCGGTGCGGAGCCAGTGGTTGAGCCAGATCGTGCCCTCGCTGCCGGCCACTTCGTCGCGCAGGTCCATGCCGCCGCGGAACGCCCAGCTCACCTCGAATTGACCGATGGCGCCGTTCTCGTAACGCACCAGTCCGATGGCGTGATCTTCGGCCTCGATGGGGTGCACCTGCGTATCGCCCCAGCAGACGACCTCGACCGGCCGGACGTCCTTGCCGATGAAACTACGGGCGATCTCGATGCAATGGCACCCCAGGTCGACGATGGCGCCGCCGCCGGACATCTCCTTGTTCCAGAACCAATCGCTGTGCGGGCCCGAGTGCGTTTCACGCGAACGCACCCAGAGCACCTTGCCAATGGCGCCCTGGCGGACCGAGTCGAGCGCTTTCAGCGTTTTGGGCGTGTAGCATAGGTCTTCGAGATAACCGTGGAAGACGCCAGCGCGTTCCACCGTTTCGAGCATCCGCAACGCCTCGTCGGCCGTGCGCCCTAAGGGCTTCGTACATAATACGGCCTTGCCCGCCTTGGCCGCCGCCGCCACGGCCTGCTCGTGCAGGTTGTTGGGCAAGGCGACGACCACGGCGTCGACGTCGGGGTCGCCGACGGCCGCGGCCAGATCCGTCGTGTACCTGGGGACGTTCCATTGCTCTGCGAATTGAGCGGCCCGATCGGCGTCGCGTGAGTAAATCGTCCCGACGCGATCGCGCGAACGGCGCCCGTGCAGGGCCATCGTGTAAAAGCGGCCGATGAGGCCGGTTCCAAGCATGCAGATATTTGCCATAGAGATTTGTCGCAAACTTCGCTTGAAAAGAGTTGCCCGGCTTCCGTCGCCGCAAGCGAATCCGCAATGAACGCGTTCGCTCGAAACGATCCGGCAGGCCCGCACGCCGGTGATGCCAGGTCGCACGACGGGCGGCAGAGTAGTGCCGGGGAAATAGCCGCTTACCGCGACGCTCCTACAAGGACTGTCCGCACACGATCATCGGACCACTTTTCCAGCGGCGCGTAGTTCGGATGCCTGCCGCCCGAAATGAACGGATCGTTGTGCCTGGTGTTGTAACAGCAGATGAGCGACCACCGCGGCAGGTCACTGGCGTTCTGATCGGACCGGTGCAACAAATTGCCGTGAAAGAACAGCGCATCGCCCGGCTCCATCTCGCAATACACCAGCTCCATGCGTGCGAGGGCCGCGTCGACGCGGGCCGGATCCGCCCCCACTTGATCGCCCGTCTTGCCGTGATCGACGCGACCGATCTTATGCGACCCGCGAATGACTTGGAGACAACCATTCTCGCGGGTCGCCCGGTCGACGGCGATGAGACAACTGGCCATATCCGGATATAGGCAGCCAAAATTGTACCAATAGCCGTAATCCTGATGCCACTCCCACGCCCCGCCGACGCGCGGCTCTTTGAGCATCATTTTGTGATGGTAGTGATACACCTCGTCGCCGAGCAGGACCTCCATCCGATCGACGATGCGCCGGCTGCGGACGATGGTTGCGTAGACCGATTCGTCGTCGAGATCATTGCGCAGCGCGAGCCGCGTCTGCCCTCCAGCGGCGTCCTTGCGCACGTATGACTCGCCGGTAAGCTGGCCGTCCGCCTTGGCAATTGTCAACAGCCCGCGCATTTCGTCCTGGTCGAACAACCGCCGCACAAAGACGTACCCATCCGCGTCAAAGGCCGCCTTTGGGGCGGCTGAATTCTTGATTTCCTGCACCGGGCGCCTCGCCTCCACACGTTTCGCAGCCTGATAAGCCTGAGCGACCTGATCGAGTCGACCTCTAAGAACGTGTCTTCAAATTGGGAAGAGCTTCGCTTTGCGCTGCGGCAAGCGCCAGCGACGCAAGGACCACGCGTGCGCCACGACCTTCCCATTTTCTTCCCACAGCCTCCCAACGGCGCAATGCGGCGACGACTCGCCGTCGACGCAAGTCGTTGGGGTATAAGAAGTACCGGAGGAGAGACTCGAACTCTCACGCCCTTGCGGGCACTGGATTTTGAGACCCCTACATCCGCATTTGGTTGGCGTGGCAAACGCGATGGATTCGCATCGCGACGTTTGCCTGGTGAACATGTTTGAAAACAACAAGCAGGGCGATCGCATTATATCGAGATCGAGCGTGAAGGGGCAACGTTTTTCGCAACTTCTTCCCGCCGATTCTTGTCGCGACGCCACGCATCGCCAACGCAACGGCTCCGTCAACTTTCGATCCATCGCGATCGCTCGGTGGACGCTCTTCTTGCGCCCGTTAGGAACCGTTCGCCGTTTCGACCTATGCTTGAGTAGCAGTAGCTGGTCGATGGTAGTCCTCTCCCCTACGGCCCCAAGGAGGACGCCCCTTGGACGCTCAAGTCATCTCGCGACGCGATCTGTACGAGCAAGTCTGGCAAGAGCCGATGACGAAGCTCGCCAAAAAGTACGGGCTGTCGGACGTGGGGCTAGCAAAGCTCCTCAAGAAACATGACATCCCGCGTCCGCCGCGCGGGTACTGGGCCAAACTCCAGTTCGGGCACAAGCCCAGGCGGACTCCGTTGCCCAATTCCAAGGACAATGCCGAGATTGCCGTCCGTGAGTTTAATCAAGCGGCGGCAGTCGCCGCCGCCCCGCACAGCGAAGTGGAAGCTGAGCTAGCGGGATGGCGCGGCGACGAGTCAGAAATCAAAGTCGCCGAATCGCTTCGCGGCGCCCATCCGCTGGTCAGCAAGACCCGCGACGGCTTTCAGACGGCGGAAAGGTCCGATCTCGGCTTCCTGGTCCGCCCCGAAGGCGTGCCGCTGGACTTGCATGTGACGCACGGCACGTTGCGACGGGCGCTGTTGATCGTCGACGCCCTGCTCAAGGCGTTTGAAAAGCGTGGGTACAGCGTGGGGGCCGGGCCCTCCATCACGATCTTTGGCGTCGCTGTGACGTTCAGCATCGACGAAATGACCGAGTCCCAGCGAGAGGCCGTCGACGAGCATGACCTGCAGGGCCCCTATCGCTTCGGGCACAGCCGCTTTCGCGAGAAGCACGTTCCCTCCGGCCGCCTGTCTCTGCACATCACGTCGTCGAACGCCTATTGGGCTCAAGGTTGCCGCAAGACATGGCGGGACGGAAAATCGCCCGTCGAGAGCCGCCTGACGTCGTTCGTCGAGGGCGTCGTTCGATTCGCCGCCGCCATCAAGACGCACAACGAGGAGTGCGAGCGCCAGGAGCGGGCCCGGCAGGCCGAAGCCGAACGCCGGGCGGAAGCCGCCCGCCAACGCGCCGAGAAGCTCACGCTCGTCAAGGCCGAACGCGCCCGGGTGCGAGAGCTTCTGCTGACGGCCAAGAACTGGCAGCGCAGCCAGGCGCTCCGCGAGTACATCGAAGCGGCAGTAAAGTATCGCACGGCAAGCCAAGACCCTTCGGGACAGGATCCAGAGTTCGTCGCGTGGGCCGCCTGGGCGACGCAGCAGGCCGATCGTCTCGACCCGTTCGCGGAAAGTCCGCCGTCGATTCTCGATGAGGATATTGAGGAACCAGAATCGCCGCCGCTACGAGGCTACTCCAGGTGGTAAGAGGCTCCGCCTTTACGAGATCCGAATCGCTCCGCGCGTCGCGGGAGGAGCTTGCTCCACTATTTGACCTCTGTCGGGCGGGCAAGCTGTTTGAGGTCCAGGAGTGGGTTGCGGCGGGCAAGCCGGTCAATCCCCCGGCGGAGCCGCGCAAACACGGCAAGTTCACGAGCCCGCTGATCGTGGCCATCGAGAAGGGCTTTCATTCGCTGGTGAAAGTGCTGCTGGAAGGCGGTGCCTTGCAGGAGCCGGAAGGTTACGATTCGCCGATGAACCGGGCGCTCAGACTGCGGCGCCGCGACTTGGTGGAACTGTTGGTCGAGAACGGATTTGACCCGAAGTCGGTCGACCTGTCGGAAGTCCTGCACTCATGGGAGCCTGGGCTGATGGAGTATTTCCTGGAGCGGGGCGCTGATCCGCTGACGGGCCAGCCCTTCGCCCACGCGCTCTGCAATCGCGTGCGGACGGCGCTCAACATGCTCAAGAAATACCGGGAACGGTTCCCCGAGCTTCAGGAGCAGGCGAACATGGCCCTGCGGCATCACTGCAAGGAAGGCAACCTGAAGTGGGTCCAGCTCATGCTGTGGGCGGGGGCCGACCCGTATGCGCCCGGCACGGGCGGCTATGGGGACGACGACGGCTACGCGGGTTGGTCGGCGCTGGAGTACGCGGCCCTCCACAGACACTATGAGATATTCAAGCTTAAGAAGATTCATTCCCAGCCGACCCACCCCGGCTTGCGGGAGTGCATCTATGCGCTCGGCGCAGGCGACGGCTTCGCCGTGCTAGCAGACTTCCTGGCGCGCGGCCTGAACCCGAACGACGAGACCACGGGGGCCTGCTCGGCGATCCAGAGCTGGTTCACAGGGCTTGATTGGATGTTCCCGCGTTACCATTGGGATGACAAACCGGCTCGTCGCAACATCGACACCGACGACGCCCGCGACCGCATGAAGGCGATCCACCTCGTGGCGAAGTTCGGCGGCAAGTGGGCCCCGAACGAGGATGAGATCAAGAGCGCCCGCCGCGTGCTCTTGAAGATGATCCCCGACTACGCCGTTGAGTTCATCTGGATCATGGCGAAGTACCGGGCTTGCCGCGGCGCAGACGCGGCCGCCCTGGCGGCAAGCCCGTCTATGCGACGTCACCTGGCGAAACACGCCGCGCGGGTCAACGAACTCGTCGTGTCGCTGAAGACGGACACGGACGCCTAGACTTCCCGGCGGGAAGCACCCTGCTCTGAATTCTTCTCTGCCTTCGTCGGCCTGTCATCGTCGGGGCTCGCCCCGCTGAGGCCGACAGGCCCTTGGCCCCGGCGAGGACAGGACGGCGAAGGCGTGCTTCGCGCTTGCTTGCAACAACTCCCCCGCCTGCCGCCTTTGTTGGTCCGATTCGGAGGGGCTCATTCGCAATCTCCCTAACCGCAATGGCCGCCGCCAACGTCCGAGAACCACATGTTGGAGGTTACGATTGTCGAGCTTTTTGCAGTCAGGCATGCACCGTATTCCGGTGTCTAGAGCACCCAGTTATCATTGGTTTGAACTAGGAGCTATCGATTTTCTCAGGGTAGATGCGTGAATGCTGTCGCTCTTGAACCCCTGCCCTACCACTTTGCCATTCGCGACTTCCTCAAGCGCGAGGATCGCAAGATTTGGGAGTGGTTTGCTTCCAACAAAGCCAGGAGCGAGCACGCTGACGCCGTCCGCTTCGATTTGTTGAAGAAAACCTATCGCATCCAGAAGGACGATGATCCGGAGCTGTACGCCACCGCCCAGGACGCGTCGGAGGCGCTATCGCTCGATGTGCCGACGACGATCTATCAAAGCCAGACGCCCGAAGGCCTCAACGCCGGCCTGGCCTATGTCCCCGGCGAGGCGCATATCGTCCTCTCGGGCCCGGTGAAGGCAACGTTCAATTCCGCCGAACTTCGCGCCCTGATGGGCCACGAGCTCGCGCATTTCACGCTGTGGGACCGTTGGGACGGCGAACACTTGGTCGCCGATCAAGTCCTCGCGGCCCTCACGCACGACGATCGGGCCCAGGGTCCGCACTTTGAAAGTGCGCGGCTGACCCACCTGTACAACGAAATCTACTGCGATCGCGGCTCGCTGGCAGTCGTCCGCGATCCACTCGTCGTGATTTCGATGCTCGTGAAAGTCACAACCAGCTTGACCGACGTCAATGCGGCCAGCTATCTCCGGCAGGCGGAAGAAGTGCTCAGCAAGGAAAACGTGAAGGCGACAGGGCTGACGCATCCCGAGGCCTTCATCCGTGCGCTGGCCGTGCAGTTATATTTTGACAAGGCCGACAACGTCGAGCGGAGAATCGCGGACATGATTGAGGGGTCGCTCGCCCTGGACGAGATCGACCTTCTCCGCCAGCAGCGCGTCAGCGGCCTGACCCGACGTCTCATCGACGCGATGCTGGCTCCGCGCTGGCTGCAAACAGAGTTAACAGTCGCCCACGCCCGGCTGTATTTCCCCGACTACAAAACTGTCCCGGAGAATCGCGACGAGCGCTTGGCCGACGATTTGAAGACGCCCGACGCCTCGCTCCAGAATTACTACTGCTACGTCCTGCTGGACTTCGTCACGGCCGACCGAGAGTTGGAAGAGTTGCCGCTGGCCGCGGCGCTGGCGCTCGTCGAAACAATAGGTTTGAAAGAGCGCTTCGCCGACATTGCTAAGAAGGAGCTGCGACTGACGAAGAAGCAATTCGACCAACTTGATCGGAACAAAGACGCCCTATTAAAGCGAGCGCAGGAGGGTAAGGGCGCATGACAGAGTTTGCTAAGTTTCTCGTCGACCGGCTCAATGCCGGCGCCTTTTCGACCGAGGATGTACTGAGCAGTTTTTTGCCGCTCGCGCGGGAAGTGCTGGAGGCGCACGCCGCCGGGTATGTAGCGCCCCTCCGCGGCATTGACGATCTGCATGTTGATGGCGTGCGAATCTGGTTTGAGGAATCGAAGCGCCAGGCCCCGCAGATCAATGACCACGATTCGACAGCTTGACCTCCAGGCTGGCGGCGCGGTGGAGGTTGTCGCGGAAACGCGCCGTATCACGAATACGGACGAGGAACCGGGGACTCTCGTCAATTTGGCCATCGGCGATTTAGAGACAATGCCTTCGCGGCCCGTGTACCTGCCCGACTACTGCGCGTGGGAACACCGGGTGGGACATCATGACCCGCTGACCGACACGTTCAGCCTGGGCATGATTCTGGCCAGCCTGGCATGCGGTGTCGATTTTCGTCAGCCCGACGACCTGGAGCGGTTCGTGGGCGCCCGCCGCAATCTTTTTGGAATCGCACCCTCGCTGCATCCCGTGTTGGCGCAAGCCATTGTGCAAATGACTGCTCTCAGTCGTCGCGATCGAGCGTCGAACTTGGGGCTCGTGGTTCGCGCACTTGAGAACTACCGAGAACAGAAGGTCGACATCGACGTCGAACTCGCAACGATCGAAGGATTTGCGGGAAAGGATGCGCGATCCAAGCAGGCGGTTGTCCTTCAGAAGCTGCGCGAGCGCTTGTTTGACATTTCTCGGCGCAATCGTCTGCTGCACTTTCAGTCCACGATGCAGAGCGTCAACCTGACGCACGCCTCTGTCCCGCTGTCGTTTGACATTAAGAATATCCGTCCGGACCAGATCTTTGTGTGGAACGAGGGTCGCCAAAAGGAGTTCTCCGCCGGCAAGAGCATTTCACTCAATGGCATTCTCAACTTTGCCGAAGCGCTCTACTTGCCCAGCTTCTTGGACCGGATCATCGCCGACACGCGACGTGACCGCGCCGAGTTCGGGTTTGCTCAACTTCGCCTCGTCGCATGTTTTCTGCGTTGGACCAACCTGAAGGAAAAGCCGATCCAACGATACGACTCGCCTTTGATTCTCCTGCCTGTCGATCTCAAAAAGCAAAAGGGCGTCCGCGATACGTACACGTTGGAGCCCCAATCGTGCGAGGCTGAGATCAACCCGGTCGTGCGGCATGAATTCAAGCGTCTCTACAACATCGACCTGCCGGCGACGATCGACCTCGCCCAATCGAGCGTCGATGATCTGTTCGCATTTCTAAGCACGCGAGTGAAAGCGAGTGAATCGGCCATCACGATCGAGAAGATCGACCGACCGCGAATTGCTCTGCTTCATGACAAAGCGCGACGCAAACTCGACCAGTATCGGCGGCGAGCCCGATTGGCAGGCCGGGGGGTCCGTCAGTTCATGAGCATGGATTACAGTTATGATCCGGCGAATTTCCATCCGCTGGGGATCAAGCTGTTCGCCGCCAAGATTCGCACCCCGGAGACGCGACTGCGAACGATCATCGAGGACGCTCCACGACCTCGCACCTTCGCCGCCCCCGTCGTCGAGCCACCCACCATCGAGAAAGAAAAGTCCTTTTTCAGCCTCGAAGAAGGCGAGTCAAACCCCTACACATGGCACTATGACCTGTGCAGCGTAACCTTGGCGAACTTTAAATACCGACGCATGTCGTTAGTCAGGGATTATGATACCTTGATCGAGGAGCAACTGACGAATCCGGCGTTTGAGGCCATTTTCTCGCTGAAGCCGCGTCCGCAGTTCCAGGATGTTTGTGAAGCGCCGCCCCTGACGGATCGCTACGACGTCGTAACGTGCGATCCCACACAAGCCTCGGCGGTTGGCGAGGCTCGCTCCGGCGAGAGCTATATCATCCAGGGGCCGCCCGGCACCGGTAAATCGCAGACGATCACCAATCTGATTGCCGACTATGTGGCCCGGAACAAACGAGTCCTCTTCGTTTGCGAGAAGCGAGCTGCCATCGACGTCGTCTATGCACGCCTGCGTCAGCGCGGGCTGGGCAATCTCTGCTGCCTGATCCACGATTCGCAAACCGACAAAAAAGAGTTTATCGCCAACCTCAAGCAGACCTACGAGGGCTCCTTGACCGAGGCGCCCCGCTCGCCCGCCACGGGGCGTGACGAACTTCTGCGGCTCTACGGCAACGAACTCACGCCGCTTGCACATTTCGGTCAGGCCATGCAAGCAACGCCTCCCGAGGGCGGCGGTTCCCTGCGCGCGTTACTCGATCGTGCGATCGATTTGCTGGACGCCCGGCCGAATCTGTCGCCCGTAGAGAAAGAGCGGCTGCCGCACCACGCGGTGTGGCAAGGTCATCGTGACCAGATTCAACGGTTTGTCGCAACACTCGAGGATTTGCAGCCCGACGGCGTGTTTGCCAGACATCCGCTCCGGCTGCTGTCGCCGCGCGTTACCGCGCTCGACCGACCGCTCGACACGGTGACGACCTCTTTGCAGGAGACGTTGCGGCTGCTTGACGCTCTCGACCAATCTCTCGCGAGGAGCGGGGCGCCACGCGAGTACTGGGACACGATCGACAACACAGCATCATTGGTGGAGTGCTGTCGCGACTTGGCTCCGCTAGCAGAACTTGAGCATCTTTCGCTTCTCGACGGCGCGAGCGAGTGTTCCAAACAGTTCGCCGCCGACGTTCGCAATCTGCGCGAGCAGCACGCGGCGCTGAGCACAGCGCAAGACCATGCCAAAGCGTGGAAGGAACGATTGCCCGAATCCGAACTTCCGCGGGCCCTTGAGCAAGCCCAGCAATTGGAGCGAGGGTATTTCAGTTGGTTGAAACCAGCATGGTGGCGCCTGCGAGGCATCCTGCGCCGCCGTTACGATTTTGGTTCCCACGTCGTGCCGCCCAAATGGTCGCAGACACGAATGGCACTTGAATTTTCGTAACCTATTACGCGGTTTGTCTTTTGTAGTTG
>CAYSFP010000088.1:0-24159 GCA_964430075.1 uncultured Planctomycetaceae bacterium | reverse complement strand
CGGCCCCTTTTAGGGGCCTTCCTCATACCACCGGCTCTGCCGGTGGTTCTGATTGGGTGTCGCGCGTCACCGGCGTCGACGCCCCGGTGAAGTTTTTCGTCGATACGACCACGCTCCATGGCGGCGCCCTGACGAATCTCACCGGCAATTGCACCGTGGAGGTTTACCGCACGTCGCAGGAGAAGCCGATTGCAAGGATCGTCAACAGCTACGGCACGCACCGATTCAGCAACGTGAACTACGCGTTCGACCGCTGCATCCACGTCTCGGGCGGAAACGCGACGCACTTTCCGACGATCATCTTCGAGAACTCAAGGTTCAAATGCGGCCGGCACCTGCCCGATCATCCTGAGGCGATTTTTTCCACCAGCAGCCGGGGGTATGTGCAGCTCATCTTCCGCGGCAATCACGAAGACACCAAAAGCGCCAACCACTTGAACGACGGTCGCGCTTACGACGACGCGGTGATCTTCGGCCAGTTCGACAGCAATGGCATATTTACGGAGATTCCATGAGCTCGCGGGCGCGGCGGGGTTGAGCGAAACCGGGGGCGACGACGCTCGGCCGTTCAATCCCTCCCCTGGCCCCTCCCTTCGAGGGAGGGGGAATTTGCCGCGGTGCGGTAGCGGTTGGCATCGGCCGCGGGGGCCGGCGCTGGGCGCACCTGGCGCAACCGTCCCGTGGGGCGGGGGAGATTGAGGTCGAACGCCTGCGGCGTTTGTTGCACCGCGATGTTGCCCGCCGCGTCGCGCACTTCGAGCCGGAGGAACACCCGCGGCGGCACGTCGCGGCCGGGTTGCCAGGCGTAGTGGCCGACGTTCTCGACGTTCGTGGCAATCGTCGACCAGGGGCCTTCGGCCGTCGCGCTGTAGAACAGGCCGACCGGCCGGTCGGCGATGTTGTCGTCCTGGGCCGACCAGGTGATGAGCGTCTGACCGGCGTAGGCGCCCTGGCCGAGTTGGGGCGTCTGCAGCTCGGCTTGCGGAGCGGCGAGATCGACGCCGACGATCAGCTCCGGCGCGTCGCCCGGTTGGGGCGTGGGCGCCGCGACGCCGCCGGCGCCGTCGACCACGATGCGGAAGCCGTAGACGCCAGGTTCTGGAACGCTCACCCGCAGGGGACTGCGGTTGTCCTGGTCGGCGCCCAGGCGCTGCCACTGGCGACCTCCGTCGCGCGTGCCCCACAGGTGCACCTGCGAGACGCCCCACGGGCCAACGGTCTGCAACTCGTAGTCGAGGTCGAAGGTGAGCGAGTTCACCCAGGGTGGGGAGGCGGCTGACGGAGGCGGCGAGGCGGAGGGCGGCCCGGCCGAGGGAACCGTTGGCGCCGGGGTCGCCGGCGGAGTCGTCGTGGTCCACGTGGCGTCGAGCTGAACGGCCGGCCGGGCGTCGCCGGCATCGGACTGGCCGGCCAGCAGCGCGGGGGCGCTCACATCGGAAGCAAAATGCGTCGGCGGGGAGTTGCTGGTGGACGCGGCGGGCGTTGTCGCGGCGGCAGGCGGCGGATCGCCGAAGCGGGGACCGTCGGTCGGTGCGAACGGATCGACGCTGGGCGCTGACGCGCTGCCCAGCGAAGGACCGGTGGGCCAGTCGACCGCGGGTCGCGGCGGTACATCCGGATGAGGCGGCGATGTCGCGAGCGGAGCGTCGTTCGGCGCGTACCAGTTCGAGTCGCCGCCGGTCGGCGAGGACAGTTGCGGGCCGGCCTCGGGGTCGAGCAGCGGGCCCACGAGCGTGGAGCTCGTCGCGGCCGTGCCGGGGTTGCCGGCGGCGTCTTCGATCGCCGCGCGGATGTTGAGCCTGCTGCCGGCCGATGGCGGCCGCCAGGCCAGCTTGCCGAGCAATCGGTCCGGTTGCGACACGTCGGGCGGGTCGAGCGCGACGCGCTGCCACGGGCCGTTGTCAATTTGCGTTTGGATCTGCAGCGTCTGCGGTTTGAGCTGCAGATCGGTCGCTTCGTAACGCACCACGACGCGGCCCATGGCGTCGACGCTCGCGTCGAGCCGGAGCCGGGGCGGTTGCGTGTCGACGACGACGCGGAGCAGGGGCGCGGCGATCTGCTCGGGCCAGACCTTGCCGCGGCGGTCGCTCATGCGAAGGGCGAAGGCGTACTCGCCGTCGGCGGCGGCGTGGTAGCTGAAGCCGCGGACATGGGGCTCGGCTTCCTGGAGCATCGCCCACTGGCGGCCGCCGTCGCGGGACACCAGCAATTGAACCTTGTCGATCTTGTCGGCCTGGGGATCGTTGGCGTTGGGCTGATACGGAACGAAAAACACGCGTTGCCGCCAGTAATAGGGCTCGCTGACGCCCGTCGCGGCGGCCGCCGGCTCGACGAGCAGGCCGATCGCTAGGATCGGCAGCACGAGCACGATGCCGCGGAGGTTGGCATTCCGACACATGGCGGGCAACTGCGGCAAACGCGTCGTTGGCGATTGGTTGAGGTGGGGCGCAGCGGCGCCCTGATCGCATTCATCGGATGAGGGTGGCGAGGCGCTTGACGAAGATGCCCGGTGCGCCGATCCGCGAGACGAGGCAAACACTGCCGGGCACGGGAGTTGCGTTGAGCTTGCGAGTTCGGGCAGCGGGAAGGTTTAGCTGGACTGGCGCCAGCGATGCCGGCATAATGGGGAGAACGGGGCAGCATTCCAATCGGGCGGCCGCGCAAGCGTTGCGCGCATGAGCGCCGCCAGCCGCAAGATATGTCCGAGGGTTACGAGAGTTTGATTCGGGCCGCGCTGCTGTTCGCGGCCATTTTTGCGTTGACGGCCGTTGTGCTGGCGCTCGCGCGGACGTTGCGCGGACGTCGCAACAACGAAGCGCAGGATGCGACCGAGATAATGACCAACTTCCGCACCGTGTACGAACGCGGAGGCCTCAGCGACGAAGAGTTCCGCACGATCAAATTAAAACTTGCAAGCGAGCTGAAGAACGAGGCAAAGGATAACGCCAGTGCGGGTTAGCGCTGCTGGCGCACCGAGTGAACGCTGGCGCGACGCGTTATCGCGGGGGCGGCGAGGGGGGGACCGCGGACAACGGCTGTTGCGGTTGTCCGGCGGCGCCAGCTCTGGCTGCATCCGCGGCTTGGCGGAGGTCGATGAACGACTCCCGTCAAGGGTGCGTAGTGGATCGCAGTACAGGGCTCGAGCCAGCTCGGCAAGGATGTCCCGACCGGCATGATATGACGATTGGCAGCCGCGCGTGGCGAACACGCACGGGGCGAACCGAAACAACGGGTCTCGCCGCTGGAGAAACTGCCCGTCGGCTATCGAGCGACAACTTTGAACGAATTGCAAACTCGCGGGACGGCGATGCCCCGCGAGCGCGCAGCAGCTGACTGGCAAAGGAGACGGGCCATGCCTGCAGGTCGGGACATTACAGGCGGTCGTCGAGGCGGGACCTCGAAGAAGAACGCCTTCTGTTCGTTTTGTCGAAAGAGTTACCGCGACGTCGGGCCGCTGGTCGAGGGACCCGGCGACGTGTACATCTGCGGCGAGTGCATCGAGCTATGCCAGTCGATCCTGGATCAGGAACGCAAACGGCGCGGCTCGAGCAAGCAGCTCTTCACCAAGATCCCCAGCCCCCGCGAGATCGTCGCCGAGCTGAACGAATATGTCATTGGGCAGGAGGCGGCCAAGCGCGTCCTGGCGGTGGCGGTCCATAGTCACTACAAGCGGCTGATGGCCGCGGAGGAGGAAGCCGAAGTCGAAATCGACAAGTCGAACATCATGTTGGTGGGCCCCACCGGCTGTGGTAAGACGCTGTTGGCTCGCACCTTGGCGCGCAGCTTGAATGTGCCGTTTGCCATCGGCGATGCGACAACTCTGACCGAGGCGGGATATGTCGGCGAAGACGTTGAGAATCTGCTTTTGAAGCTGCTGCATGCGGCGGACTTCGACATCGAAGCGGCGCAGCGCGGCGTGCTGTACATCGACGAGATCGACAAGATCGGCAAGACGAGCAACAACGTGTCGATCACGCGGGACGTGTCGGGCGAGGGCGTGCAGCAGGCCCTCTTGAAGATGCTCGAGGGGACGACGGCCAACGTGCCTCCGCAGGGCGGCCGGAAGCATCCCGAGCAGCAGTACATCCAGATTGACACCACGAACATCCTGTTTGTGTGCGGCGGCACGTTCGACGGCGTGCAGGACATCATCAGCAAGCGGCTCGGCAAACGCTCGATCGGCTTCGGCCAATCGGGCGAGACGGCCTCCGACATGAGCCTGGGCGACACGCTCGCCCAGGTCACCAGCGACGACCTGATCGAGTACGGGCTGATTCCCGAGCTCGTCGGCCGGCTGCCGGTGATCAGCGCGCTGCGTCCGCTGGACGAGTCGTCGCTGGTGCAGGTGCTGAAAGAGCCGAAAAATGCCCTGACGAAGCAATATCAGCACTTGTTTGCGATGGAGGAAGCCGATCTTAAGTTCACCGACAAGGCTCTGCAGGCGATCGCCCGCAAGGCCGCGGAGCGCGAAACGGGCGCCCGCGGGCTGCGGTCGATCATCGAGAACGTGATGCTGGACATCATGTTCGAGCTGCCTGACCAGCCGCGCGGCAGCCGCTACGTTATCACCGACGACGTGGTGGACGGCCGCACGAAGCTGTTCAGCGAAGAGCCGCCCGCGACCAAGAGCGCGTAACGTTCAGGCGGCGGGGCATTTATTGCTCTGCCCAACCTCGAGTTACGCTGCCTAGTGCAAGAGCCGGGGCAAGTGAGTGCTTGCCCCGGCTCTTTTTGTAGAGGGCTGTCGGTAATCGGCTGTCGGCTGTCGGCCAGAGGGGCAGGTCAAACGTTCGACGGCTGGGCGGGGGCCGGCGGCTCGGCGGGCGGCAGCATGTCGGCGACGGCGAACGATGCGTCGGGCTTTTCGAGCGGCGAGACGCTGCCGGTTTCGCGGACGATGTTGACGTCCTGATATTCCCGTGCCTGTTCGCCGGCGCCTTTGGTCGGTGCGCGGTGAACGATGAGCTGCCGATTGTCGACGTCGAGGACCCAGTAGTCCGGCACGCCCATGCTGGCGTAGAGACGCTGCTTGGTCGTGCGATCGTACTTCAGACTCGAACGGCTGATTTCGACGATGAGCGTGGCCGTCGAAGGGTGCCGCGAGCTGAATTCTTTCATCGGCCCGCGGACGACGCACAAATCCGGCTCGGGCTCCGAGTACTCGCCATGGGTCACCGGAGTGCTCGTCCTGACCCAGTAGTCCGGTTCAAATGTCCTGGCCAACAATCGCCGAACAAGTTCCGAGGCATAGGCATGCTGGGGTGATTGCGGACTCGAAAGGAGGATCTCCCCGTCGATGAGTTCGACGCGCTGATTCTGGAACCAGCCCTGCTCGGCGAGGCGGTAGTACTCCTGGCGCGTCCAGCGCTTGGGCGTTGGCGCCTCGGGCGCAGTAGCTCCTACGGGAACCATGGAGAGGGGGACGATGGCGAGCGAATCGGCGACGGTGCTCATGCTGCCATTCTAGCCTGGGGCGCCGAGCGGAAAAATATGAGGGATGCGCGGAGGCAGAGCACGAAAAAAACCGAGACAGGCGTCGACGCCTGTCTCGGCTCTCCAACTGCGGCTGATTGGGAATCGGACTTTCGAGGACTCTCAGCTTCGGCGGCGCCGGGCGAACGCGATGAGCCCGACCAGGCACAGGCCCGTCGACGCTGGTTCCGGCACCAGGACGGGGAAGCCGCGAATTTCGCCGCCTGGGAACGACGACGTATGAACGTTCCAGTAGGTGCGGCCGTTGGCCAGCGCGTCGACGAAGGCGGTGCGGGCGTTCGCCACGCTTCCCTGGCCTGAAAGGAACCCGGCGCCGTAAATCGACGGGTCGTTGAGATCCAGGACCTGATTGTAGTTGCCGCTCGTGACTCCCAGCGGGAAGCCTGGCAGCGTGGTGTTGCCGATCGCGATGCCGACGTTGACCACCGCAGCGGCTGCGGCGTCGCCTCCGCGGCCGTCTGTGGCGGTGACGGCGTGGAAGTGCGTCTGCGTGACGTTGCCTTGCAGCCCGCCGAAGGCGGCGCTGAGCGTGAGCGTTCCCGCCACGTCATCGTAGATCGCCGAGCCCGTCCCGGTTCCCGGCGAGGCGTTGACCGGGTTCTCCGAGGCGCCGTTCAAGACGAACGAGTACGGGAAGACGGCGGCTCGCGCCAGAGATCCCAACGTGCACGCCGCGACAAGCGCCGCCGACAAACCAAGGAATCGTTTCACCATGATGCTAATCCTTCCCCCCTTGGGGTTGGCCTGTCCACGCCACGACGGCGGCGCGCGAGCAGCGCCGTCCAGCAGAGACTGAGCAAGGGTCGACCCGATTCAACACACGTGCAGCGACTCAACGACCGATATGATGGCCGAGCGGCTTCGGCCACGCAACCAAAATCAACGACATTTTTCGCCAATCTGGCGACAGGGCGGCGAGGCTGCCGGCAGCACGGACCGAGTTTTGCTTGCGCGGTCGCGACAAGCAGGGCGATCGCCGCCAGCGGCGCCGAGGTTGGCTCGGGAATTGCGGTGGCGTGGTGCTGGTGCGCTCCGATGCGGGCGACGGCGCCGAGTTCGCGCTGCCAGTGGAGAAAATCGTTGCCGGTGGTGCGGCCGTCCTGGTCGGCGTCGCCGGCCGCATCGACGAAGAACGCTTGCCGCCACACGTCCAGGTCGACAGAGTCCACGAGACCGTTGTGGGTGAAATCGCTGGCGGGCGTCGATTGGAGAAAACCGCGGATTTCGCCGCCCGGGAACGCCGTCGTGTGGATGTTCAGGAACATGCGGCCTTCGTCGAGACCCGCAAACAGCGCGTTCGATGCGCGGCTGATCGACCCTTGAAATCGTGCTAGAAAGGCAGGACTGTAGCTGTCCGCCGCGGTGAGGTCGAACATGTGATCGTACTCGCCGGACGTGGCTCCCAGCGGAAACTCGGGAAAGGACGGCTCGGTCGTGGCGGCGTCGGCCGTACCCCCCAGCGCGGGAAAGGTGGGGCCGTGGATGTGGGCGGCGGCGGCCTCGCCCGAGAGGCCGGTGAAGTCAACCTGAACGCGCATCGTGAAGAGGTCGAAGTCGATCGACACGATGGCGAAGCCTGTGGCGAGCGAGTCGTTGGGCGGTAGTTCCTGAGGGCCGGAGAGGGATCCAAGGTACACGGCGCCGTGGCCATAGGCGCCGGCCGGCGTCCCGGCAAGGATTCCCAACGCCAGCCAAAGTGACGCTTTCCTCGCCATGGTCGCGCGGCTCCGGAGGGGAGATTCAATCGTCGTCGCGGCGCACGCGCCGACGGCGGCGTCGTTTCCGGCCGATGATGTGCCTATGTCGCGGGATCGTCCGTTTATTGCAGGAGCGCGATTGAACCCTTTGTCCGGGCCATCGCGCTGCCTGCGCTAAGCCGCAAGCGGCGGGGACGAGTCGGCAGTCAGGATGCCAATTTGCGGAGGACTTCGAGGCCGCGCTGGAGAGTCCGTTCGTCGGCGGCGTAGGAGATGCGGAAATTCGTGTCGCGACGGCTGAAAATTCCGCCGGGGATGATGAGCAGCTGATTTTCAATCGCGCGGGCCACGAACTCCTGGCCCGTGCCGGCGCCGGCGGGTACTTGGGGGAACACGTAGAAGGCGCCGCCGGTGGGCGCCACTTCGTAGCCGGCGTCGCGGAGGCCGCCGATCACCAGGTCGCGACGCCGCGCATAGTCGGCGCTCTGGGCGCTCATGTCGACGTCCAGCGCCGCGACCGCCGCCCACTGCAGGGGATGCGGCGCGCACACGAACGTGTACTGCTGCAGCATCGTCATCTTTTCGATGATCGCCGCGGGGCCGTGCACCCAGCCGAGTCGCCAGCCGGTGACGCCATAGCTCTTGCTGAAGCCATCGACGACGATCGTGTCGGGATTCCATCGCGCCGGGGAGGGCAGGGGCGCGTCGTAGCAGAACAGTCGGTAAATCTCGTCGCTGAGCAGGGCGATGTTGTGCTTGGCGGCCAGCGCGGCCAGTGCGTGCGTGTCCTCTTCCGCCGCGACGACGCCCGTGGGATTGGCCGGACTGTTGAACAGGATCAGCTTGGTGCGCGGCGTGATGGCGGCAGCGACCTTTTCAATGTCGATGCGGAAGTCCGGATACGTGTCGACGTACACGGCCTTGCCGCCGGCCATCGCGACCAGCGCCGGGTACATGACGAAGTAGGGGTCGAAGATGATGACCTCGTCGCCGGGATCCACGAGCGCCAGCATCGCGAGGACGAGCGCCCCGCTGGTGCCGGACGTGACGAGCACGCGGCGGTCGTCGTGGCCGAAGGCCGCATCGATCTGCGATTGCAATCGCGCGAGCAGCGGCGCCACGCCTTGCGTCTGGCTGTAGCCGTTGTGGTCGCCGCGGATGGCGCGGGCGGCGGCGTTCTTGATCGCCTCCGGCACGGGAAAGTCGGGCTGGCCGATCGAAAGGTTGATTGGATCGGTCATCTTCGCGGCCAGGTCGAAGACTTTGCGGATGCCGGAGCTGTCGAACTGGGCGGTGCGTTGGGCGAGCCAGGGGTGCATGGGTGGGGGAGTGGGTTCGGGGTTCAGGAGGGAAGCGCGGAAATGATGCTCAAAAGTCGTGGTCACGGGAAGTGGGCAAGGGACGGACGGGCGCGTGAAAGGTTGGTGGACACTTGGGGCGCTCGCTGCGCGCGGCGCAGGGACAGGACAGACGACAAGCGATCGCGGAAAGCCCGACGCGGCATGGGGTTGCGGATTCTCGCCCCCTCTGGCGGGTGTCCACTTTGTCCACGTTTGGTCATTTCACGTGCGCACAAAAGTCAAGGGATGGGGGCAAGGGAAGAGACTCGTCGCAAAGGGTGCAGAGGATGCGGAGCAGAAAGTAAGAACGGAGACGTCCTAAGCGCTCGGCCAAGCCTTCTTCGCAATTCGTACTCCTAACCTCTGCGTCCTCCGCGCACTCTGCGGTAATCTCCCTTGTCTTCAATAGACAGATGTACCCTACCACAGAGCGCGGCCTAAAAGATAGTCAGCGGTTGGGAGAAATCTTGCGCCGCGATCCCGCGCCGACCCGGTGTACGACTGGCATGTTGCCCTTGCGATGTGCCGAGGATGAACTTCATCCCAGCCGAAGAGTAGGAGAACGACGCCGCTGCGCTCATTCGGGCAGGCAGGCGGCGGACGGCGGCCGTACACCGACTTTACACTGGCGGCGACACGCCCGTGGCGCCCGGCGACGCAGAATCCTCTTGCTTACGCTGCGCGTCTCGTCGTCAGGGTTTGGCGACGACCACCTCCAGGGCTTCGGAGTCGCCGTCGCGCAGCAACAGCAGTCGCCACTGGGCTGCGTGGTCGTCGAGGGCGGCGAGGGCCTCGGGCTTCACCTCGTTGTTGCCGCGCAGCTCGCCCAGCGGCGTCAGGCGTCCGGCCGGCTCGCCATCGCCGGGAATGCAGTCCTCGCCGTTCCACAGGTGGAGTTGGTAACTCGAGTCGCCGTCGCCCACGGGGCCGGCAAGCACCAGGAAACCTTCGTCGACCGCGGCGAGGTCGCGGATGCCGCGGCCGTCGAGCTTGACGAATTGCAGCGTGTAGTCGTGCGGCGAATCGAATTTGAAGCGGAGCACGGGGACGAAGTTCTGCCGCAGCACGGGGCCGCGGAAGCCGACGTAGATCATGCCGTCCTTAACCGCGATGCCTTCGACGTCGACGCCGTTTTCCTTGCCGGGAATCGCGACGTAGGGGCGGAGGATTTCGTCCGCTTCGAGGATCTCTTTGAGGCTGATCGACTCGTTGGTCAGCAGCTTGCCGTGCTCGTCCAGCGTGATGCGGAACAGGCTATAGCTGGCCTCGTGCGGCTTGACGTTCCTGAGCTTCTTGCGGTTCTTTTGGCGATCGCCGTCGTCGTCGACCTGTTTTCGGCGCATCGAGTGCGACCCGACGATATAGATGTATTTGCCGTCGCTGGCGGCGCCTTCCATGTCGATTTCGTCGTCCTCGCCGTCGAGGAGGTTCACTTTGGAGATGAGGTCGTATCGTTCGCCCGCTCGCTTGAGGACGTTGACCTCGGCGCCTTCATCGGGGCAGGCGATCAGCAGGTCTTGCCAGAGCGCAACGCCGCTGAGCTCGTCGTCGTGGGCCAGCTTGCCTTGGAGCTCGACGGCTCCATCGACCTGCAATGCGGAGTGGGCCGATTTGAGCGCGGCGAGGCCAATGACGGCCGCGGCGAGCACGGCCCAGTAGGTGCGGGAAGTGAGGGCGGTCATGATCGTGTATGCCTTCGATACAATCGAGTTGAAATTGGAGAAATGTGTAGAGTGGGTGCGGCGCCACTCGAAAACCAGCCCGCCGCGTAAGCAAGGGAAGCGTAGGCAACGGAATTTGAGTCGGTCCCTCGCTTACGCTTCGGGTTTGTACAGATGGGATGGGATGTTGCCGCGGGTTGCGGAAAATCGGTCGCTAGTCGTCGATCCGCTCCGTGATGACTTTGGCCGTCTTCGGGTCCACGTGGAGCTCGTACTTCGCGTCGTCGCGGTGCGTTTCGACTTCCCAATAGCGGCGCTCGAAGGACGCCTCGTCGAACCTGCTGTGGCCGGCCTTTTCGAGGGCGGCGAGCACTTCCGACAGCTTGAGCGAACCCTCCGGCGGACGCGGCTCGGAATCGTCGCGATGCTCCGAAAGGACTTCGCCGCTCGCGGGGTCGACGGCCAGCTCGACCGAGACGCCGCCTTTGTACGCTTCGACCTCCCAGCCGCCGTCGTCAAAAGATACGTCAACCAGCGGGCCGTAACCGGCCTCTTCGAGAATCAGCACGATTTCCAACATCGACTTGGCGTCGGCCGGACGAGCCTCGTCGCTACGGACGGCCGCCGGCGTGACCGCGATGGCCGCGAGCAACAGGGGTTTGGCAAGGTTCATTGTTCGTTCTCCATGCTCAGGGCGAATCAGCAAGTGCAATCCCGCGTCGCAACAGCTCGTGATTCCTTGCCAGAATCATCGCTCGCGGCGGTAAGACTCCGATGAAGGGCAGGTGAAATCGAGTTCATGTTGGCATTGCGGCCGGGGGAGCGGCGTGACGGGCGCCCGTGGCAGCGGGGAGGTGGACCGAGAATGTGCTTCCCTTGCCGAGTTCGGATTCAACCTCGATGCGACCGCCCAGGGCCCGAGCGATGCGGGCGGCGGTCGCGAGGCCCAGCCCGACGCCGGCAATGCCAGCGGTGCGAGCTGAGGAAGCGCGGAAGAATGCGTCGAATAACGAAGGCACGTCGTCGGGGGCGATGCCCACGCCCGCGTCGGCGACGGAGATGATCGCCGTGCCGTTGCTCGAGGTCAGGCGGATGGAAACCGGCGAGCCTGGTTGGCTGTACTTAAAGGCATTGGTCACGAGGTTGTCGAGCAATCGCACAACGAGCGCGGGTGGCGCGAGGATTGTCGTGGGCTCGTCGACCTCCACGTCCAAATCGTGAAAACGGACTTGGGCGCTCCATCGCTGGCGATACTCGGGCAGCCAATCATCCAGGGCCAGAAGCTCAGCGTCCGGAAGCTGAGAATCCCCGTCGGCGCGGGCCAGGTAGAGCAGCGACTCGACAATCTCCTGCAGCTCGCCCGCCTCGTCGCGGAGCACTTCCAGCGTGCCGCGGTAATCGTCGGCCGATCGCGACTTACGGAGAGCGACGTCGAGTTGGCCGATGAGCACGGTGAGCGGCGTGCGCAACTCGTGCGCGGCGTCGCCGGTGAAGCGGCGCTGGGCGTCGTAGGCTTGTTCGAGCCGATCGAGCGCCGTGTTGAACGCGGCGCCGAGATCGGCCAGCTCGTCGCCGCTCGCACTAGGGGCGAGGCGGCGGCCGAAGTCGGCGCCGCTGATGGCGTGCGCCTCGCCGGCCATCGTCACCACGGGTTGGAGCGCTCGTCGCACGAACGCGCGGCCGACGGCGGCTGCCGCGACCCAGCCGGCAAGCGGCAGCAGCGCGGTGAGCGCGGCAACGCGCGAGAGATTGGCGCGGAGTTGGGACTTTGAGCGCGCGACGACGATCGTGATTTCGTCGAATTCGTCCAGTTCGCGGTACTCCCGGCGGGGCGCCGGCGCAACGAGCCGCTGACTAAGAATCTGCCAACCGCGCAATTCGCTCGACGTTGAGCTTGTGACCTCGCTGGTCGCCTCGTAGGCAAGCCGCTTGGCGTCGCGTACGAACTGATCGGACGCATTGCGCGAGGTTTCGACGACTTGATCGCGGTCGCCGACGACCAGCCAGCGAATCTCGGCCGGGCCGTCGCCGACGCCCAGGGCGATGGTGTGCTCGCGCGGCTGCCAGTTGACGTCTTCGGGCTCGACCTCGACCGCGGCGACCAGCGAGTGGAGCGCGCCGTACAATTCGTGATCGAATTGACGCACCAACTGCCCGCGCACGATGACATAGGCGGTCGCCGCGCACACGGCGAGCACCACGGCAAGCGCGGCAAGGAAGTAGGCGGAGACTCGATTGACAAGCGTCATGGCGCTGCCGCGCTAGAAGGCGTCGTCCTCGCCCATTTCGAGGACGTAGCCGCGGCCGCGGCGCGTCTGAATGACGCGCGGGCCATGGGCTTCGAGTTTGCGCCGCAGTTCCTTGACATGAACCTCCAGCGTGTTCGACAGGCCGTCGTATTCGTCGTTCCATACGGCGTCGAAGATGCGGGTGCGCGTCAGCACTTTGCCGGGATGGCGTAGAAACAGGACCAGGAGAGAATATTCCTTGGCGGTCAGCTCCACCGGGACGCCGCTGCGCGTGACGCGCTGGGAGGCGAGGTCGGCCTTGATGTCGGCGTAGTCGAGCGCGAAGGCGGTCGACTGTTCGGGCCGCCGAAGCAGGGCGCGGACGCGGGCCAGCAGTTCGTCGAACGCGAAGGGCTTGCACAGGTAGTCGTCGGCGCCGGCGTCGAGCCCCTCGACGCGCTGGGGCACGGCGTCGCGCGCCGTCAGAAATAGGACCGGCGTGGTGCGATTGCGCTGGCGGAAGCGGCGCAGCAGGCTGATGCCGTCCTCGCCAGGCAGCCACCAATCGAGCAGCACCAGGTCCCACGCGCCGTTCTGCAGGGCGTGCCAGCCGCACGGGCCGTCCGCGGCGTGCTCGACCTGGTAGCCCTCCTCGCCGAGGCCGCGCACGAGGAAATCCGCGATGCGCTGTTCGTCCTCGATGACCAGGATGCGGCTGCTCATAACCTGTGTTCGACGCGGCTTCGACGCCTTCACAAGTATACGGCCGCGGGCGGAAGACGCGTTAAGCCGGAAATAAATTCGGCTTCATATTTCACCGGCGAGTAGGCCGGAGGGGATTGACCACAGAGGGCACGGAAGGCGCAGGAAGAAGAGAAGGGAACACTAATAAACGCTGATCCGTTCAAGATTTCAAATCAGCGTCCATTCGCGTTGATCAGTGGTTTTCCTCCCTCTTTCTCTGTGCCCTCTGTGGTAAATGCATTGGAATGATGAGCCTGTGCGAATGGAGGCGACGTCAACGAATGTGGATTGAAGCATCAGCAGCCGTCTCCAGGCGTTCCTTCAATTCAGCGAGAATGCGCATGCGGCCGGTTTCGTACTTGTCGATCCAGCGTTCCGCGATGACGTAGATGGGGACGGGATTGAGGTAATGCAACTTCCGGCGACCTTGGCGAACGGCGACGACCAGCGACGCATCTTCGAGTTGCCGCAGGTGCTTGGTGACTGCTTGCCGGGACATCTCGAGGTGCCCGCAGAGCTGTGTGAGTGTCTGCCCGTTGTCGGCGTGGAGGCGATCGAGCAGCAGGCGCCGTCCTGGGTCGGCCAGGGCCTTGAACACCTTGTCGACGTCGTCGTCCATCGGGCGATTATGCAACGCAAGGGTTGCGTGTCAAGTGACTGGTGAAAGCCAGGAGTGGGGACGGCCTTCCTTGAGAAAATGGATTCGCCTAGCCGTTTGAATCAGTGAAGCAAGTCGTCGGACGGGTAATTTTTGACCGCGTTCGGATTGCAAGCGCGGCGAGTGCTGCCATCAGCGCGCTGCCGTTCGTATCGGGCTCGGGCGTCGCCGTTTGAGCGGGCGCCGCGTTGAGATCGATGCCGTAGTTGGCGCGCCAGTCGGCGAGATCCTGAGCGCTGACGGGATTGGGAGAACCGCCTCGCTGCCAGATGAGGAAGTCCGACCCGTCGACGGCGCCGTCGACGTTGAAATCACCGGGCAGCGTCATGGGACCGGTCTGGGCGAAGCGCTGCGTAAACGACGTGAGGTTGACGACGTCGCCGCCCGCGATGCCCGAAACGAAGATGCTGACGGTCACCCAGGGATTCGAGTGCGGAGCAAACAAGCTCTCGTCGGCCAACTGAATCGCGTTGGTTTCGTTGTCGGAAAAGACGACCGCCGAGGCGAGGTCGACGCCGTCCGGGCGCGTGATCTCGTGTGCGACGTAGGCGACGCCGCTGTTGCCGCTGAGCGTGACGCCGGTGAGGTTCAGCGATTGACCCGCGAAGGAATTTGCGGCGCCGATCGCGTCCATGCGATAGCGAAAGATGATGTCGATCGCGTTGATGTTCGTGGCGGCGAGCTGGCCCCCTCCGGCGAATTGAAGGCCGGGGCTGTTCGCGGGCGTTGCAAGCGGCGTGACGATGATCTGGGCCAGGTCGGGCGGGGTTCCCGCAGTGGCGTCGAGGGAGACAAGTTGCCAGTTTTGAAACCGGGTCGCGCCCGCGTCGATTGTAGCGCCAGCGAAGAGCTCGGCCAGGGTCGCTCCATACACGGCGGAGCTGCACAACGTGAGGGCGACGGCGCCTGCCGTCAGCCATGGCCGCAGCGCACGGACGAATGCTCGGGCGCGTTGTGGGCCATCAGTGAAAGCGGCGTTCATCCCCGAGCTCGGCGGCTGGCAACTTCAAGAAGTGTGAATCCTAGGAGGTCGGTTCCATCGCGCCCGCCGCGGCCTCGCGACGTCGCGGCGAGTGCTGGCTACTGAATCACCACGTTGTCCCCCAGGCCGCCGTCGAGCACGTCGAGGCCCGGGCCGCCGATGAGCACGTCGTCGCCGGCGCCGCCCAGCAGCGTGTCGGCGCCGTCGCCGCCGGTGAGCACGTCGTCGTCGCCGCCGCCGTCGGCGGTGAGCAGGATGCCGGTCGCTGCGAGGTCGGACGCGTCGAGCACATCGTCGCCGCCGAGAAGATTGACGGTCAGGCGATCGTTGGCCGGCTCGGCGTTGCGGATGTTGACGACGGCAGCGAGGCCGAGGACCGTCACTCCGGCGGCGTTGCCGCTAACCAAGACGACGTCTTCGCCATTTGTGGCGTTGACGATGATCGCGTCTGCCGCGGCGTCGCCGTTGATCCCCCCCAGCGTGCCGGCCAGCGCCAGCATGACAGTGACGACGTCGGTTCCGGCGAGATCATTGACGACAAACGTGTCCGCTCCGCCGAGCAAGGCCACGTCGAACTGCTCGACGCCGTCGACGTCCAGCACGATGTTGCCGACGTTGCGGGTGAACCGCACGCGCTGGCCGTTGGCCGAAATGTCCATGATTTCGCCCGCGGCGCTGCCATTGAAGATCACGCCGTCGAAGCCCGTCCCGCCTTCGACGACGTCGTTGCCGTCGCCGGGGTCCCACCGGAAGAGGTCGTTGCCGGCGCCAAGCAGGACCGTGTCGGCGCCTTGTTGGCCGTCGATGAAGTCGTCGCCATCGCCGCCGATGAGCAGGTCGGCGCCGTTGGATCCCAGGATCGTATCGTCGCCGGCGCCGCCGTCGACGGTGATCGCGATGAGTGCGGCAAGGTTGCCGGTGGCGGAGAAGGAATCGTCGCCGCCGTTCATGTTGACGACGAGGTTTTCGCTCGTGCCAATGTCGAGCGAGAAGGGCGCGGGATCGAGACGATCGAACCGTACGCGCGCTCCGTTGGCCGTGGTCGTGAACACTTCGGCGCCGCCGCCCCCATTGACGATGACGGCGTCCAGGCCGGCGCCGCCTTCATTGACGTCGGTGTCGTCGCCGGGGTTCCAGATCATCTGGTCGGCGCCGTTCTGGCCAAAGGCGAGGTCGTCGGCGTCGCCGCCGGTGAGCACGTCGTCGGACGAGCCGCCGAAGAGAAAATCGGAACCGCCCCGGCCGTTGATCGTATCGTTGCCGCTCTGGCCGAAGAGTCGATCGCCGGCGCTGCCGCCGGTGAGCACGTCGTCGCCGGAGCCGCCGTAGAGGTTCGCCTGGGGCAGGGCGCCGTTTGTTTCGTTCAGCGAAATCGTGTCGTTGCCTGAGAGGCCGAAGGCGTTGATCAGCGTCGTGTTGGCCACCGTGGGCGTGCCGCCGACGACGGGCACGGCGCCGCCGTTGACGAGGATGGCGCCGGCGGCGTTGCGGCTGATCTCAATTGTGTTGTCCAGACTGTCGCCGCGGACGTTGAGCACGCCGCTGACCGCGGAGAACGACGCGGTGACGGCCAGCAGGCGGCGGTCCTCGAGCCGCTCGAACGAGGGGGCGAAACGCGTGGACTTCGGTCCAGATCGCGGCGCCGCGGCGCGGCGCGAACGCTGAAACCACCAACGTTTGCGGGACATGGATGAAGCTCGGTCGTTGTGAATCAATTCCTACAGTCGAGCAGGATTATGAGCGTTTTGCCGACGAACGGTCAAGCAATTGGCGTAAGCGCAGCGCCGCGACGGATGTTACACGGGAGGCTCCGGCGCCGGTTCGAGCAATTCCGCTTGTCGCGGCGCGGCGTTCCACTGGACGAGGGCGACCATCGCCAGCACGCCGGCCATCGCGGCCGCCTGGACGGGCGTGAGCCGCTCGCCGTCGAACTGGCCCCAGACGAGCGCGACCAGCGGGATCACATACGTGACCATGCCCGCATACAGAGGGCCGTGCGACTTCACCAAGTGGACGAAGATGAGCACGCAGATGCCCGTGCCCATGACGCCGAGCAGGGCGAGGGACGCGAGGGAGAGGGGCCAGTCGTGGGGGTCGGCGGGGGCGCTAAGCCGCAAGCGGCTGAGGAGGCCGGGCGTCAGTTGCAGGGGGACGAGCAGCAGCGCGCCGATGCCAAGGAACGTGGCGGCCAGCGGCGCGGCCGGCAGGTGCTCGAGCTTCCATTTGATGTAGGTGTTGCCGAGGGCGTAGCTGAGCGGCGTGCTGACGGCCAGCGCGAGCAGCCCGGGCGTCATGCCGCGGCCTGCGCCGTCGTAGACGACGAGCGCCATGCAGGCGAGCCCGCCGAGCACGCCGATGAGCTGACGCGCGGTGGGGTAGGCGCCGAGCATGGGGATCGACACGGCGATCGTGGCCAAGGGCACGAAGGCCATCAGCATGCCGAAGAAGCCGTGCTCGCCCGCCTGGCGCATGATCGACGGCTGGATGACGTAGGGCCAAACGTTGGCCAAAACCGATACAACGGTCAAATGGCCGAGATCCGCAAGTTTGAGCCGCACCCACTGCCGCTGCCACAGGCAATAGGCGCCGATGGCCAGCGCCCCGCCCGCCATGCGGCCCATGCCGATGGTGACCGGCCCCAGCGCGTGGCCGGCGCGGTCCATCAGAATGAAACTGCCGCCCCAAACGAAGCAGCAGAGGAGAAAGGCGAGGTGGGACACGGGGAGGCGGAAGGCTGTAGGCTTTAGGCTGTAGGTCGGAGGATGGCGCACCTCATCGAGTTCGCCGAACAATCCTACAGCCTACGGCCTACAGTCTACAGCCTCATCTTACCCGGCAGCGGAACTGAACCACGCCGCCTTCGCCCGGTTTGAGCGGCCCGTGGATTTGCCAGCGGAGCTTGAGCGAGCCGGCTTCGTTGTCGCGTGACTCGAAGTCGGCGTCGAGCGAGCTCTTCTGACTGCCTTCGATGTACTCCAGCCGCGTCGTGAGGCTGTCGAGAATCGTGACGTTACCGATGACGCGGTCGCCGACGTTGTCGAAGCGGAGCGTGAACTCGACTTCCTCGCCGGGGAGAGCCTGATTTTTTGACGCGAGCTTCACGAGCCGCAGCTTGGGGTTATTCGGCTCGACAAGCAGATAGACCGTGCCGGGCGTGCGTTCGCTGACGAGGGCCTGCGCCTTGCGGTTGTCGATGAGCACCTGGGCAGCCTGATCGCCGGTCCAGGTGATGGCGGCCAGCGACGCGCGGGCGATCTTCACGCGGTCTTCGCCGATGACCTGGCCCGTGTGGACAATGTGCAAGTTGGCGTAGGCGGCGACCGTGCCGAGCGTTTGCGCCAAGCGCTGGTCGCGGCCCAGCTCGCCGGGGTGCTGATTGTTCCGCAGCATGCTCGGCGGGTTCTTCACGCGGTGAATGTTGGGCTCCAGCAACGTGAGGGCCGTGCCGGGTTCCTGGGTCTCGGCGAGACGGACCGGCGCCTGGTCGAGAATGGCGCCCTCGGGGGCGTCGATCTGCGCGACGGCCCGCAGGTCGACGACGCGGCGCACCGCGGCGAACCGCGGGGCGTAGATGCACACTTTGTTGCTGGGCGTGATGATCGTGCGGCCGTCGACCGTGTCGTAGTGGGCGACGGCGTCTTCTTCCTCGAGGCCGACAACGTGGCCGCCGGTCACCACGGCGGCGGGCGTTTGGAAGTCGCCGCCGTCGCAGAGATATTCGTCGTTCGGACCGCGAATGCCGGTGGGCAGGCAAGCGTTGCAGCCGTCGGCGCAGGGGGCGCCGGGCGAGCAGCCGCCAGGGCTGTAATCGGCAGACGGATAACTGTGGTCGATGTACGCGACGGGTTGAACCTCAAGGGCGGCCGACGGGCGCGGCAGCGGCGGGTGGCTTCGCTTGTTCGCTGGAATGCCTTGGTCGAAGGGATCGTCGGTGGCGAAAGTCGCGTCGGCGGGTTCAGCCGCTGACGGGAATTCGTCGCTGACCGCCGCGATGACGAGCCCGTCGTTCTCTGCCGCCACGCGGTAGCGCGGGCCGCTCGCGCGGCACGAGCAGAGCACGATCACGGCGGACGCCACCAGCGCGAGACGGAACCACGCGGGGGCGCCGGACAGGCGAGGCAGGGATGGGGAGTGCGACAACGGCATGAATGCGCGACAGGGCAGTAAATTCGTTGGGACGTTGAGCGAGCGCCGCTCGCGGCGGGCGCGTCGCAAGCGAGCGCGGCTAAATGGTGGATTCGTTGGGCGTTACGGCATCGCTTCCAGCGGAACTTCGTGCGGGGCGAGTTCGACGCCGTCGGTTGCCGCGGCTTGCGGCGGTTGGTCGTAGATCATCACCGGGGGCGAGCAGTACAGGAACGACTCGTCGTTTTGATTCGCCGTCGGCACGCGGCCGCCCATGCGGAGGATGGCGATCGGCCGGCCCAGGCTGTCGGCCGTCACGAGCGGATCGGCGCCGGGCGCCGCTTCGATCCAGCGCGTCTCGCTGGGCGTCTTCTCCGCGATCGGAATCGCGAGCTTGGGGTCCTCGATGTAGATCACCCGCGTGACGAACTTGCCTTCGGCCGCCATCAGCAGCTCCTCGCGGGTGAGATCCACCGGCACGGGGAACTTCAGCTCCTGCCCCTGCGGCGGGTAGGTGCGATCGATCATCTCGACCGTCGGAAACACCTCGACGCCGGGGAAGCCTTCGATTTCGGTCACGTGAAAACGATACACGGGACCGATTTGCAGGCCGACGAGCAGCCCGTCGAACTGCGGCTGGCTGAAGCCGCCGCTGGTCGCCGCGGCGATCCGCGCTCCCTGGGGAGCGCGGATCGCGACCGGCTGGCAATGTCCTGACAACGGTCCGCCGCGCAAGAGTCGCTGGCGGCCAATCGCTCCCGGAGGCATGGCGCCGGCGTGGCGCCAATGAACCGGTCCGTCTTGCCCCGAAGCGGGCGCGGCGATTGCCAGACAGACCAGCACTGCCCAATGCAGCTTGCCACCGACCTGCCGTCGACTTGCGGTCGACGGATGCGCGTTGCGGACCGTTGTCAATGTTGAAGAGGAGCTGCGAGGCACGAGGCGCGAGTTGTCGGAGATTGCGTTCATGGCTTTCGCTTCACACCGCTCGTCCGATCAAACTCGCCCGTCCCATCGAACCGCGTCGATTTGCAGATCCTCACTCCTCATAGCTCATTTCTCACTCGGGCGGGCACTCCTCGTAGCCTCCGTCCTTGTGGTGCTTCAGACCGCCGAACAGCGGGACGGTGCCGCCGAACAAGCGGAAGGGCGCCCGGTTGACTTCGCTGATGTTCACCTTGTTGACCGGCCGCGGATAATCCATGCCGGGACGCTGCTTGACGGTAACCTTCATCTTGTGCACCGGCGGCGGCATCATGACCCGCGTGCGGTTCTTCATTTCATGCTTCATCAGGCCGGCCTGGTGACCCAGCGGCACGTGGGGCGGGCCCGGCAGGCCGATCGGCGTACCGACATAGGGCATGCCCCACTGCGGACCGGTGACGCCGGAGACGACGCCCGGGGGCGCGACCGGCGGCGCGAAACCGGAGGCGGGCATCCCCTGCGGGCCGCCCATGCCGCCGGCGCCCGGCGGGCAGTAGCCGCCGTCGTACCCGCCTTCATAACCGCCCCCGTAGCTGCCGCCGCCGCTGCTGTAGTCGCCCGAGTAGTCGCCGCCGTACTCGCCGCCCTCCATCGGAATCTCCTGCCCCTCGTAGTACTGGGCCTGATCGACGTCGTAGGCTGCCCGCTCGACGCCGCCGTTCATGGCCGTCATCTGGCCCGGCATCTGCAGGTCGAGGTTACCGACTCGGACGATCGCCAGGATGGAGCCGCGGCGGTCCGCCTCGGCAATCGGATCGGCGCCGGGATCCAGCCGTGTGCTCACGAGCTCCTGAACCCCGGACAGGGCGAGCTCCTGGAACTCGGGATCCGGCAGGTAGATCACCTTGGTCACGTAGTTGCCGGCCAGCACCTGGTCGAGATCCTCGTCGGTGAACTGCACCGGGATCGGAGCGTGCGACAGGTACGCGTCGGTGCGCGGCGTAACCGGCGCGATTTCGAGCGTGGGATACAGCTCGACGCCGGGGCGGTCGGAAATGTTCGTGAGCTTCAGGCGGTAGATGGCGCCCTGCGAGAAGTTCTGTCGGCCGGGCATGACCAGCGGCGTGGAGTCGAACATGCACTGGCCGCTGACATCCCAGGCGACTTCGGCGCCTTCGACGCCGAGGAAGGCGATCTGCGACATGCCGCCGCCGATGCCGCACAGGCCGCCGCCGGGGGCACAGCCGGGCCCCATCATGCCGGCGGCCATGACGCCGCCGCCCCCGCCGCCGGGGCCCAGGGGCATGCTATAGGAAGCCGGCGAGATGACGCCGGGGCCGGGGCCGCCCACGCCGGGGCCGGGTTCCAGCAGCCGGTTCGACGGCGGCAAGTTGTGGGCCACGCGGCCCAAACAGCCGACCGAGGCCAAACAGGCCGCGGCCGACAGCGTGATCCCCAGTCGAGTCAGTCTCATGGCATTCCCCCCTGAAATGGCTTTGCCAGCGTGCGCGGCCACGCCCGGAAGCGGGCGCCTCGTTCTCGCGCATTTGCCGTGGACGGCAGCCGTGATTCGTTCTAAAAGTCCCGCCGCATCCGTGAGGGCTTTGCGTGCGGAAGGCGAGCGCGCCGATCGCCGCAGCGAAGAGCACGCCTACCGGGAATAAAAATTCGGCCCCAGGGTGCCGGAATCTTTGGAAAATCCGTTAAAACCGGCAAAGGAAAGCCATCTTGCGTCGCTTCTCTAGCCGGCTGGCGATGGGCGTGCTGGCGATCGCCGGCGGCTACGCGGCGGCGCGCTCGTTGGGGCTGAAAATGCAGGGAGAAAGGCCGGCGCCGACGGTCGCTCCAATGGCCGTGACGCAAACCGACGCCGTGCCGGGGGCCACAGGCGCGGGGGCTGAAGCCAACGGCAACGCGCTGATGACGCGCGTGCTAGCGACGCTCGAAAACTGGCCGAACGTGGCGGCCCGCTTCCGGCAATCGCTGCGGATTGGCGACCGGTCGCTCCACGGCGGCGGCGACTACTGGCAACACGGCGTGGACAATCAGCGGCTCACCTGCTGGCAGTGGCAGGCCAAAGTCGGCGAATTCGATGCGGCGTTCACGCAGATCTACGACAAGAACTCGCACTTGTGGACCGATTCGCGGTTCGCGGACAAGCGCACGGTCACGCGCGTCGACGTAAAGAAGCTCCGCCGGGAGCTGAGCCTGGCGACCGATGCGATGGCGGAAAACGTGAGCGCCGCGACGGCGCGGGCCGACGAGTTCGAGCGGCTCGCCCGCGGCGGGTTGTCGCAGACCATTGCCGAACTGCGACGAGCGTTTGAGTTTGGGCCGCCGACGACGGTGCTCGTCGGCGGACAGCCGCTCGTGGCCACGATTGGGAGCTGGAAGGCTGACGTACTGGCGCAGCAGTGGCCTGGTTTGAATGCCGCGTCGGCGACCGCGTGGCCGGATCATCTGCCGCACCATGTCGTCGTCAAGGTCGGGCCGAAAGACTACTTTCCGTACGTGATCGAGTATCGCCGCGGCGACGACGCGGCGCTGATTGCGACGGCGGGCGAGGCCACGGATCCCCTGGCCCGATTTGAGTTTTTTGAAGTGCGCTGGGCCGTACCGATGGCAGAGATCGCGGATCGGCTATTCGACTTCACGCCCGGCGAGGTGGATTGGCAAGACGTCACGAGCGTGGTGCTCGCACGTCTGCAGCCGAGCGCGCCGCCGAAACCGGCGGAGTTGGCAGGGCGTGAAGGCGCGACGCGGCGATAAAGCGTCGTGCTACAGCGCGTGTTCGACTTCGGCGAGCGAGTCGTCGAGGATCGACAGCGCGAGTTGAAGGTGCTCTTCCGTAATCACCAGCGGCGGCGTCCAGACGAGCACGTTGCCCGACATCACTTTGAAATTGAGGCCGCGGCGCAGCGCGGCGTAGAGCACCGCGTCGGCCGCGTCGAACGCGGGTTCGCGCGTGTCGCGGTCAAGCACCAGCTCGGCGGCCAGCATACAGCCGCGGCCACGAACGTCGCCGATCAGTGGGTGGCGGGACTGCAGCTCGCGCAGGCCGGCGAGGGCTTGTTCGCCGCGGGCGGCGGCGTTTTCGACCAACCGCTCCTCTTCGATGACGGCCAGCGTGGCGAGCCCCGCGGCGGCGAGCACCGGGTTCTTTTCGTGCGTGTAGTGGCCGTAGGACACGTGGCCGCAGACGTCGAGTTCGGCGCGGGCGACGATCGCCGCGAGCGGCAGCATGCCGCCGCCGAGCGACTTGCCGAGCACGAGGATGTCGGGCGCGACGCCTTCGTGTTCGCAGGCGAACAGGCGGCCGGTCTTGCCGAGGCCGGTGGGGATTTCGTCGAAGATCAGGAGGGCGCCAAATTCGTCGCACGCAGCGCGGACCTGTTTCCAGAAGCCGGGCGGGGCGACCGTCGGCGCGGCGCGCATTGGCTCGGCGACGACCGCGCAGACGTCGCCTTCCTTTTCCAGCACGTAGCGAATCGTGCGAGCGCAGAGGTTGCCGCTGCCTTCGCGCACGCCCCAGGCGTTGCGGTAGTCTCCGAAGGGCGGCACGTGCTCGGCGCCGGGCAGGAGCGGGCCGATCGGCACGCTGTGAAACATCCGCTCGCCGCCGATGCTGCGGGCGCCGAAGCCGGCGCCGTGGAACGAATCCCAAAACGAAATGGTCTTGAAGCGACCCGTCGCGGCGCGAGCGTAGGCCAGCGCCATCTCGATGGCGTCGGACCCGCTGGGGGCGAACAGCACGCGGTCGAGCCCCGCGGGCGTGAGCTCGACCAGCCGCTCCGCGAGCCTTACGGATTGTTCGCATGTGAAGCGCCGCGGGGCGAACGACAATTGCTGCATCTGCTCGGCCACCTCGCGCAGCAATCGCGGGTGGGCGTGGCCGATGTGGTGGACATTGTTACCGTGAAAATCGAGGTAGCGGCGACCGTCGCAGTCTTCGATCCAGACGCCCTCGACGCGGCGGACCGCGGTCAGACAGGGCGTGGACGCCGATTGCTTGAGAAACACGCGGGCGTCGCGCTCGACGAGCTGGCGGCCGGCGTCGCCGAGGCAAGCCGCGCTCCAGGCGGCGCGGCGGGGCGAGGAATTCACGTCGCTTTCGCCGTGGGCGAGGCGGTCGTCAGGAGCGGAGGGCATGGATCAATTCAATAGAGGTGAGAGATCTTTGGCAGTATGGTCCCGCGCGTGCGCACTGTCACCCGGACAATTGCGGCGGGACAGGAGTTGCAACATTGGGGAGCAATCAGAACCACCGGCAGAGCCGGTGGTATGAGGAAGGCCCCTAAAAGGGGCCG
>CAYSFP010000087.1:0-24196 GCA_964430075.1 uncultured Planctomycetaceae bacterium | reverse complement strand
TAGTCGCTCACCGGCACGAGCAGCATCGGCTTGGGATCGGCGAAGCCGGCGTCGCCGGGCAGCAGCGCCAAGAGTGCGTCGCCGCTTTCATCGAGCCCGTCGCCCAGCCCGGTCGCGACCCGGAGAAACACGAGCGGCGCCGGCGGGGTGAAGGGAACGACGTCCTCGAAGATGTTCACGAGCCGTTGAATCTTCGCGTCGAGGCTGCCGAGGTTGCGCACCGCGGCGAAACCCATGGCATCGGGCGGAACCAGGTCGAAGACGCCCTCGGCGCGGGCCGACGCGGCGGAGACGGCAAGAAGAATCACCAGCGCCGCGCGGCGGATGGGTATAAGCATGACCCAAAACTCCAGAAAGCGAAGCATTCGAGCGAAGCGGCGCATTATCGATTCCCCTCGTCTTGGGGACAAGGCTCGTCGATGTCTACGGGGCACTGGGCGCCCGGCGAAAGGCGGCCGTCGGCGATCGAATAAATAAACGACCAGTGAAAGGCCAGCCCGATGAGCACCGCCAGGTGAAACACCTCGTGCCACTGGACCACGCCGGGCCAGACGACCGGCCACCGCATGAATTCCAGCACGGCGCCGAGCGAATAGGCCAGGCCGCCCCACAGAATGGGCTCCATGAAGTGGAATCCGAAGCGGCGCCAGACGGAGAACCCCGTGTAGGCGCCGATCCAACCCATGCCGAGATAGAGGCCCAGCCCCAGCGCGTCGGGCATCGAGTCGAAGTAGATCGTTTTGAGCAGAATGGCTGCGCCGGCGTAGCCCCAGACCAGGGTCAGCACGCCCCACTGGCCCCAGCGATGGAACAGGATCATATGCACCGGCGTGAACGTGCATGCGATCAGCACGAAGATCGCCGCGTGATCGAGCACCTTCAGCACGTACCGGGCGTCGCCCTTGGGGTCGAGCAGGTGGTAGACGCCGCTGATCGACAGCAGAAAGACGCTGCCGAAACTAAAGATGGCGAGACTGGCGACGCGGGCGGTATTGCCGCGGCCGCGCAGGACGAGGAACACGGACATGACCAGAAACAGCCCGGCGCCCGCGAGGTGCGACAAGCTGCTGAACGGCTCGGCAAAGCCGGGAATCGCTGTGAGGCTGGGCATGAATGCAAAACCGCATCCTCCGGCCCCCTCCCCATCAAGGGGAGGGGAGCAGAAGTAGTTACTTACCAAGCAGCCGCCGGGTTTCCGCCACGACGCGGGCGGCGGTGATGCCCATCTTCTCGTAGACGATTTTTTCAGGAGCCGACGCGCCGAAACCGGTCATGCCCACGAACGCCCCGCCGGCGCCGATGTACGCGTCCCAGCCTTGCCGAATGCCCGCCTCGACGGCGACGCGCGCCGTCACCGCCGCGGGCAGCACCTGCTCGCGGTAATTCGCGTCTTGCTCGTCGAACAACTCGAAACACGGCAAACTCACGACGCGGGCGCCGATGCCGGCCTTCGAGAGTTCCTCGTAGGCGGCCACCGCGAGCGAGAGCTCGCTGCCGGTTGCCAGCAGCAGCACTTCCGGTTTGTCGTCAGGGGCGTCGGCGAGAATGTAACCGCCGCGCTCGACGCCCTCGGCGGGCGCGAACCTGGTGCGATCGAGCGTGGGCATGTTCTGCCGCGTCAGGACAATGGCCGACGGGCGGCGCGTTTCCTTGAGCGCCGCCTTCCAGGCGTAGACGGCCTCGTTCGCATCGCCGGGACGCAGCACGAGCAGGTTGGGGATCGCCCGAGCGGCGGCGAGCTGCTCGACGGGCTGGTGGGTGGGCCCGTCCTCGCCGACGCCGATCGAATCGTGCGTGAACACCTGGATCGACGGGACGCCCATGATCGCTGACAGCCGCATCGACGGCCGCAGATAGTCGCTGAATACGAAGAACGTGGCGCCGTACGCCCGTAGCCCGCTGAGCACCATGCCGTTGACCGCCGCGGCCATGCCGTGCTCGCGGATGCCGAAGTGAAAATTGCGTCCGCCGTAATTGGAGGCTGCGAAGTCGCCCACCTTCTCGAACGTGAGCAGCGTCTTGGTCGACGGCGCGAGGTCGGCCGAGCCGCCCAAGAGCCAGGGAATCTTGGCGGCGAACGAGTTGAGCGCCTGCCCGCCGGACACGCGGGTGGCCAGCCCCTTGGCGTCGGCCGGAAACTCCAGCGGCGACTCGTCCCAGCCCGCGGGCAGCTCGCGGCGCTCGATCAGCTCCAGCTCGGCGGCAAGCTGCGGATGCTTCTTTTTGTACGCGGCGAACAGCTCGTCCCACGCTTCGCGAGTCGTGCGGCCGCGCTCGCCCAGCGTCGCAGCGAAATGCTCGCGCACTTCGGGCGGCGACACAAACGATTGGTCCTCGGGCCAGCCGAGGGCGGCCTTGGTCAGCCGCACCTCCTCGGCGCCCAGCGGTTCGCCGTGGGCGCTCGACGTGTTCGCCTTGTTCGGGGCGCCGTAGCCGATGATGCTCCGCACCACGATGAGCGTGGGGCTGTCAGCGTTCACGCGAAACGCCTCCAGCGCGGCGGCGATCGCCTCCAGGTCGTTGGCGTCGTTCACCTCGACGACGTGCCAGCCCAGGGCGCGGAACCGCGCGGGAACGTTCTCGCTGAACGCCAGCTCGGTGCGGCCTTCGATCGTGATCTTGTTATCGTCGTAAATCCAGCACAGGTTCGACAGCGCGAGATGCCCCGCGAGCGAGGCGGCCTCGTTGGCGACGCCCTCCATGAGATCGCCGTCGCTGCACTGGACGTAGACGTCGTAGTTGAATAGCTCGAATCCCGGCTGGTTGTACCGCGCGGCCAGCCAGCGGCTGGCGATCGCCATGCCTACGCTGTTGCCGCACCCCTGGCCGAGCGGGCCGGTGGTGGTCTCGACGCCGGAGGTGTGGCGGTACTCCGGGTGGCCGGGCGTCACGCTCCCCCATTGCCGAAATTGCTTGAGTTGGTCCAGTGGGGCGGCGAGCTCGTCGGTCGGCCGGCCGTGCTTGTCGAGCTTCCGCACGCCGGCCAGGTGCAGCAGCGAGTAAATCAGCATCGACGCATGGCCGCAGGAGAGCACATAGCGGTCGCGATTCGGCCACTCGGGGTGCGCCGGATCGTAGCGCAGCGAGCCCGTCCACAGCTCGTAGGACACCGGCGCCAGGGCCATCGGCGTGCCGGGGTGGCCGCTCTTGGCGGCCTCGACGCCGTCCATCGCCAAGGTGCGAATCGCGTTGATCGACAGTTCGGCAATATTTTCGGAAGTCGTTGCCATGCAGGGACTTTCTCACTCGATCGCGACGGGATCATGATGCTCGCGGCGCAATATACGGGAGGCCCTGCGGAGGGTCAAATGGGAGCAGAGCGGCGGCGAGGACCTCCCGCCGTGCGATGATTCAGACTGAGAATGGGACGCGGATGCACGCGGATCAGATTGAAGGAATTCCTTTCTTCTCTCCGATCGGCGTCAATCCGTTCAATCCGCGTTCATCCGCGTCCCCTTCGCTAGAGATATTGCGCTCGGCAACTCCCACAATTGACGCTACAGATACACGCGCTGGCCGGTAGCGCAGCTCTGCCTCGTTTTCGACGCGATCATGAGAGCACGGTGCGCGTCGTCGAGACTCGCCGTTTTGAGCACCAGACTTTCCACCGCGCGGTGAAAATGCATCAGCAACTGCTCGCCGACAGGCCGTTCGTGGTCGAGCGTTTCAAGGTGCTGCCCGGCGTTGTCGAACCATGCCACGGTGTTGGGCAGGTCGACGAACGCGATGCCGCGTTCGCAAACCACTTGCAGATCGGCCGGACGGCGGTAGTTGAGCGACTCGTGGCACGCGGCCGGTACGTACTGGCCGCAGGCAATCATCGCCATGGCGCCACGACCGGCGGCGGGCGCTTCGGCGAAGTCGAGGCTCAGCGAAAAATAGTCGGCGCATTTGTCGTGGCGGGGCGAGCCATGCGACACCGCCACCACGGAGCTGGGCTCGGCGTCGACGATGTAGCGGCACCAGTCGATGAGCTCGACCATGTCGAGCTCGCACTTGACGCCGGATTCGCCGGCCGCCTCGGCCGTGCGGCGGCGATTGCAGAACAACAGTTGCGGCGTACCCAGCCGCGTGGCGATGAGCTCCTTCAGTCGCAGCGTGGCCGGCGAAAGCCGGCAGGGAAACTCGGCCATGAAGGCGACGCCCGCCTCGCGCACCCGGTCGCGCAGCACGGCCGCTTCGTCGTCTTTCAGTTCCATGGCGGCCGCGCAGTAGATGCCCTTTCCGGCGTCGCAAGCCGCGTAAATGGGCAGCGGACCAAACCACTGGGATGACAGCAACAACACAGCGTCGATGTCGCTGCGGGCGGTCAGGGCGCGAAACCCGTCGTGAACTGCCGCGTTAAGCTGGCGGGCCGCCTGCTCGGCGCGGTGCTGGACGGGATCACAAAGTGCGGCAACCTCGAATCGATCGGACAGCGCCCGCAGCGCGGGCAGATGGCGCGACTCCCACAGGGGTCCGATTCCCACCACGCCGACACGAATCTTCATAAATGAACTGCGGCGAAGGCTGGGAACGCGTGGTCGTTGGAAGGACTGACGCCAAAGGGCGGGCCGCGAGCACGGACGATCGACGGCCGACGCCATCAAAAGTATACCGGCAGAAAACGTCGGGGCACAACGCGGATCCACCGTTCAACGCGCCGGCGGCGTCTTGGGCGTCACGCCCTGGGCGGCGAGCATCGGCACGGCCAACTCCATCGGCAGGCCGATCACATTCGATTCCGATCCACGGGCCAGATGCAGCCAGCCGGCGCGATCCTGGTAGCCGAACGCGCCCGCCTTCCCTCGCCACAATCCGCTGGTCAGATACTCGTCGAGGGCGGCATCGCTGATGGCGTCCATGCGCAGCTCGGACACCGCGAGCTGCACATCGGGGCTCGCCGCAGGGCCGAGCGGCTGCCAGACGCAAATTCCGCTGTACACGCGGTGGACCGTGCCGCGGAGCCGCTCGAGCATCGCCCGGGCATGAGCCTCGTCGGCCGGCTTTCCCAGGACTTCGCCGCGGCATTCGGCGACCGTATCGCACGCCAGCACGAGCGTGGGCGAGCCGGACAGTTCGTCGCGTTCTTTCAGTTGGGCGGCGACGTCGAGGGCCTTGCTCATGGCCAGCTCGGTAACGAGCGCCGCTGGACCGCCGGTTGAGCAGATGCCGCATTCCACGTGCTCGCGCGGCGCGGCGACGTCGAACCGGTAGCCGGCGTCCGACAGGAGTCGCCGTCGCTGCGGAGAACCGCTGGCGAGGATGAGGCGGGGCATGGCCGGTGAACTTGTTTCGGTCGTCGAGTATGTTGGGAGCGTACCCTACCCTGCCGCTTGCTGACAACTGGCGCCGCAATGACGATGCCGCGAGAGAGTTCGCTGGAGGTGTTGTACGAAGACAACCACCTGCTGGCGATCAACAAGCCGGCGCTGCTGCCGACGATGGGCGTGGCGGAAGACGTCCCCAGCGTCTTGACGGTCGCCCGCGCGTGGCTGCGGGTCAAATACGACAAGCCGGGCAATATTTACCTCGGCGTCGTCAGCCGGCTCGACGCGCCGGTGACGGGACTCTTGCTGCTGGCAAAAACCTCAAAGGCGGCGTCGCGGCTCACCGAAGCGTTCCGCCGCCGCGACGTAACCAAGGAGTATCTGGCGGCGGTCGAGGGGCGACTCGACCCAGCCTCGGGCACGCTCGAACACTTTCTCCGCAAGGACGAGCGGCATCGCAAGATGCACACCACGCACGCCGGCGCGCCGGGGGCGCAGGCCGCCCGGCTCGCCTACGCGCAAGTGCGTTCGGCCGGTGAGGCGTCGTTGGTTCAGGTGCAGCTCGACACGGGCCGCAAGCACCAGATTCGCGTACAGTTGGCGAAGGTCGGCTGCCCGATCGTCGGCGACCTGAAGTACGGCAGCCGGATGGCCTTCGAACCGGGCATCGCCCTGCACGCCCGTCGCTTGGAGCTGGAGCACCCGGTGCGCCATGAGCCGCTGGTGCTCGAGGCCCCGCTGCCGCCGTCCTGGCACAAGCATCGGTTGGTGCGGCAGCTTCTCGCCGAGTGACGCCGGTTCGCGAGGCGGACGCCGAGCCGCCTGCGCCCGCGCGCCCAGCGGCGGTCAATGCGCGATCACGTCGCCGCCGGCCCGCGTGCTCAGGGCTTTGAAGACGCCGGCGTCCATCGCGCTCGCCACGACCGTCACGCTGCCGTCGGCCATCGCCATGTTGACCCCGCTGGAATGCTCGCTGCCGTAGGCCGAGAGGCGTTGGTCGACGTAGTGCTGAAACTCGGCCAACGTACCGGCCGGCGGCGACTGCCCGTCGCGGCCGTCGTAGCTGAAGGGCAACCGATAGTTGATCGGCGCGTGGGCGCTCATCGTCACGTGTCCGATCATCTTGCGGCCCGTCGAAGCGGCCCACCAGCCCCACTGGTCGAGCGGATCGCCCCAACCGGCGGCGCTGAACGTCGCGTAATTCGCGTCGACGTGGGACCGCTCGCCCCACAGCAGCGTTCGCGACACGCCGTCCAACACGTCCCGCAGCGCGACGGGCTGTTGCTGCTTGACCGGTTCGGACGCCTCGCCCACCGTATGGAACAACCCGTCGGCCGTGGCCTGGGCCGGAGCGTACGAGCGCGTGCCGCCGTTGCCGCCGTAGCTCGCCAGGGCGTAAACCCAATTGCGCCCGGGGACGACGATCGGATTCTCCGCCAGTTCGTCTGCGGGACACACCAGCACGGGCAGCACCATGCCGGTCTTCGCCTGCGGCCCCTGGGTGGGATTGTTCCGCGGGTCGTCGTAATCCTAGTTCGCCACGTGCTGCCCGCCTTCCAAGTGGGGCAGCAAATACGCCACCAGCGGGATGCCGCGATAAGCGACGGCGGTCTTGAACGACCACTGCCGGACGCCGGGCGGAAGCTGCTCCTGGGCCGATTCGTAGTTCAGCGTCGCCAGGGCGAGCTGTTTGAGATTGCTGGTGCACTGCGTGCGTCGCGCGGCTTCGCGAGAGGACGACACGGCAGGCAGCAGCAGTCCGGCGAGCCCCGCAATGATCGCCGTCACAACGAGCAATTCGATGAGCGTGAATCCCGCGACCTCGCACGCGATCAGGCTGCGGCGAACGCTGATCGTGGAGGATCTTTGACGGTCCTGGCCGGTGCGACCGACAAAGGCGTCCCCAGGCTCGCCTGACGGCCGGCCGTTGGGACGGGATTGTTGGTCCAACGTGTTATCTTTGAGTGGCGCGATCACGACCGTGGCCCTGCGTGCTGGAACGCCCTCGGCGATGAAAATTTCATGATACCATAAGCTCGAAACGTGTCGTCCAAAAAGTGTCGTCCTCTCGCTCCGCGAGAGGAATTCTCGTCTCGCTCCAGCGAGACGATGACACAACACGAAAACGCTGGCGCCGCCGGAAGATTGCCGCTACGAGGCGAATGATTGAAGAGCGAATCCGACTCCATTCTCGAACGCGCGGGACTGGCCAGCGGCCTGCTCACCCAGGAGCAGATCGACCGGGCATGGCACGCCCTGGCCGAGGACTCGCTCGCCGCCGAGCAGTCGCTGGAAGACGCCACCGACGAAGCGCTCAGCGAGCATTTGATCAAACTGGGCTATCTCAACCGCTGGCAAGTCGAGCAATTGCGCCACGGGCGCACAAAGTTCACGCTGGGTCCCTACCGGATTCTCGACGCCGTAGGCCATGGCGGCATGGGGTACGTGTTCAAGGGTGAGCATAGCCTGCTGGGGCGCATCGAAGCGATCAAGGTGCTGCCCAAGACGCAGATGCACCCGGCGTCGATCGCCGCGTTCTGCCGCGAGATTCGCGCCCAGGCGCAGCTCGACCATCCCAACCTGGTGCGGCTCTCCTACGCCGACAAGGACGGCGAGACGTACTTTCTCGTCACCGAGTTCGTCGAGGGTTCGGACCTGCGGCGGCTGGTGCGGCACCACGGACAGCTCACCGCCTGCCAGGCGGCGCTCATCGTGTCGCAGGCGGCCGAAGCGCTGGCTTACGCTCACGAACGCGGGTTGGTGCACCGCGACGTGAAGCCGGGCAACATCCTCGTGACGGCCGATGGCCACACGAAGCTTACCGACCTGGGGCTGGCGTCGTTTTCGTGGGACGCGACGCCAACGTCGGCCGCTTCTAAGCACATCGTGGGCACGCCGGACTTCCTTGCGCCGGAGGCGATCCTGCAGCCAACCAACCCGCGACCGGTGAGCGACCTCTACGCGCTGGGCTGCTCGCTGTACTACGCCGTCACCGGCAAGGTGCCCTTTCCCGGCGGCGCCACCAGCGACAAGCTACGGCGCCACGTCGAAGAAGCCCCACTGACGCCGGCCCGGTTCAACCCGCAGCTCGAACCGGACTTCGTCGACCTGATTGCCGACATGATGCACAAGCGGCCGGACCAGCGGATCTCGCGGGCGAGCATCGTGGTCGAGCGCCTGCGGCGGTGGACCAGCGAAGCCGACGCCACCACCTGGCGCGAGATCGGCGAGTTCGCGCGAACGCCGCGGACGCCGGCGGCCAGCAGCGGCGCGATTGCCGACACGATTCCCGTGCCCGCCGACGACGGCTCGGCCGACGACGGAAGCCGCGACGGCGAGTGGCCCTCCCCCCCGCCGGGCGTGGCGTGGACGCCGCCGGCCGGCCTGGTCGGCGGCGGCGGCGCGTTTCAGGTTCCGGAGGGTCTGCCGCCGCGGAAGCCGGCGCCGCCGTTCGAATTTGCGGGCCTGGGGATGGCGCCGCTGTTGTTTCTTGCCGGCGTAATCGGCGCGGCGCTGACGGCGGGCGTGATGGTGCTGCTCAGTTTTTGAACGGTCCGTCCGAAATCGCGATCTTGCTAGAGCATTTCTTAGTTCGACTTCTTGCACGTTTCGGAATCGATGCAAACCCGCGAAACACGCGAAAGAACGCGAAAGCCCGAAGCGCTCATTCCTTTCGCGCCATTTCGCGTGTTTCGCGGGCCTGAAAACTGCAACAGTCGACCCGAGTTCGACGATTGCACTTTTCGGAGGAACCGCGAATCACGCGAATCTCCGCGAAATGGCGCGCTGCTCCAAGTCGGGGCGATTCGCCCTGGAGTTTCCGAGCCCGTGCGCAGGCGAGCGTCGATGAGGAAATCATGCTTCTCGGCTTCATTCGCGGCGATTCGCGGTTCGAAAATCTGCAAAAAGTCGTGCTGAGGTCCTCCGAAGAATCGTGCCTTGAACAACATGATGCAGGCACGATTGAGTTCCGATGATGAGGCCCGGCGTTCACGCCGGGCGAGCACGTTGATGTCCTGGCCTCGGCTCCAATCGGAGAGGTCGATCCCGCGAGGGACCCACGCTGACTCGCCGCTCATTGCAGCTTCAAGCCAGACTTCGCGTTCCCCTTGGGGCTCAAGACCAAGAACTTGGATGACGTCATCCGTCGCCTTCCCGAGAAACGAGGTCAGTTCGCATTTCAATTGGCCGGGGGGAAACGTCAACGACAAGGGATTGTCGGTGCGTTGGCGATACTTGAATGTGCGGTATGAGATGCCAAAGCCCCGTGGGCGCGGATTGCTGAAGTACTCGCCGACGCGAAGATTGTAGGCGCCATCCCCCGAGCGTTCTTGGGGGTCGATGACGCCCTCGTCAGTCACAATCAACTGGTCCGGGTACCAGTCGGCGCGTCGCTGCCAGCGCCACTGAAGCACCTCGTCACTGGGTTGCTTGACCTCCCGCGTCAGCCTCATCAGCAGGTTGAGGCCCACGAGACTGATCCCATGTCCCGGGACTGGAAAGCTCGCGAATCGGCCGCTGTCTTCACCGGGCTCTGGAGAATGGCCTCTGTCAAAACGGACCCGCCCTCCAGCATGTTCGATTCCAAAGTGCAGCCCCGCGAGTCCTGCTGGGTTGAAGGCCGCGTGGATTTCCATCGTGGCCCGTTCGTCGGGATCTGGTACGACGACCTTCTGCTCGTACGATCCACCGAACTCCAGGAGGATGTCGGGCAAAGAGGCCGACCAGAAGGACCCGTCGCTCTCTGTAACTTTGACGCGCATTACATACTTGCCGTAGGGCAGGTTGCGATTGAATGCCACGCCTTGCGCGTCCGCTTTGCCCGTGACGACTACGGGCCGGTCAGAATTGGCTTGCATACTCATGGACGCCTCCGCCCCGGTCGCGGGACGGCCGTCCTCGTACTCGAGCCGAATAACGACGTGCGTCAGTTCCTCGTTGAGCGCGCTCACGCCCGGTTCGCTTGGTCTCGATCCACCGGTGGCGTCCTGTTGCTCTGAAACGTCCGGCGGAAGTTGCGTGATGCGGGCGACCTGCTCTTCGCCGCGGCGCAGTTCGATCGCGTCCGGCGCGAGGCTCAGGTTGTCGTGCTTGTCCGCCAGGCGGATGCGATAGTTGCCCGCCCGCAGTTCCGTGGCGTTTTCGCCTTGGTCGATGTGCAGCGTCGTCGTGCGGTCGGCTTCGTCGACCAGCTCCACCTGCACGTTGTCCGCCTCCGACTCGATGCGCAGCGTGCCTGCCGGCGTTTTGACCAGCAGGACGATGCCCAGGGCCGCCGCCGCAAATCCTGCCAGCCCGAGCAGCCAGCGGCCGATGCGCCGACCGCCGCCGTTTGCTCCTCTCTGCGCAATCACTCTCGGCTCACGCGCCTCGTCTTCCGGCTCGCCGCCGACCAGCGCGGCCAGCGACTGGGCCGCGGCTTGGACATCGTCCGTGCGATCGACGGCGGGGATCATCGCAGCCAGCGCCCGCTTGGCATCCGGATCGGCCCACGTCGCGAGGCAATCGGCGACTTCCGCGGCGGTCTCCGGGCGTTCGGCCGGATTGCGGGCCAGCAGCCGGGCGACCAGGTGGCTCAGCTCCTCCGGCACATCGAGCCGCACGTCGGCCAGGCGCGGCGGGTCCTCGCACGACAGGGCTTTGAGCTGGCCCAACAGCGTGCGATAGCGGTCGCTGCCGTGTGGCGGACGGCCCGCGAGCAGATAGAACAGCGTCGCCCCCAGCCCGTACAGATCGGCCGACGACTGAACGCGAATCCCCTCGGCCTGTTCGGGGGCCATGTAGTCGAGCGTACCGAGGAGCCGACCGAGCGAGGTCTCGCCATGTTCGCCGCGCAGGTCGATGAGGCAGGCCAGACCGAAGTCGAGAAGCTTGACGCGGCCGCCCGCGTCGATCATCACGTTCGACGGCTTCACGTCGCGGTGCACGGCCCCGGCGGCGTGGGCTGCCGATAGCGCGACGGCGATCTGCCGGGCCACTTCGCACGCCTCGCCCACGTCGAGCGGTCCGGCCGTGCGGACGAGCTTGGCGAGATCCACGCCGTCGATCAGCTCCATCACCAAATAGGCGGCGGGCCCCACGCGGCCGGCGTCGGTCGCCATGACGATGCCGGGGTGGTTGAGGCCGCCGAGGATCTGAATCTCCCGGTCAAACCGCCGCTGGGCCTCGGCCGCCGAGAACAATTGGGGCCGCACCACCTTCACCGCCACCGGCCGACCGAGCTGACGATGGCGACCGCGGTAGACGACGCCCATGCCCCCTTTGCCGAGGACCTCGAGCAATTCGTACGAAGCGAGGCCATCGGCCCAGTCCTTGGCGGCCGACTCACCTTGTCCGTCGATCGTCCTCTGCCCGGCCGGCTCGTCCTGTTGCGTCGGAGGGCCGACCTTGAGCCGCTCGATCCAGACGGGCGCCTCGGCTTCCGCCTCCGCTTTGTCGCTTGCCGCCAGCGGAAGATGCCTCATCAGCGTGTCGTTCGTGTCCTCCAGCGCGGAGACCGTCTCCTCGCACCGGGGGCACGCGTCGAGGTGTTCTTCGAGCGAGTCGATTTGCGCAAGGTCGAACTGACCCTGGAGGTAGCGAACGAGCGTTTCGCGAGAAGGGCAGGCGGTTTCGATCATGCGTGCACCGTTCGTGGTCGCGGAGGAGAGTTGGGAAATCGCGCAGCCGAGCGTCTACAAAGACTCAATCGCGGGGCGTGACACGACGGGGCGATTTTTTTCGATCCCGGAGGGATGCCCCCGTCGCCTCATCCCGGGAGGGATGGCAGCCCTTAGCCGGGGGTCGCGCCGACGCGACCCCCGGTCCGAAATCGAGAGTCAATCCATCGACCCCGCAGGGCGTCGCAGCGGTTCTGCGAACCCTCCGGGTTCGGACGTGCGCGTTCGCTCCGGATCCGGGGGTCGCGTGGCCGCGACCCCCGGCTAAGGGCTGGGAACCCTCCGGGTTCAGCGGATGCGCCACAACGTCGTTTTTTTGCCGAACTTGCCCCTGCCATTGCGTTAAACTCCCAGCATGCCGCCACTCGTCGAAAATCGAGAAAGTTCTTCGGGCCTCAGTCTGGCCATTCGTTTGCGGCAGGATTCCTCCAAAGCATGGAGCGAACTCGTGGAGCTCTACGGACCGCTCGTGGAGAGCTGGTCGGCCAAAGCGGGATTGCCACCGACGGCCCGCGAGGATGTGGCCCAAGAGGTCTTTCTCTCGGTCCATCGTTCGATCAACCGATTCGATCCGACAATTCCCGGCGCCACGTTCCGCGGCTGGCTGTGGCGGATCGCCCGCAACGCCATTCTCAAGTCGCTCGCCCGCCCGGAACCACGCCCGGTGGGCGGCAGCACCGCCAACGCCGGGCTGGCAGAAATCGCCGACCCTTGGCCTGACGCCTCGGAGCACGACCCGCCGACGGACCCCAGCGAGACGACGCTGTTGTTGCGGCGGGCGATCGCCCAGATCAAGCCGCACATCGAACCGCAAACCTGGCAGGCCTTCTGGCGCACCGTGGCGCTCGGTCAGACGACGCAGGACGTGGCCGAGAGCCTCGCCATGACGCGCCCCGCAGTCCGCCAAGCCAAGAGCCGCACGTTGCACCGGCTGCGGCAACAGTTGGGCGACGCCGATTAGAGAGCAGGAAGGTTTCCGTCGCCGCTACGACCCCGCCGGTGGCGCCGAGTTGATCTCGGCCTGCAGGTTGATGATGGTGCGGGCGTCCAGAAATCGCGCGAGCAGCTCGCGCGTCGCCGCGTACAGCCCCGCCACCGTCTGGCGGACGCTGGGATCGTCCGACACGGGCAGCCGGTCCTGCAACCGCTGGATGCGACCCGCGAACGCCGACGACGTCGGCAGGTCGTTGAGCTGGTCCATGAGCTCGCGCGCCTTGGGCACGTCGCCGTCTTTGAGCGCCCCCTGGATGCGTGCGACCAGAATCGCACGACGAGCGACCACGTCGATCAGCTCTTCGCGCACCGCTTGCATCTCGCCCTGCGCGGCCAGCCGCACGGCGTCGTCGGCGATCGGGGCCTCGATGATCGGCGCCGTGCCGGGGGCGACCAGCATCTTGGCGAGCACCTGGCCGTCGCTGCGCAGAATGAGCGCGGTGACCGGCTCGCCCTCCGCGGGAACTTCGATGACGCCGTCGCGGCCGGTGAGACCGACGAGCCGGGGCGGCGCCGCTTCATCGGTGACGCGAAACACCTCGTATCCGACAAGCGGTTGCTCGCGGTTGCTGCGGGCGAAAAACCGCACGCGCACCGGTTCGGAGGTTGGATTCAGCGCAACCGCGATCTGCTCGATGGAGCCGCGTCGGCGCCCGGACAAGGGAGTGCGCAAGGCCGTCGAAAGCTGCGCCGTCCAGCCCGCCCGGCTGGGCTCGGCGGCCACGAGGTACGTCCAGGGCAGCGAGACAATTCCGCCGTCCGCCAATTCGCCGCCGCGGCCGGTGCGCCGCAGGACGGGCAAGAAGACGTCGTCCTTGGAAGTCAGCAGATCCGGGCCCTCCGCTCGAGGCAGGCCGCCGCCCTTCATCACCAAGGGCGTGCGCCCTTCGTCGTCCGGCGACTCGATGCGCGCCAGCGGCGTGAACGCGTCGGCGAGCAGTCGGAAACACGCTTCCGCGAGGTACGAACGCTGAGCCACGTCGCGGCGAAGCGTGGCGCCCCAGCGCCGCGTGTAGGCGTCGAACTCGCGGCAGGTGAGCCTGTATCCCGCAGGCGCCAGTTCGACGCCAAGCCAGAGGAGTTTATCGAACGCCCGCTGCTCGGCAGCGAGCTCGTTCCATGGCGTCTCGGCCGGTTCGAAGCAGTTGCGTTTCGTTGCCGGATCGGCGGCCACTTGCAGGTTCAAGTCCCAAAGCGGCCGCAGCGCCGAGTCGGTCCGCTGACGTAGGACGCGAGCCAGTTCTGTCTCCAGTCCCTTGTCGGGCCGGGCGCTATCGTCGGTTGCCAAGGTCACCTGCACACGGTAGCGCGCAATTTCCCACGGCCGCTCTTCCGCGGCGCATGGGGGCGCAGCAGCGCCCACCAACGCAGCGCATACGGCGATCGGCCGGATGCGCATCGCACTCCAGCGGACTGACTTCGATGCGCTCACGTACAATCTAATCAAACGATTTCCGCCAGTTCTCGAGATTCTGATACAGCGTGATCGGCTCGTCCTCGACGCCGGCGAGCCAGGCGCGGCGGGCGAAGTAATTCACGGTTTGCCACAGAGGAATCACGGGCAGCTCGTCGTGGGCCAATTGGTGAATCCGCTGCAGGCGCGCTCGCGCTTCATTCCAGTTCGCAGCCCGATCGAGCTCATCGAGCGCGACCGTCATCAAAGCGCTTGTCCGCGGCGCGACGCCGCCGGTCCCCACGACGCCCCGTGCATCGACGAGCGGCTCACAAATGGCAAGTTCTGCATAGAGCAGGTCCCACGGGACCTCAGCGGCGAGGTCATCCGCGGGTAATTCCACAAGTTTGATGGGGATATTGACCTGATCGAGCTGCAGTTTGATCGATTGGCACGCTAACCGCGCAATCGGGTCGGCGGCGTGCGCGAGCACCAGCGTTTCCGGCTTGGGCGGCTCAGGCTCGACCGTGGGATCGACCGGCGGAACCTCCTCGCCGCGTCGCTTGCGCTCCTCGAGGTCGCGCTTGGCGAGCGTCGCGCGGGCGACGCCTGCCAGCAGGGCCGCCAGTCGCGGTTCGTAGGGTCGTGGGGCGATGTCCGAGTTGTAGGCGTAACCGACGGGATCGCCGAGGCCGACGCCGGCGGGGAACGGGCCGCTGAGAACCATGAACCCAGGTTTGAGCTCGCCGCCGAGAAGGATGTCCTTCACCACGCCCGCGCGATCGGTCGCGTAGCACAGCGCGCGGCGGAACTCGCGCATGGCCAACAGCGGGTTGTCGAAATTCGGGATCAGCACGTGAACCGTCGGCAAGCGATACTCCCCCACAACGAGGCCGGACGTCCGACGCGCTTGTTCCAGCAGCCAGGGCGGCACGCGGTCGACGGCGTCGACTTCACCCTCTGCCAGAGCGGCAAGTGCGACTTCCTCGTCAGGGTAAAGGCGTTCGATCATCGATTGTGGGCCTCCCGCGGTCCCCGTCGCCCGGCTTCGTGCGTAGCGCATCGCGCCGGCGTCCTGCTCGATGCGACGCGGCTCGAACCACATGCCTGTCGCCTGTCCGGACACGGTCACGTCTCGTAGCGAAAGCTGCAAGAACGCTTCGGGATGGAGATGCGGACGGCGCCAGGCAATGCGCACCTGCGACCCGCCCGCGATGCTCAACTCGGCGAGCAAAGCCGAAAAGTCGTCCCGCGCGACGCCACTCTGCGAGTTGGCGAGCTTGAACAGCTCACGGGCGATGGCGTCCGCGGTCACGCCGCGAGCCAGAGCTTGGGCATCGAGCGTCACCGTCGTGCTCATCCCCGAAGCGTCGGTCGCGATTTCGCCCAAACGGCTAGCGTACGCGCCGCCCTCGGCGCCGAACGCGGTCATCTCGACCAGCGGCGGGTCGGTCAATCGCGCAACGCGCGCAGCGGCCCAATCGGGCGTTCGACGGTCTCCTTGGGGCGCGCCTCGCTGCGTGACGCCGATGCGAATCTCCGGCGAAACGCGCTGAATCTCCTGCAGCAGCGAACGGGCCTCGGCGGAGCCGGGCACGATCGCGTCGGCAAATACGGCGGCAGCGCGGGCGGCGTCGTAGTCGCCGGCCTCGATGGCAGCCCGCGCGGCGGCGAGCTGTTCCCGAGCATCCGTCGCGAACTTTTGCCGCCAGCGCGCGACGCCAGGCAAGTCGAGTCCGACGAACTGCTTTTCGACGACTTCCAGCAAGGCCCGGGCCGCGGCGTAGTTGCCGCTGGCGAGCCGCCCGGCGATGAGCGCATCGCTGACGGCCCCGACAGCGTTCGACAGCCGCGGAAAGCCAGGATTGCGGGCATAGAGGGCCAACAGCGCGGGCCACGCCCCCTCGCCATTTCCGGCGGCAAAGGCCGCTGACGCATCGCGCCACAAGTGTTCGTTTTGCGCCTCGGCCAGGCCCGGCAGGTGCGGGTAGTTCGCCTGCAGAAACGCCAGGTCCTCGAACGCTTCGGCGAATTGGCCCGCGGCGGTCAGCCGACTAGCCTCCGCCAACAAGAGTTGCTCGTACAACTCGATCTTCACGATCGCCGACCAGTCCAAGGCGTAGGCGATGGACGGCTGGCTGAGTTGGCGAAGCGTCAGCACGCCCTCGGTAGGCAAGGGCTGCGGCACGCGGCGCTGCGGAAGGTCGAGCAGCACCGTCTCAATCACCGCGTTTCCGTTGGCCTCGTTGAGCGTAATGCGGTCGAACGGCGGTCGTTCAATCAGACGCTGCGGCAGCACGATGTCGTCTTCGCCCGCGTCGTCGGTGGGCGGCGCCTCCTGGGCGCGCGCGGGCCAACCGCACGCCAGCGCCAGCGCGACAACCAACGCCACAGTTCGATGCAGCCAAGACACGACAGCGACCCCACGCGGCGGCGGTGAGCGAACTACGGGCGATTGATGACCAGCATCGTTCCATCGGGCGCCACGACAATGACGCGCTCCCCCAGCGGGACGGGACCGGCGATCGCGGGCTGGCCGACGTCGACGAACGACGTTTCGGCGCCGTCGCTCAGACTGATTGTCGACAACCGTCCCGTGTTGTGCAGCACGAGCACCGTGGCGCCCGTCGTAAGCGGCTCGCCGACAAGTTTCCCGTGCTCGAGCTGTTGCCGCCAGCGCACGGCGCCGTCGGCCACGAGCAGAAGCTCGCCGGCGTCGGTTGCCAGCAGCAGGCCTCCCGCGCTGGCGTGCGGCCCCCAAGCGATGCGTCCGCCGATTTCCAAGCCGTCGCCGCGAGTGAGCTCCGGCAACGCAAACGTTATCAACCGACCATCGTCGGTTCCCGCGTAGACGGTTGACCCCAGCACCGCCAGCGGCGAGGTCAGCGGCGCGGGGCCCACGTCGACGGTCTTCACGGCCGCTAGATGCGGCGCGGCCCCCCTCTGCAGGGCAACAAGGTGCAACTGCTGATCGCCATCGCTGACGACAAACTGCGATGCCTCGCCATCGCCGATGACCGCCGGCCGAAGCCATTGGTACGAGCGGCCCGGCGTGAGCGTCGGTTGAAACGGCGTCACTGGCGGCTCATCTGGGCGTGGGGCAATGTAGAACACCTGGCCCACTTCTGTCGGCGCCAAGAACCCATCGCGCCAGGCGACCAAACCGCCGCATAGTTTGCCAGCCAGTTGCATCGAGGTCGCCGGCTGCTGCGCGTTGGCTGGGTCGACGACCAAGGCCTGGGCGGTTCCCAGCGCGGCAGCCGCCAGGCGACCGCCGCCGAGATCGGCCGCTTCGGTGAGCGGCGCTGCAGGGATCGACGTGGGCGCGGCTCGCGAAGCCTGGTCCTGGATACCGCGTGCGAGCGCCTGCCGGTCGAGAACGTAGGCCGCCCCGGATGCCGTTGCGGCGGTGACGACCAATTGCGAAGCATCGACGGCCGGCGCGCCGGCAAGCGGCACGGCAAGCTCCGTCTCCCATGCGGTGCGACGTGCCGCCGCCTCCGTCGCGGCGACGACGGCTCCGGCGCGCCCCGCCGGACGCCGCACGTGAATGAGCAGATTCTCGGAGATTCTCAGCGGCGCGTCGAAGGCGTCGCCTTGATAATCAGCTTCGAGACTGCGTGCAGAAAGCTGATTCTCCGTGGGCCGGATTTCCAGGTTCGACAGTTGCCGACCGGCGATCCACAGACTGCCGCCCTCCAGCAGACAGAATTCGGCCGCGGGCGCACGGGGAGTTCCGCCGCGCTTGGCGATCACGGCGAGCGCCGAGGTCCCGTCGCCGCCCGCAATTTCGACGACCGCAATGGCGCCTCGCGTCGTTGTGGCGGCCAGGCGCCGTCCCGCCGCGGCCATCGGCGTCAGCACGAGCCCGGCCAGTCGTTCGCTGGCCGTCTCGCCGTTGACGACGCCGCGCTCGTCAACCGTCAGCACGCGCAGCCGGCACGTCTCTGTGCCCGTGTTGTCGGCGATGATGACCTTGTCGAGGATCGCGACCGGCGGAGCGGCAATCGCTCCTGCCGCGTGGCCCGAGTAATAGACTCCCAGACACGATAAATCATCCGCGGAGAGCGTGTACAGAATCGAGTGCTCAGCGGCCACGTAGATGCAATTGCCTCGGTCGTTGACTGCCGGCGCCGCTCGAATCGGCTGCGTGAAATCGACGTGCCCCGCGAGGGCGCCGCTCGCCGCGTCGACGACGAACATTTGGCCCGAGTCGCTCGTCGCGAACAGCCGCGCTCCGGAAGCGATGATGCCGCTGACCTGGGCGTCCAGCGGCAAGCGCCAAACGAGTTCGCCCGTCGCCGCCTTGAGCCGCCACAGCTCGCCGCCGGCGAGGTCCGCTGCGACGACGTCGCCGCCCTCCAGCGTTAGCGGCTCGCTCGTGGCGCCAAATCCTGCATGGCGGCGCCACAGCACCGCGCCATCGCCAGAACGCAAACCGTAAAGCGCGCCGTCGACGCGCACGACGACGGGCGTCCCGGTCGCCGCCGCTGCGGCTGCGGGGCGACGCTCGGCCAGCGCAAGCGCCGCCACGACGCTCGTCTGCGGCCAGGCGGTTTCTGCCGCTCGCTCGCCGGGCGTAAACGTCACGCGCGCTTGCTCGGCGGCGCTGGTCGCCAAGACCTGCTCGGCCAGCGAAGCGTCGTCGGCCAGGGCGGGATACTCCGACAGCAGCGTCAGCCGCGCCGCGTACGCCTTCGACGAGTCGCCCCCCGCAACGGCCGACGCCATGTCCTCGAGCGTCGCCGCGAGCCGCGAGTCGCGCAGTTGCCTCGTGCGAACCACGGCCAACGCCTCTTCAATGGTTTGCAGCCGACCGGGATTGCGGAATTTTTCCGGAACGTATTTCGTGTTGGAAGACAGGGCGAGCACGGCTTCGATATCAGCAATGAGCTTCTCGATCTCCTGAGGGTTCGTTGCCATTTGTGCTCGTTGGACGAGCGCATCGCCGATCTGCAGCAGGAGCCCGGCGAGTTCCTGTTTTGGATCGGCGCCGCTCTCTCCGCTGCTCGTCACGAAGGCGGTTTCGTCTTCGATTTCGGAGATGACGGTCCGCGCAGTCGCGAGCGCAGCGGACGGATCGCCCATCGCGTCGACGGCCTGGTACAACTTGGTCAACTCCAAGCGGACGCGGCCATAGCTGGCGTCCTTATGACTCGAGAAGTTGGTGACAAATTCCTCGTACCGGGCTACGGCTTGCGAATACGCTTCGCTCTCGAAGAGCCGATTCGCGTCCGCCAGCACCGCGTCGGCGCTTTCACGAAAGATGAGGTAGTAGAGAAGCGCGCCGCCAATGGCGAGCACCACCAGTGCGCCGCCGCCGAGCAACAGCAGCGGCGAATCCCATTGGTTCTTGCCGCCGGCTGTGCGCTTGGTTTTCTTGCCTTTCTTGCCGCCCAGCCGGTAGACGGCGGCTGGCGTGTGGCTGCGCTCGGCGCCGAACAACTCGTCGGCCGCGACGGGCGCGGGGCGCGGCACGGGATTGAGTGAAAGTATCTCCTCGTTGGCGTCCGTGGGGCGACCGCGGCGCGGCGGTTCCAGAATGGGCGGCGGCTCGATCGGCCGCGCACGCGATGACGAGGGACGGTCGCCGGCTTCCTCATCGTCCTCGCCAAGCGGCGCCAGCTCGAGCGATTCAGAAGGCGGTGAAGACGCTGCCAAAGTCGCCTCAAGCAACTCGGCCCTGATCTCGTCGGCCTTCCACTGCGTCAGGGCGTTGGTCTTGACCAGGAACTTGAGGATGGCCTGCGGCGTTACGCGGCCGTCCCCGTCGGCCGCCTTGGCGCGAAGTTGGCGGGCCAGGTCGCTGGTTACAAGCTCCCGATCCTCCAGCGCGTCGATGAACTGCTCGGTCGTCATGCAGGTGTCCGTGCCTCGAACTCGCGGGTCGTGTGCATTCCGCGCTAGAAATACTTCTGGTCGACAACTTGAAACTTGAAGTTCCGGCCCTCGCGCACCACCGTGAAGACGGTCTCGCGGATCTTGTTCGCGTCGCCCGTGGGATTGCGTTCGTTTTCCATGGTCCACAAGAGCTGTTCGACATCGAAGGGATAAAACAAGAGGGCGATCCGCCCGAACGCCATGATGCCGGCGCTGCGGGCCAGCCGCTCGGTGAGCTGCGGCATCGGCCCGTCGGCGGGAATCGTTTGACCCCAGCGCGCGTAGTCCAGGGGCTCGGCCGCTTCAGTTTGGGGCGCCCCGCCCGCGAAGCCCCACGCGACGTGCACCAGGTTGTCGCGGCCCAGCACGCCCACGCGGATTTGGTACTGATCGAGCCAGCGGGCGAAATCGTCCTCCGACTCTGGCTCGAAGCGAATCTTCCAACGCTCCCACCGCGGCACGCGCTCGATGACGCCGTCGTTGCCCGGGCCCGGCTGCCGCGCATCGCCCAATCCATTGCCGCGGCCCGCCGCTTGCCCGGCGGCCTCGACTGACTGGTCCGCCACCACCGCATCGCTGGCCGACACCGCCGATAGCACGTCGACCGACATCAGCGCGTCGAGCGTCTCGCCAAGCTGGGGTTCTGACAGCTCGGGAGCGTCGGGCATTCCGGGCGGCTCCGGATCGGTGCCGAAGCCGCCGTTGCCCGTGGGGCTGGTCGCCTCCATGGGGACCAGCGCGATCGGCGTCGGCGGCGCAGAGGTGAACTTGTTGGCAAAGAAGATCAACGCAAGACATCCCACCAACGTGCCCAGCGCCACCAGGCAGGTAATCACCAACGTCGCGGCGCGATCGAACGCGCTGACCGAAAGCGCGGGTTGGCCCGGGTCGGTCTTGACCGGCGCCGAGTCGGAGATCGAAACCGTGCGGACGCTCATGCGGACTCTGCGACGCAGTGACAAACGAAAGGCCGATGGCCAGGCGAAACCCCGTGCGGCCGCCATCGTCGGTACGGGCAGGACGCCGACGCCGCCACGCGCAGACGGCGGGCGCGACGCCCCCCTATCCTAGTCGGGAAGCGGCGGCGCGTCTGGTCGAACCGAGGCGTACCACGCTTTCCAGCGGACGATCGACCGGGCGCGCTCGTCCTCGTCGAAATTGTCGGGCGGGCCGAACCCCTCGAACTGGCGGCTGACGGACTGCAGGGCGTCGCGCGCCTCCCGGACGACGGCGCGATCGGGATCGGTCAATGCAAAGATCAGCGTGGGGACGAAATCAAGACTTCGCGCTCGGCCTAGCGCTCGCACCGCCAGCCGGCGCGTTTCGGGCGGTCCGCCGCGGACGGCCTGCTGCAGCCGCCGGGCCGCGTCGGGGGTAACTTCGCCGACTTCGAGCGCGGCCGGGTTATCAATCAGCCCGTCGAGATCGCCGCCCTCGCCTTCGTCCATCAGCTCCAGCAATTGGTCGAGTTCGGTCGGCGTCTGCTGCACCACCAGCCGACCGCCGCGCAAGCGGACTTTCGAAAGATCCCGCGGCAAGCCGCGCCCCCCGACGAGCGTGCCCTCGCCGAGGCGCGCCTTGATGGTCTGCTGCGTGGATCGCAGCAGGAACAACACGGAAAAAGCGGTGGACACTTCCTGGCCGGTGCTGCCATCGAACCAACTGCCGTCCGCGGCTTGATTGGCGCGGAGCCATTCCACGCCGGCGTTGTACCAATCGGGTTCGTCCGCCTCGTCCCCGTGCAGATATCCTTCGAAGCTCTTCATGCGCTCGATAGAGTACAGGTAGTAGTGGGGAAACTCATTGACCGTAATGACAAAGTTGTCGTCCCACCAATTCCGGCCGCGCTGGACGCACGCCGCGAGTTTCTTGGGGTCCACGCTGCCGGACGGCAGGGCGGGAATCTTCGCCGTCGTTTGCTCCTCGACCTTCTTCAACGCGGCGGGAAGATTCTGGACGACCTGGGGCGCGATGACGTTTTCGGGTTCACGACCTTCCGCCGTGAGCAACCCGACGGCATTACCCAGGATGAGCGCGCTCGACAAACCCGCCGCGGCCATCGACGCGCCGGGGCGGTCGGTCTGCTGGACCAACGTGTCGTTCCCCGGATCGACGCCCTGGTAGCCCCACAGCCCCGAGGGATCCTGAGTTCGCAAAAGCCAGTTGAGGCAATTCTGCACGGCGCCCGCGTCCGGAGCGATCCCGTTGTTGAGCATCTCCCAATAGGCCAGCGCGGTGTACTGCGTTTGGGAGGTGTCGCCCGTGGGCATTCCGTAGTAACCGAATCCGCCATGCTCCTTCTGATGCGCCGGCAGAAGTTCGACGTATCGCCTGATCAGGTCGCCATAGCGTTTGGGGTCCAGTTCCGCCAGGAAGATAATGGCGATCGCCTTGCTGTAGAGCCAGTCGATCGCGACTTCGGATTCCAGCGACGTGCGGCAGGCTTCGACCGCTTCGGTGATGCGGTGGTGCGACGGCGAGGCGCCGTTTTTGTGGAAGGCCAGCGCAATCAGGCACTTGCCGCCGAGGCGATGATCGGTATTCCGGTCAAGGTAGGCGAGGGCCTTGTCGACCATCGCCACCACTTCGGGACTCTCGGGCGTGTAAGCGAGCGCAGGCGCCGCCGCGAGGCAGGCAAGCACGCAGCAGGCGACCACGGGGGGAATCGAAGCGATGCTCTTCCTGCGGACGCGCGGCGGTGCTTCGCTTGGCGCCCCGCCCGCGCACGCACCTACGAGAGCCGCCATCGCTTGCCCTGCCTCGAAATCGACCTTTGTTCCGTTTGTGGCCCCGCTCGAGCCTCGTCGGCGCGCCTTCTTGAACGGGAATAATGTATGGTACCCCCCGCGTTCTTGGCGTGTCAACTTTGTGGGCAAGGGCCGAATGCGGTCGACCTCAGTGGCTGCGGCAGAGCCGGACGGCGAGAATCCAGGGCGCTGGTTGCCCGGCTGGGCAACCAATGTCCGTCTGCGCTCGGCGCCCCTCAGCCGAGGAGCATTTCGTCGCCGGCCCCGCCGATGTCGAGCCCGTCTCAAGGGACCATGAGGTCCGATGCACCGGTGCTCGCCTGCACTTGAGAGCAGCGCCCAACCAAGGACGATCGTGGTTGCAGGAGAACGAGCCGATGCAATCTTCGCGAAGAGAACAGCCGGCCTGCCGCGGCGGAGCGGCGCCGAAGGCGTGCGCCGCCGTCGCGATGGGAAGCCCACAGGGGCTCGATGCGCCGGCCAGCTTGCCAGGACGCACGCGGGCAAGAGGGCAAGCAGCGTGCGTACCAAGCCCCGCCGGCGAGGCATCCAGTGGACAGGGGCGGGATCGAACCGCCGACACATGGATTTTCAGTCCATTGCTCTACCAACTGAGCTACCTGTCCAAGTGCCTGTTTTTCAGGCCTTTTTTGTCATTTCGGCTGATGCTGGCTTTGCTGAGGACACCCGTTTTGACTCCTGCAGGACGATCCGCTAGCACGAGCGCCAACGAAAGACACCCGCACGGGCTAACGTGCGGGTGTCACTGACACCACCTTCCCATTGACCCGGAGGTGTTGCCGTGGGCAATTCTAGCCGCGCCACCAAGCCGACGAAACCCCGTCCGGATTTTCCGCTCTTTCCACATGCGACAGGCCGATGGGCCAAAAAGGTTCGCGGAAAGCTCGTCTATTTCGGTAAGGTCGCAACGGTTCCCAAGGGCGTTGCCGCCGCGCTCCGCAACTCGTGATCGACTGCGGTCCCGCCGACAACCGAGGGCAGCGGCACGACCCCGCCGCCGCACGTGCCGAGGACGACCGCCCGCGCGCCGACTTGGAAGCCGGTCGCATACCGCAGGCCGTCGTGGCGCCGGGCAAGCTGGCGCTGAAACAACCGCGCGACCAGTTCATCTCGCCGAGTTGCAAGAAGTGCTGGGACGGAATTCGCCGCTGGCCGACTTGAAATCAGCCGCCAATTCGACTAGTATACAAATGTTCTAATGCGTTCTTTGGCGTGTGCCGTGAAAGGCGGCGATTTTCCGTGGGTGCGAATCCC
>CAYSFP010000086.1:6448-24269 GCA_964430075.1 uncultured Planctomycetaceae bacterium | reverse complement strand
CGTGGCGTAGGTGCATGCCACAAGCGCCGGCTGATCGTGAGCGGGAGCTACCCGCGAACTCGGCAAACTGAATCGTAACGAAAACCGAAACGCGACGGCAACGGTCAGCCAATCCGTCGCGCCACCTCGACGCCCTTCGCCAGGTCGCGCTCGGCGTACACCTGCGTGACGTCGGCCGCCGCATGGCCGAGCACAATCTGCGCAGCCTCCAAGCCGAACTGCTTGCGCACTTCCGTCGCCGCGGCATGGCGCAGTTGGTTCGGCGCCCAGCGATGCTCGCTCTGCCACGTGCGCAGCTCGGCGAGTTGCTCCGCGGTGAGCTTGCGGCGCGGGATGCCCGCGAACTCGGGATGCGGGAATGCCTTGTCGCACGCATTGGCGATGGCGCGCCGGTAGGCGTCGACGGCGTACACTTCGCCCCGCTTCTTGCGCGGCTTCTTCTTGCGGTTGTCGCCCGGCTTGTTGCCGCACGACAACGGCGTCTTGCGGGCCGCGCGCTTGCCGGCGAGGTGCTTCGCCATCGAATCGCACGGACGGAAACAGTAGGTCTCGCCGTCGCGGGCCAGGTAGCGAAGCAGCACGTCCTGCGCCTTGGGGCCGATCAGAATCACGCGCCCGCGGCCGTGGTGTTCCGTCTTGTGTTTGGCAGGTCGGTAGATCCACACATCGCCGGAGCGGTCCAGGTCGCAAGGCCGGAGAATGCACGCCTCGGCAGGCCGACAGCCGGTGAGCCGTTGGAGCCGGACCATATCGGCAGGCACGTCGGGCATGTAGGGCAGGGTGGCGTCGACCGTGGCGTCGTCGACCGGCAAGACCGGGTCCGTCTCGCGGGCCGCCGTCTTGCCCTTCCGCAGCCCGGGGACCATCGCCAGAGCTTGGGCAACGGTGGGCGACAACCGCCCTTCCGCCGCCGCCCAGCGGAACATGCGGACCACGCGGCGCGTGTTGGCGTTGATGTAGCTGCGCGACCACTCGGCCTCGACAAACTTCTGCCGCAGCGTCTTGAGCTGCAGGGGTCCAAACTCCGCGGCCGCCGTCCGGCCGTACAGCGTCCGCAGCATCTTGACCGCGGGCAGGACGTGGATGTACTCGCTACTGGAGCACTCACCGTAATAGACCTTGCAGTGGGCCAGATAGTCCGCGGCCAGCTCAACGATAGTGACGTCGTGTTGCGGCGCGCCGTAGCTGGCCGAACGATTCGACGCCAGCCACTCGCCGATGAGGCGGTCGTATTCGAGCTTGCTGGCCCTGGTCCCATGGGGGCCGAGTAGATGGTCGCGACCGTTGATGGTCACGATGGCTTGACCGGATTGTTTGTGCTTCCGGTACTTGGGGATGGCTTGGACAAGACGTGGCATGGTGCAGGTCTCCCATATTACGCAGAGTGCAAAACGGAATCTTCCGTTTTGCGCCCTTGGGAAACGCCGCACTGCCGACCATCGGCAGGTGACACAAACTGTTGTCCGGCGAGGAGTTATGTCTAGTACACCCGGCAGGAGTCGAACCTGCAACCTTCGGATTCGTAGTCCGACGCTCTATCCAGTTGAGCTACGGGTGCTTGTGAGATTTCACGCCTGTTGGCGCGGACCGTTCCGACTGCAGCCTTGGCCCGCAAGGGGCACAGCGGCTGCAATCGCCCTGAGCACGACGAACCTCCATTGTAGGGGCGATGGCTCCGCCCTCAAGGGGCCGGCGGGTACGGGCGGCGGAGTTGCCCACCGTTATGACCGGTCCTTTCTAAAGCGGCAGCGATGATTCGCCGTGCGCCGCCGGCAACTTGACTTCGCATCCAGCGTGTACGAACATGGCCGACGCGGCGCAACTTATCCCGGCATCGGGTCCTGCGTCAGGTGCGGTAGCGAGCCTGCACCATTGACAGCTCGTCCCGATGGCCTAACTCTCTCGACGGAGTGGCGATTATGATTGGCGGTCAGTCTACGCGGCGACGATTCCTCCAGACGGCCAGCGCCGCCGTCGCGGCGCCGTATGTGATTACCTCGACGGCGCTGGGCGCCGGCGAAGTGCCGCCCGCGAGCGATCGCATCGTCATGGGCGGCATCGGCATCGGGAACATGGGCAAGGGCGATCAGGACGCCTTTGTCGGACGCCCCGACGTGCAGTATGTCGCCGTGTGCGACGTGCGCAAGAGCGTTCTCGAGGCGGCCAAAGGCCACATCGACGAACGCTATCAGAATCGCGATTGTCAAGCCTACGGCGACTTCCGCGAGCTGCTCGCGCGTGACGACATCGACGCCGTCCATGTGGCCACGCCCGACCATTGGCACGCGATCATGGTGATCGAGGCGTGCCGTCACGGCAAAGACGTGTACTGTCAGAAGCCGGAAACGCGCACTCTGCGCGAAGGGCCGCTGATGATCGCGGCGGCGCGGCGCTATGCCCGCGTCGTTTCGGGTGGCAGCCAGCGCGTGTTGGAAGACTATCGGCCGATCGTGGACAAGTGTTGGAGCGGCGAGCTGGGCGCGATCAAGTGGATCAACGTGAACGTCGGCCCCTTGTCGCAGCCGTGCAATCTGGCCGCGGAGGACGTCCCTGCGGAGATGGACTGGGAGATGTGGCTGGGGCCGGCGCCCTGGGCGCCGTACAACGCGCAGCGCTGCTCGGGCAATTTCGCGACGACGGGCGGAAGTTGGCGTTCCTACGTTGATTACTCGGGGGGCGGCATGACCGATTGGGGCGCCCATCACTTTGGCGGCGCCACCTTTGCCGCGGACCTGCGCGAGCTGCAGCCCACCGACATCGAGTACCACGACGACGGCGACGGCGCGTACCTCGCGTACCTCTATCCCAACGGCGTCACGCTCTATCACAACCGCCCCAAGACGGAGAATCTGCAGGTCGAGGGAACGCCCGGCGAAACGCGGCCAGCCAAACCGGTGCCGACGTACAAGGGCGAGGGCGGGATTTACGGCGACTTCATCCACGCGGTGAAGACCCGCGAGAAGCCGTTCCGCGATATCGAGCTGGCCGTGAACACCGTCGCGGTGAGCCACTTGGGGACGATCGCGTATCAACTGCAAAGGTCGCTCAAGTGGGATGCGGCGCGGCAAGAGTTTCCCGGCGACGCCGAGGCCAACCGGCTCCTCGACCGGGCCCGACGCGAGCCGTGGCAGATTTAGCGCGCCTCCATGTTGAGGCCGCGTCCGTCGCGTCAGTGATTCCTCTCTTGTTTCATTTCGCCTTCTGATCTCGAACGGCAACGGAGCCGATTATGCCGACTCATCTGGACGACGCTTTTGAAGCGCTGAAAACCTACGACTGGGGCGCCGACAGCGCTCCGCTGGCGCCCATCGACCAAGCCGTGCTGGCCAGCGGCGAAGATGCGGCGGTGCAAAAAGATCTGGAGTCGCGGCTGGTCGCCGCCCTCGCGATGGATCTGCCGCGCGATGCCCGCGACTATGTGTGCCGCAAGCTGATGGTTATCGGCACGGCAGCGTCGACGGCTGATTTGGGAAAGCTGCTGGACAGCGAAGACAGCGCGCACATGGCCCGCTATGCTCTCGAACGGATACCGGCGCCGGAAGCCTCCCAGACGCTCCGTGAGGCGCTGCCGAAGCTCGCCGGGAAGCTGAAAATCGGCGTCATCAGTTCGCTGGGCGTGCGCAAGGACGCGGAGAGCCTCTCCGCGCTCACCGGCCTGCTTGGCGACGGCGACGCCGCGGTGGCTCGAGCGGCGGCGATTGCGCTCGGCGATATTTGCTCGCCGGAGGCCGCCCATGTGCTGGCCGAGGCGAAATCCTCGGATCCAGAAGTCGCCTTGGCGGCAACCGACGGCCTGCTCGCGTGCGCCGAGTCGCTGCTGGGCGACGGCAAGAAGGCCGAGGCCCTTGCCATTTATCAACGCATCGCCGCGCAGGATCAGCCGAAGCACGTTCGCCTCGCCGCCACGCGGGGCATGTTGGCCTGTGCTGCAAGCTGATGAGGCCCTTCGTGTCGACGGAATTCGCCAGGCTCAGGTCGTTGCGCGGCGTGTTCTCTGCCGTGTGCGCGGCGAGCTTGTTGTTTGCTGGCACGGATCGGTCCGTCGCGGCGGAGGCGGACGATCCGCTCGTGGCGATGGTCGTCACGCTGCTTGGCGACGCGGACAAGGATGTCCGATCGTTGGGCCTGGAGCAGGTCCGCACGGCCGCTCCGGGCGCGGCGGCGACTAAGGAATTTGCCGCCCAGCTTGCCGCACTGCCGCCGGAGGCCCAGATCGGGTTGCTCGGCGCGTTGGCTGACCGCGGAGACCGTGCGGCTCGCGCGGCGGTGCTCGACGCGCTCGCCCACGGCGAAGGCGCAGTCCGCGCCGCGTCGCTCGCAGCTCTCGGCGCGCTGGGCGAAGCGGCCGACGTGGCCACTCTTTGCGCGTCGCTCGGGAGCAAGGAGGACAGCGAGCGAGCGGCGGCGCGGAGAAGCCTGGTGAAATTGACGGGCGACGGCGTGATCGACGCCGTTGTCGCTCACATGCAGGAGGCGCCCGCCTCGCTGCACGCGGCATTAATTGGCATCCTGGCCGAGCGGCACGCCGTCGAGGTCGTGCCGACGCTGCTGACCGACGCGGCATCGGCCGACGCCGAGGTGCGGGCCGCGGCGATGGACGCTCTGGGGGAATTGGCGAACCAAGAACATCTGGCCGGAATGGTCGCCGGCGTGTTGGCGGCGGCTCCCGGGAAGGAGCGCGAGGCGGCCGAGCGAGCCATCGTCGCCGTTTGCCTGCGCGCGAAGGATCCTGAGCGGCGGTCCGCGCCGTTGCTCGGGGCAGTTGAAGCTTTGGAAGCGGACGACCGCCCTGCCCTGCTCTCGACGCTGGGCCGCGTAGGCGGCGACGAGGCGCGGACGATCATCGAGGCCGCCATCGCCGCGGAGGACGACCCCGAGCAGCACAGGCTCGGGATCCAGGCGTTGTGCAATTGGCCGGACGCTTCGGTGGCGCCAAGATTGATCGAGCTGGCGACGTTAGACGACCATCCGCCTCACCGCACGACGGCGCTGCGGGCGCTCATTCGCGTCGCCCCGTTGCCTGACGGCCGCGCGGAGTCGCAGAAGCTCGATCTGCTCATGCAAGCCATGGAGATGTGCACGCGCGACGAGGAGCGGCATCTCGTCCTCAAGCGGGCCAGCGCCATTCGTATTCCCGAGACGCTGGCTTTCGCCGTGTGCTATCTCGATGAGCCGCGGTTTGCCCAACAAGCGTGCGAGACGATCGTCGAACTTGCGCACCATCGCGCCCTACGCGAGGCCAACAAGGCCGCCTTCGAGCAGGCGCTCGACCAGGTCATGGCCACCAGTCGCGATCCCGTAGTCGTCGAGCGCGCCGGGCGGTACAAGCGGGGGCAGACGTGGGTTCGTCCGAAGCCGCAATGATCGCCTCCGCGAACCTTGCCATCGGAACCGTTGCATCCCAGTTGGCCGCCAAATCACACTTCACGAGCATCGGCTCAACCCACTTTACCTGAGTGGAACGGTGACGCGACGGCGCGGCGCGAAATGGGTCATTCGCTGCAAGTCCTTGTTCGGTATTTCGTCGCACTATTGACGGTGATTGTCGCCACGCTCATTTCGCGGACAGCCCTCTCTTCGGAGCCGGCGATTTCAGCTAGTGATCCCGTCGTCTACCGGACCAGGATTCGCCCGCTGCTGGAGCGCTACTGCTACGACTGCCACGACGCGGCTGGTCTCGCGGAGGGCGACATTGACCTCGCCGGCTTGGCGAAATGGGAGCGTGCGACGCAGGACACGGCGACTTGGGAGCGCGTCGACGAGATGTTGGCCAATCGGTTGATGCCGCCGGAGGATGCGGATCAGCCGAGCGACGAAGATCTCGCCAAGCTGCGGCAGTGGGTCGGCGACTATCTCGCCCAAGAAGCGGCCGCCCGCGCCGGCGACCCGGGCCCCGTGATCCTGCGGCGCTTGAACAACGCCGAGTACGCGTACACGCTGCGCGACTTGACGGGCGTCGCGTCGCTGGACCCGGCTCGGGAGTTTCCCGCCGACGGTGCGGCGGGCGAGGGCTTCAAGAATGTAGGCGCAGCGCTGGCGATGTCGCCTTCGCTCGTTGAAAAGTACTTGGATGCGGCCCGCCGCGTGGCCGACCACGCCGTGCTGCTGCCCCACGGCTTTCGCTTTTCGCGTGACACGACGCCGCGCGACTGGACGGATGAGCTGCTTGCCGAAATCCGCACCTTTTATGGCGGATTCACCGAAACGGGCGGCGGCAGCGAGGTGAATCTGCAGGGCATCGTCTTTGAAACCAACCAAGGCGGCGTGCTGCCGCTGGAAACGTATCTGCGGGCGACGCTGGCCGAACGCCAGAGGCTTTCGAGCCAGGAGACTTCCCTTGAAGTCGTGGCCCGCGAGCACGGGCTGAATGCGAAGTACTTGCGCGTGCTGTGGAATGCGCTCACCGCGACCGGGCCGTCCTCTCTCCTCGACGAAGTTCGACAACGCTGGCGGGATGCAACGGCTGAAGACGCAGCCGCCCTTGCCGCTGAGATCGCTGCGTGGCAGCAAGATTTGTGGTCGTTCGCCAACGTCGGACTCATCGGGCGCCGGGACGGGCCGCAGCGCTGGATGGAGCCCATCGAGCCGCTGGTCGCCAGCCAGGAACTGCGTTTGAAGCTTCCGGACGCGGCCGAAGGGGACGTCGTGGTGCTTTCGCTCGTTGCGGCCGATGCGGGAGACGCAGCGGATGGCGACCTGGTGGTATGGAAACAGCCGCGGTTGGTTGCCGAGGGACAGCCCGATCGTACGCCGCGCGATGTGGAATGCGAGGTCACGGCGCGGAACCGATCGCTCGGCCCGCTTTCGATCCAATTCGGCGTTCACGCAGACGGTCGCGCGCTCGACGCCGCTGACATGTGCGTCCAGGCGCCTGCGGCCATTGAGATTCGACTGCCAGCCGACGTTGCAGCCGGGAGCGAGTTCGTCGTGACCGGCGTGCTCGATGAACGGTCCGGCGGCGAAGGTTCCGTTCAATTGTCGATCGTCGCCGGCGCCGCGACGCCGCCTGCCGGACTGCAGCGCGGCCGATCGCAATCGCTTGCCAACGCGGGGCCATGGTCGGCCGGTGGACACACGGTCGCCTATTCGGCACCGATTCTCGTCGTGCCCGGCAGCGCCGCTGAGCGACGTTGGAAACAGGCGTTTGCCGATTTCCGCGACCTGTTCCCGGCGGCCATGTGCTACACGCAAATCGTGCCGGTGGACGAGGTGATCTCTGTAACGTTGTTCCACCGGGAGGACGATCACCTGGTTCGCTTGATGCTGGAGGACGATCAGCGGGCGCGGCTCGATCGACTGTGGGACGAATTGCGCTTCGTCAGCCGCGACGCCCTGGCCTCGGTCGACGCTTTTGAGCAGTTAATGGAATTTGCCACGCAGGACGCCGATCCGACGGCGTTCGAGCCGCTGCGCGAGCCCACCCTGGCGCGCGCCGCAGCGTTCAAGCGGCGCCTCATCGCATGCGAGCCGGCCCAGTTGGCGGCGCTGGTCGACTTCGCGGCCCGAGCCTATCGCCGCCCCCTGACCTCGGGGGAAGCCGCAAACCTGAATTCGCTCTACGCCGCGTTGCGCAACGAGGAGCTGCCGCACGACGAAGCGTTTCGACTGACGCTCGCGAGAATTCTTGCCTCGCCGGCCTTCTTGTATCGCCTCGAGAAACCGGCGCCGGGCGCCGCCCAAGGACCTGTGACCGACTGGGAGCTCGCCTCGCGGCTGAGCTACTTCTTGTGGTCGAGCCTTCCCGACGACCCGTTGCGCGAAGCGGCAGGCAGCGGCCGGTTGGGCGAGCCCGAGGTTCTCGTTGGCCAAACGCGTCGCATGCTCAAGGATGCGAAGTCACGCCGGCTCGCCACGGAGTTCGCGTGCCATTGGCTGCAGATTCACGACATCGAGCACTTGGACGAGAAGAGCGAGCGCCACTTCCCCACATTCGCCGACGTTCGTGGCGACATGGCCGAGGAAGCCATCCTGTTTTTCTCCGATCTGTTTCAGAACAATGGCTCGGTGCTGGATCTCCTCGACGCCAATTACACGTTCCTGAATGAAGAGCTTGCCGCTCACTACGGCGTCCCGCATGTGGAGGGCGACCCGTGGCGGCGCGTTGACGGCGTTAAACAATACTCCCGCGGCGGCGTGTTGGCCTTCGGGGCGACGTTGTCGAAGCAGTCGGGCGCCTCGCGCACCAGCCCGATCCTTCGCGGCAACTGGGTGAGCGAAACCTTGCTCGGCGAGCGGCTGCCCGATCCGCCGCCGGGCATCCCGCCGCTGCCCGACGACGAAGCGGCGACCGACGGACTCACCGTGCGGCAACTCGTCGAGCGGCATGTCAGCGATCCCGCGTGCGCGAATTGTCATCGAAGGATCGATCCCTACGGCTTCTCGCTCGAAGCGTTTGATGCGATCGGCCGGCTTCGCGCCGCCGATCTGGGCCATCGTCCGATCGACACGCGCGTGACCGTCATGGACGGTTCGACGTTTGACGGCTTCGAAGGATTGCGGCAGTACCTGCTCACGCAGCGGCGCGACGACTTCGTACGACAATTTTGCCGCAAACTGCTAGGATACGCCTTGGGACGGAGCGTTCAGCTTTCCGACGAACCGCTGCTCGCAGAAATGCAAGCGTCGCTTGCGTCGGGCGAGTACGCCGTCGGGTCGGCTGTGGAAGCGATCGTGTTGAGCCCGCAGTTTCGCGAGATTCGCGGGGCTGAGCAGAACACCCAAGCCCGGCCGTTGGCCGGAACCACGCGGTGAAAACTCAGGACTCGACAAACAACGGTGGAATTTTCGCGGTGCGCGGCGCAGGGGGAGCGGATTTACCACAGAGGCACAGAGGGCACAGAGTTAGGAAAGGAAATACGTCGAAAGAAAATGAGAAGCGTCGTACCGAGCGCTCGCGGGTTTCTTCTCAGGTCTTCCTTCTTTCTTTTTGCTTATCCGATCTCCGTGCCCTCTGTGGTAAATCCGTTCCCTGCGAAATCATCGCGGCGCGCGAACAACTTGGTAGATCGAAGTACGAAATGATTGCCGACGCGCGACCGCCGTTTTGTTTCGAATCGACCCAGCGAGCCATGCCATGACCAGTCACCGCTTCTCGCGTCGGACCATGCTGCGCGGCGTCGGCGTCACCATGGCGTTGCCGTGGCTGGAGTCGCGCACCGTCTGGGGCGATACGCCCTCGGGCGTCGAGCCCGCCAGCGAGGCCCCTGTCCGCTTTGCCGTGCTGTTTGCGGGCAATGGCTTTCACAGTCACGAGTGGCGCGCCCAGGGCGAAGGCGCGTCGATGGAACTCGGGCAGGTGCTCGCGCCGCTGGCAGACTTGCGCGAGAAGATGCTCTTCATCCGGGGGCTGTACAACGAGCAGGCGCTCAAGGGCAACATCCACAGTTCGCAGACGGGAAATTTGTTGTCCGGCGCCCCGCTGGCGTCCGGCGGCGACATTCGCTCCGGCACCAGCGTCGACCAGTTGCTCGCTCAACATTACGGACGGTCGACGAAAGTGCCGAGCCTCGTGCTGGGCTGCGAGAAATCGAATCCCGCCGTCCATAAAAACTATTCGATGCTCTACAGTTCGCACATTTCGTGGACGTCGCCGACGTCGCCCACGCCGTTGGAACTGTACCCAGCCCTGGCGTTCGATCGGCTGTTCAAAGACGACGTCGAGCGCGGCGAGCAAAGCGTTTTGGACGCGGTGCGGGAGGACGCCGTCGACCTGCGACGCGACATTAGTCGTTCCGATCGCCAGAAGTTGGACGAATACCTCGAGTCCGTCCGGGACGTCGAGATGCGCATCGCCCAGGCGGGCAAGCAAGGCGAGCTGCAGGGCTGGCGGCCGACGCTCGACCGCCCCGATGTCCCGCGCCCGCCGGAAGGTATTCCGCAGAACATTGCCGATCACATGCGGCTGATGTGCGACATCCTCGTGTTGGGATTTCAAACCGACGCGACGCGCATCGCCACGCTCAAGCTGAACAACGATCACTCGTCGCTCCGGTTTCCCCACCTGGGCGTCGATTACATGATCCACCACCTGCTTTCGCACTCGGATACGGCCGATTGGCTCAAGGTGAACCAGTTCTTCGTCGAGCAGTTGGCGTACGTGGCCAACCGGCTCGAATCGATCCAGGAAGGCGAGCGGACGGCCCTCGACAATTCGATGCTGCTGTTCTGTTCGAGCATGCTCACCGGCTCGCACGACGCCACGCAACTGCCGGTGGTGATGCTGGGCCAGGGCGGCGGCAAGATACGCACAGGCCGCGTGCTGGACTACCGCGACCAGCCCAATCGCCAGATGTGCCGGCTGTATCTGTCGGTTCTGGACAAGATGGGACTGCCGCAGGAGGCGTTCGGCGATGCCACGGAACCACTCGCTGAGATGTGAGCCACAATTGTGACAGCGCGACTTCCGTGGATATTAGCCCCGGGCGTTTACAGGATGATGCAAGTGCTATCGGGCCCCGTAGGGGCCAAGTCGTGTAGCCAGGAGCGCAAGCTCCTGGTGAGCTGGGACGAATCACTCGAAAGCCCCCGCGGGGCGACATCGTTTGTGGTTGTGAGCCGATGTCGCCCCGCGGGGGCTTCAGACCCTTGCGCGCCCCGTTACCAGGGCCTTGCGGCCCTGGCTCCATGACGCGGCCCCTCCGAGGCCAAGACGCGTGCGTCGATAGCAAATGCATCATCCTGTTGCGCCGGGGTCACGGCCGACCCGAGGAACCGCGGCCGAGCAGCAACGCGCGCGTTTCCAGCGGCGGTGAACCGAGGCCGCAACCCTCCGCGGCGTGATTTCGGCCTCGGCCGGCCCCCGACGGAGGCAGCGCGACTCGCTCGGCCGATTCGAGGGGCGCGCATCGCAAAACCCCGGCGTAAACGCCCGGGGCTAAATATCGGACGATGCAGGCGTTCGCCATGCTGCGATCAAGGCTGGCCCTACGCCCCGGAGGCGGCAAGGTGGATTCACTCTGTCTTGGTCGCTAAGCTGAGAAGACGCGGTCGTCGCATCCCCGTCTCGAAACGTATTGGCAGATCGTTGTTCATGACTTCTGACGTGCGGAATGGGCGACGTTCGGTCGCCACTTGGGCCATTGCCGTCAGCCTACTCGCGATGGGCGTGCCGCTTCACGCGGATTCTGTGGCGCCCGACTTCGGGCGCGACATCCGGCCCATCCTGTCCGACAAATGCTTCGCTTGCCACGGCCCCGACGATGCCACCCGCGAGGCGGACCTGCGTCTCGATCAAAGGGAGGGCCTCTATGCCGAGGCGGCCTCAGGCGTCATTCCGGTCGTCCCGGGCGATCCCGAGGAAAGCGAGATTATCCGGCGAATTACCAGCGATGACCCGTCCGAACAGATGCCGCCGGCCGATTCGACCAAGCAGCTCACCGATGACGAGCGCAGCAAGCTGATCGCCTGGATCGAGGCAGGGGCTAAATTCCAGCGGCATTGGTCGTTCGTCGCGCCGACGCGTCCCTCCCTGCCCGCCGCGGTCGACGCCGCCTGGCCGCGCAACCCGGTCGACAACTTTGTGCTCGCCCGCATGCAGGAGGCGGGACTACAACCCGCGCCCGAGGCGAGCCGCGAAACGCTGGTCCGGCGGCTCTACCTCGACCTCGTCGGGTTGCCGCCGACGCTCGAGCAAGTCGACGCATTCGTCAACGCCCCGTCGCCCGATGCCTACGAGCGGCTCGTCGACGACCTGTTGGCGTCCCCGCACTACGGCGAGCGCATGGCCATGGAATGGCTGGATGCGGCGCGGTTCGCTGACACGAACGGTTACCATTTGGACAACGGTCGCGACATGTCGCGCTGGCGCGCCTGGGTGATCGACGCGTTCAATGAGAACCTGCCGTTCGACGAGTTCACGATCGCCCAGATCGCGGGCGACCTCCTGCCGAACGCGACGGCCGAGCAGCGCATCGCGAGCGGGTTCAATCGCAACCACATGATCAACTTCGAAGGCGGCGCCATTCCCGAGGAGTACCATGCGGCGTACCTCGTCGACCGCGTGAGCACCACGAGCACGGTTTGGCTGGGCCTGACGGTCGCCTGCGCGCAGTGCCACGACCACAAGTTCGACCCCATCTCGCAGCGCGAGTTTTATCAACTGTATGCGTTCTTCCACAACGTGCCCGAGAAGGGGCTCGATGGAAACCAGGGCAATGCGGCGCCGATGATGCCGCTGCCCACGCCCGAGCAAGCGGCTCGGCAGCGAATTCTCGAAACGCAGATCGAGGCCTTGCAGCAGCTTGCCGACGCGGAATCGAAAGATGACGTGCTGAAGAAGGCGACGGCCGACGAACTCAAACAGCTCGCAGACGATCGCGCCAAGCTCGTGCGGGAAATTCCCACGACGATGGTGATGGAGGAAATGGCGAAGCCGCGGGACACGTTCGTGCTGGTGCGCGGCCAGTACGATCAGTTCGGCACGAAAGTCCAACCCGGTACTCCGGCCAGTCTGCCGCCGTTGCCCGACGACGCTCCGCGCAACCGGCTGGGGCTCGCCCAATGGCTCGTCGCTCCCGAGCAACCGCTGACGTCGAGAGTCATTGCCAATCGCTACTGGCAGTTGATGTTTGGGACGGGACTGGTAGCCACGGCCGAGGATTTCGGCTCGCAGGGCGAGCAGCCCTCGCATCCGGAGTTGCTGGATTGGCTGGCCTGCGAACTGCAGCAGTCGACGCAGCCCGGCGTGGCGGGCACGTCCCGGGAGCGGTGGAACGTAAAGGCCTTCATCAAGCTGTTGGTTACGTCCGCGACCTACCGGCAACAGTCTGCGGTGACGCCCGCTGGGCTGGAGCTCGATCCCGAGAACCGTTGGCTGGCGCGTGCTCCGCGTTTCCGCCTGCCCGCCGAGGCGATTCGCGATCAGGCGCTGGCCGTGAGCGGGCTGCTCAAGCATCGCATCGGCGGCGCGAGCGTGTCGCCCTATCAGCCGGGCGATCTGTGGGGCGAGCTTTCCTCGCGCGAAGACAGCTCCAATTGGACGGCCCAATTCTTCGTGCAGTCGCACGGCGACGATCTCTACCGCCGCAGTATGTACACCTTCTGGAAGCGAACCTGCCCGCCGGTGCAGTTGTCGACGTTCGATGCGCCCGATCGCGAAACGTGCGTCGTGCGCCGAGCGCGGACGAACACGCCGTTGCAAGCGCTGATCCTGCTGAACGATCCCACCTACTTGGAAGCATCCCGCAAGTTGGCGGAGCGCGTGCTGCACGAGGCGCCGGCGGACTTGCGGGAGCGGCTGCACTATCTGTTTCGAACGATCACCTGCCGCCCGCCCGCCGAAAACGAGCTGGCGATCTTGGCTCGCATCTGGGAGCAACAGCATCTCCACTATCAGCAGCATCCGCAGCAGATCGACGCCCTCTTGTCGATTGGCGAATCGCCGGCGAACGAGACGCTCGACCGCCTGGAGCTGGCGAGCTGGACCATGCTGGCCAGCGCGGTCCTGAATCTTGACGAGACCGTTTCCAGGAACTGACGCTATGACGACGCAACTCCTTCGCCGCCATTTCCTGCAAAACGCCTCGATCGGGCTGGGAACTGCGGCGCTCGCCTCGCTGCTGCAGCCCAGCGACGTCCGTGCGGCTGGCGTCTCGGGCGCGCTGGCAGCCACTCAACTTCCGGCCCGCGCCAAGCGCGTCATCTACCTCTTCATGTCGGGCGGGCCCTCGCACATCGACCTGTTCGACTACAAGCCGGCGCTTCACCGCCATCATGGCGAGGAGCTGCCGGCGTCCATCCGCATGGGACAGCGGATCACCGGGATGACCTCGGGCCAATCGTCGTTTCCGTGCGTCGCCCCAATGTTCAAGTTTCAGCAGCACGGCGCCACGGGAACGTGGCTCAGCGAGCTGCTGCCGCACACGGGAGAAATCGTCGACGACATCGCGATGATCAAGTCGCTGCATACCGAGGCCATCAACCACGACCCGGCGACGACCTACATTCAAACCGGCTCGCAACAACCCGGCCGGCCAAGCCTGGGCGCCTGGCTCAGCTACGGCCTCGGGACCGAGAACGAGAATCTCCCCGCCTTCGTGGTCCTCATTTCGCAAGGCAGCGGCAACAAGACGGACCAGCCGATTTTCTCCCGCCTGTGGGGCAGCGGCTTCCTGCCCTCGCGGCATCAAGGCGTGCGCTTTCGTTCGGAAGGGGACCCGGTCCTCTATCTTTCCAATCCCGACGGGATCGACGCGGGCAACCGTCGAGCGCTGCTCGACGGCATTCGCGACCTGAACTCCATCGCCGAGGAGACCGTCGGCGACCCCGAGATTCAAACCCGGATCGCCCAGTACGAGATGGCGTTTCGGATGCAATCGTCCGTGCCCGAGCTCACGGACCTGTCGCAAGAGCCTGCGCATGTCCTGAATTCCTATGGCGTGCGCGACGATGCGGTCGACGGCGGCTTTGCCCGCAACTGCCTCTTGGCGCGCCGCATGGTCGAGCGCGGCGTGCGATTCGTGCAACTCATGCACCGCGGCTGGGACCAGCACAGCGATCTGCCGAAGCAAATCCGCGGCCAATGTCAGGACGTCGATCAGCCCTGTGCAGCGCTGGTGAAGGACCTGAAGCAGCGTGGGTTGCTCGACGACACCTTAGTGATCTTTGGCGGCGAGTTTGGTCGCACCGTTTACTCCCAAGGCACGCTGACCGCCGACAATCATGGCCGCGATCATCACGGCCGGTGCTTTTCGATGTGGGTCGCCGGGGGCGGCTTCAAGCCCGGGATCAGCTACGGCGCCACGGACGACTTCTGCTACAACATCGTGGAGGATCCGGTGCACATCCACGACCTGAACGCGACGATCTTGCATTCCCTGGGCATCGACCACGAGCGGCTGACGTTCCGCTTCCAGGGGCGCGACTTCCGGCTGACCGACGTTCACGGCCAGATCGTGCAGCCCCTGCTGGCCTAGCAACACGCTCCAGGCAGACCATGGACGCAGGCGTCCCTGGCGCCGCGTCAAATGTGCATGCCGATGGCAAGCGCGGCGCCGGCAAGATGCTCCAACACGCGCTCCGCCGCAACCGCTGCTTGAAGCCGCAACTCGGGAACCGCCGTGCTTTCCCAGAGGGCCGGTTTGCGAAGCGTCCCCACGATGAAAAGGTCGGGCTGTTCGCACCAGTCGCGACTGACGGCCGCGCCTGTGGCCGATGATTCGAGGCCCAAGCCCAAGGGGTCCGGCCGCAGCCATCCGTCGACCAGGAGTGAACCAACCGCGGGATTGGAGGCAGTGCTGTTGGACGGCATTGGGCCCGTGCAATTGACGACCCACTTGGCGTCAATTTCCACGATCTTTTCGTCGCCGCGCCGGGCGACGATGACCCGAGCCGCATCGGTTTCCGCGTGAACCGAAACGACGCGGCCGGCAAGACGGTGGACCCAGGCGCAGTCGCGCAGCTCGCCAAAGCGCTCGGCGATCGTGATCGCCATGCGATGGCGGTGGACTTCCCAGAAGGGGCGCAATCGTGCGAGGAACTTCCGGCGTTCCGCCAGCGGCAGGGCTTGCCAGAGCCCGGCCGTGTGCGGCCTGAGCCCATCGACGACGGCGCGCCAGTCGCCGCCCGCGGCCGCGGCTTTGGCGGCAAGACGTCGCAAGCCGTGGAGTAAATCGAGCGTGCGTCTTCCACCCGGCGCGGCCAGCAGCTCAGCGATCCACGGCGACAGGTCCTGAGGCGGCGCCGGCGCGACGGAGTGGGCCAACGGCAAAAGCCCGCGCCGGGAGACGATGGTGATCGGAGCAGTGCGCTCGGGACGCGCGAGCGACAGAATCGCATCGACCGCCGTCAACCCACTGCCCAACACGACGACCGACTCATCAGGCCGAACGACGTTCATGGCGAACGGCCGCCAAGGATCTGCGATAAACCGAGTGCGCGGCCCGCTCCATCGCTTGCCGAACGGGTCCGCCGGCGGCCGATGGCCGATGGCGAGCACCACGGCCACGGCCCGCTGCGACTTGCCGCGGGCCATGTGCACGAACCAGCCGCCGTCGGGGCGCCGGGCCACGCGGCGGACTTCGTCGTACACGACCTGCAGCTCGCCGTGCGGAGCCGCGTCCTGGGCCGTGGCAATCAGCGTCTCGCGCACATATTCGCCGTACCACATGCGGGGCAAGAAGTCGCCGCCGCGTACCCTTTTGTCGCGCGCCTGGGCCCAGTGCAAAAAGTGCTCCGGCTGGTCGGGCCACGCGCTCATCCGGCCCGCGGGCACGTTAAGCAGATGGGCTGGCTCGCGCGTGCCATAGGCCACGCCCTCGCCGACCGCTCCGCGGCGCTCCACCAGCATGACGCGCACGCGCTTCTTCGCTTCTTTGGATTGGCGCAGCAACTGCGCGGCCGCCATCGCGCCGCTGAATCCTCCGCCGACGACGACGACCGTGGACGAGGCACCGTCCGCATCCGCATCGCGCGGCTTGAGCTGCGGCGGCCGCGCGACGAAGCGGCGAAAATCCTTGAGCGGCGGCGCGTAGGCGTGCAGCGTCACCAGCGGCTTAATCGCGTCGGGACGATTGCGCACCAGATGCACGCCCGCGTCCTCGCCGGCCGTAATTTCGCCCGCGGGAACGGCGCACTCGTACTCGAGATCGACGTACCCGTCGCGGTCGACGCGAAACTGCGTCTCGACCGCGTCGCCCTGCAGCACTTGCATGATGCAGATCGACCCGGCGTGGTCGTGCGGCACGCTCTCCTGGCCGGGCAGCCAGGTCATTACCAGCAGCTCGTAGTGCTCGCTGAGTGCGACCAGCGCGCGGTTGTAGGTGCGCGGGTTCGGTTCGACGTAGTCCGCCACGTCGACAATCGTGACGCCGGCCGCTTTGATGGCCTCGGCCAGATCGACCAGCGACGGCGGAGGTGCGAGTGCATCGAGCCGGCGAACGAGATCCTGAAGCTTTCCCTGCAGTTTGCGCATGGCGTGCACGCTCGTCGCGCGGGGCGCCGCGCGTCGCTAGTCGCTAAGCGCGACCTGCGCCGACGCCGTGGCGAATGCGCCGCAGCGCCGCGACGAGCACATCGATCTCCTGGTATGTATTGTAGATGGCGAGCGACGGCCGCACAGTGCTCTCCAGACCGAACCGCCGCAAAATCGGCTGAGCGCAGTGGTGTCCCGCGCGGACCGCGATGCCCTCGTGGCTGAGCGCCGAGCCGACATCCTCGGTTCGCAGGCCGTCGATGACGAACGACAGGACGCCGGCCTTATGCGGCGCCGTGCCGATCAGCCGCAGGTCGGGCACGCCCTTGAGGCAGGCGGTCACGTAATCCATGAGCTCGTGCTCGTAGCGCGACACGTTCTCCATGCCGAGCCCTTCGAGGTACTCGAGCGCGGCGCCGAGCCCGACGGCGTCGGCAATGCTGCCCGTGCCGGCTTCGAACCGGGCCGGAGCATCCTGATACGTCACCTTCTCGAAGGTGACGTCCTGGATCATGTTGCCGCCGCTTTGGTACGGCTGCATCGCGTCGAGCAAATCGGCTTTGCCGTACAGCACGCCGATGCCCGTCGGCGCGAAGATCTTGTGCCCGGAAAAGACGTAGAAATCGGCGTCGAGGTCGGTCACATCCTGCCGCATGTGGGAGACGGCCTGGGCGCCGTCGACGAGCGCGACGGCCCCCGCGCGGTGCGCCATCTCGACCATCTGCTTCGCCGGCGTCACCGTGCCCAAGGCATTCGACACCTGGGGGAAGGAGACGAGACGCACTTTGCGGGTGAGCAGTTTCTGGTACTCGTTCAGCAGAATGTCGCCGCGGTCGTCCACCGGGCACACCCGCAGCGTGGCGCCCGTCTCATCGCACAGCCGGCGCCACGGCACGATGTTGGCGTGGTGCT
>CAYSFP010000086.1:0-6438 GCA_964430075.1 uncultured Planctomycetaceae bacterium | reverse complement strand
GTGATGAGGATCTCGTCGTCCTTGCCGACGTGCTGGCGTCCCCAGGTCTCTGCGACGAGATTGATCGCCTCGGTGGCTCCGCGGACGAAGACAATCTCCTTGGCGGAGGGGGCGTTGAGAAACCGGGCGACCGTTTGCCGCGCCGTTTCGTACGCGTCCGTCGAACGCGCCGCCAGTTCGTGCGCAGCGCGGTGAATATTCGAGTTCTCGGTCTCGTAATACTGTGAGATCCGCTCGATCACGGCCCGCGGCTTATGCGTGGTCGCCGCGTTGTCCAGCCAGATGAGCGGCTTGCCGCCATTGACTCGCTGGCTCAGGATCGGAAAATCCCGCCGCACCGCGTTCACGTCGAACGGCCGCCGCACGATCCCTGGCGACGCCGGCGTCGAGCTCGAGATCGTCGCCGGGAGAAGGGCCCCGAGCGCCCCGGGCGGCGCAGCGGCCTGCGCGGACTTGAGAAAGTAAAAAGGCGACGCCGCCGGGGCTCCACCGGGCAACGGTGCACCGGAGGCGCCGGGACGAAACGCCGTCGGCGCGGAGTTGACGCCCGAAGCCGGCGGAGCGCCGAGCGGCGGCAATTCGGGCGTTGCCGGCAGGGACTGCGTCCGGCCGTCGCCGCCGGCCGCACGCGGCTTGAGTTGCGTGCGCAGCCGCTGCTCTTCTTCGACCCCGAATGCCGACGACGAGGCCGAGTTGAACACGGTTCGCGATTCGGCGCTGGACGGATCGACGCCGCCCGCGGCGTCCGGCAACTGCGCAAACAGGGCGCTGGCCAACCGCGTCAACTCGGCGTCGCTCGGCAGCCCCGTAGGCGTCGATGACGGAGGAATCGTCCCCTCGGCGGGCGATGCGCCAGTCGAGAACGGCAGGCCGCCGGGCGGCGCGAAGCCGTTGCCGTGATGCCGGCCGTTCTCACTTGGCGTATCGATAGTCATATTCGTGATACTTTCCTAGGTCCACGTTCTCGAGCACGCCGAGGGCGTCCTCGGTCAGAATGGCCAGCGAGCAATAGAGCGAGACAAGGTACGAAGCGATCGCCTTGCGGCTGATGCCCATAAACCGTACCGACAGGCCCATGCCCTGCTCGCCCGGAAGGCCCGGCTGGTAGAGGCCCACAACGCCCTGCCGGCTTTCGCCGACGCGCATCAGCAAGATGCTCGAGCGATTGGCTTCCGTGCCCAGCTTGTCGGAGGGGAAGATCGGAATGCCCCGCCAGGTAATGAACTGCGACCCGAACAGCGAGACGGTCGCCGGCGGCACGCCGCGACGCGTGCATTCGCGGCCGAACGCGGCGATCGCCAGCGGGTGGGCCAGGAAGAACGCCGGCTCCTTCCATACCTTGGCAATCAGCTCGTCCAAGTCGTCCGGCGTCGGCGGGCCGGTGCGCGTCTTGATCCGCATGTGCGGCGCCACGTTGCTGAGCATACCGTACTCTTTGTTGTAGATCAGCTCGCGCTCCTGACGCTCCTTGATCGTCTCGATGGCCAGCCGCAGTTGCTCGCCGATCTGGTCGTGCGGCACGCTGTACAGATCGGACACGCGCGTGTGCACGTCGACGATCGTTGTGACCGCGCTCAGCATGTATTCGCGCGGAGTCTCGTCGTAGTCGACGAATGTTTCGGGCAAGTCGCGCTCGTCGCGCCGCGAGCAGGCCACCTCGACGCGCGAGGCGTCCTTGACGCGATTGAGCCGGTAGATGCCTGCTTCCACGGGGTTCCAGGGCAACAGGTGCGTCAACCACCGCGGGGTGATGGTCGACATCTGAGGAACGGTTTTGGTCGCGTTGGCCAGTTGCCTAGCCGCCACGTCGCCCAGCGCAAGTTGGGCTGTCGCAGTTTCTGCCATAAGAAAATCCCTTCTGCCTAAATGCCGCCGCCCGCGTCAAACGCCTCGGTTTGAATCTTTGCCTGGGTGATGACGCTTCCGGGCGGAATGCTGCGCGTAACCCATACGTTGCCTCCGATGACCGACCCGCGGCCCACCGTGATGCGGCCAAGAATCGTGGCCCCCGCGTAAATCACGACGTCGTCCTCGACGATCGGATGCCGGGCGAGCCCCTTCACCAGGCGGCCCTGCTCGTCCTGCTCGAACCGCTTGGCGCCGAGCGTGACGGCCTGGTACAGCCGCACGCGCTCGCCAATGATGCATGACTCGCCGATGACGACGCCGGTGCCGTGATCGATGAAAAAACTGCCGGCGATCTGTGCGCCGGGGTGGATGTCGATGCCGGTCTTGGAGTGCGCCAGCTCCGCGATAATGCGGGCCACCAGCGGAACCCCCAACCCATGCAGCACGTGCGCAAAGCGGTGATACGCCATCGCCGTGATGCCGGGATAGCAGACGAGCACTTCATCGAGGCTGCGCGCCGCGGGGTCGCCCTGGAACGCGGCGCGAACGTCGCTGTCCAGCAGTTGCCGCACGTTGGGCAGTTGGCAAGCAAACTCGCGCGTCACGTCTGCGGCCATCGCGGTGATCGCGGCCGTGTCGCGGGAATCGTCGTTGACAAACAGCAGTTCGCGCCGCACCTGGTCGAGCAGCTCGCGGAGCGTCGAGTCCAGCGTGTTGCCGACGAAGTAATCGACGCCGTCGGCCGTCAACTCGGGCATCCCCAGCCGATTGGGAAAGAGGGCCGTCGAAAGATTATCGACGATTCGCGCGAGCTCCTTCTGCGACGGCAGCTTGCGCGATCGCCGTGGCGGTTGGCCCGCCGCCGCGGCTTGGCGCAGGTCGCGGAGCTCGGCGACGACGGCGTCGATATCCCACCACATCGCTTCAATCGGCCACGCGTCCTGCAATTTCGCAGGATCCAAGCGCATCATGCAACCAACCATGGGCAACGCGCGTTTTCCAAAAACGCGTCCATAAAAAAAGCTAGCGACCCTTGTGAGAGAGTCGCTAGCTTCTGGTACGTCCAGTCAGCCTGACGCCATAGCGGCGTCGTGCGTGGGTGACATCAGAGCGGCTTGAGCCCACCCATGTCAACCCCTGCAACGCTGCATTTCGCCCAAAAAAAAACAGGCTGATTCCCCGCGTTTCGAGCAGGACCTAATTCACAATGGTCAAAGGCAGGCCCCAGTTGACGGCGCCGAAGCGACGACTATTGTTCGAGCGCACGACTGGTCGACTCAAGTTGTTCGAGCTCCTCCGCGGTCAGCGCATGGCGGGCAATCGTGCCGTCGTGAATGTGCTTTGCCAAGAGTTGGCGTCGCTCTTCGGTGCGCAGTAAGCCCTCGATCGCCAAGCGGCGATTGCTCTCCTCCAGCGACGGAAGCGCGGCGATGAGCTCCTCTGCGGCCTGCGGGACGTCGAAATCCACCAGGCTGCTGACCGCGCCCATTTGCAGTTCCGGGTGGACGTCTTTCCCGAGATACGAACAAAGCGTCTCCCTCCACTCGTCCCATGAGTAGGCGGCCAGGATTCGCAGGGCGTCGTAACGCGTGCCGGTGGGTACGTCGACGTTTTCCAACATCTCGAGCGCCAGCTCGTCCAGCCGTTCCCAGCGCGCATCGAGTTCTGAGGCTCCCGCGACGAGTTCTCCCAGCCGTTGCTGCGGCCACTGGCCCACTTCGCTCAAGCCGTTGATCATCCCGCCGCCGATGACAACCGCCTGCCAGTCTGCCAGCGGCGCATCGAGGGCCGGTAAAGACAACTCGAGCAGTGCGGTAAGCTGGCCATCCTCGTTGCGGCGACCTGCGGCCTTGGCATGCTGCCAAATGGCGGGAATGCGGTCGTACTCGACGGGCGTGCCGACGGCCAATCCCTCGAGCAGCGCGGCGATCGACCCGGCGGGATCGTTGTCATCGCCGGCCTTGCCGATCAGCACGCGGTCCGGCCGCTTATCGGAAGGAACCAGGTACACGCCGCGCAGATCCATCAGATGGCGCCGTTTCGGCGGGCCCAGGCTGCGCATCACGAGTCGGCTTGCTCCGGCCGGCAGCTTGATGCTGCCGATCGGGCCGATGCGGAAGTCGTCGACGCCGCTCGTGGCGCCGGTTTCGCCCTCGAGCGGTTCGCCGCCGCCTTCCAGCACAAAGCGGCTTCCCGCGTCGCGCTCCATGCAGGACCATTCCAAATAGGCATCGTACTCGCCCGCCTGAGCGACTTCGACGTTCCACAACACGCGATCGCTTTCGTAGATCCAGTAGCCGATGTTCTGCCGGTCCGGTTCGTAGCGAATATCGCCGCCTGTAAGCTCCGAGTGGACGGCGCGCAGCCACAGAATGCCCTCGTCGTCCGCTGTCGCAAGCATTGGCGTCGTGCCCTTGGGCGTTTCTGCCGCCCCGCCGAACGTCATGAGGTACGCGACCACATCGTTAACTGCCGCGGGCGACAATTCCTGCTCAAATCCTTCCGGCATGAGCGAGACGCCGGCCGCCTCGAGCGACTCCAAGTCGGCCCGCAAAATCACATGCGATTTGGCCACCTGGTCGACCAGCGTGATGCTCGTGGACGTTTCCGCCGCGAGCAATCCCGCGTGCGAGAGGCCCTCGGCGGTGAGCGCGGTGAAACTGCGGTAGCGATCGTCGACGGCCCGATTAGGATCGAGGATCGACTCGATCAGGCTCGTGCGCGTGCGCGAGGACAGCGCGGCCAGATCCGGCCCCACCTCGTTGCCCTGCTCTTCCAGGCGATGGCAGGTGGCGCAGTGTTTGACGAACGCGGCGCGTCCCCGGTCGACGTCGCCGGCAGGTTCAGACTGAGCGAGGTAACGCTCGACGATGGCGGCGCGGTTTGCATTGCCGTCGGTCGCCAAGAGCCGTGCGGCGTTCGCGCGGATTGTCTCGTCCGCGTGCGTGAGCAGGCGCTGGCGTTGGAAGGCGTCCAACTGGACGGCCGTGAGCACCTCCTGGTCGAGCGCCTCGAGCAATTGCGTTGTGAATTCGCGTTTGCCGAGCACGACGTCGAATGCCGGCGCTCGCACGATCGTGCTCAAGCCAGGCCAGGCGGCGAGCAGTTCGGCGACGGCTTCTGGGGAGCCGATGGCGGCGATCAATTCCACGGCCGCCTGCTGGACTTCCGGCGCATTCTGCGGTCCAAGCAGCCGAGCGGCCATGGGCAGGCTCTCGGCGAAGCTCTCGCCGGAGGCAACCAGCAGACGCAACGCGGGCAGCGCCTGCACAGGGTCCTGGTCATGGTCCGCCAGCGCCCTCGCGCCGGCGTCCGTCATGGGCGCCAGCACCTGCAGAATCGAAGCGACGTCCCGTTTCCGCTGCCGCGACTTTGACAACAGCAGCGCCGCCGCTTCAAATTGCCAGGGTTCGAACGGCGCCGCGGCGCTTAATGCCCGCGCGGCAGCGAGCGCGTCGCCCTCGACGCCGAGCGCTACGGTAAGCTCGATCGCCGCATCGAGCACGGGCTTCGGCAAGTCGCCTTTGGCCGCGAACAGGGCCGCCGCAACGGCGCCGACGCTCTTCCTATTGACGCTGCTCCACACAGCGGCGCGCGCGTAGGCGTCGTCGGCGTCAGCAATCGCCAACTGCGCCAAGGCGGTAGCGGCGCGCGGGTCGTTCAGCGCGCCCAACGAGTATGCCAACTGCACGCGCACCTGGGGATCGGCGTCGCTGGCAAGCGCGAGCACCGCGTCGCGGACTTGGGCGGAATCCAAGAACGATTCGGCGATGCGGGTGGCGTGCCGCCGCACCGCGCCCTCGCCATCGCCCAGGGCGGCGATGACGGTGTCTGCATCAAGCTGCCTCAGTCCTTCGAGCGTGCACAGAGCTTGCAAGCGAGCAACAGGACGCCTTGCCGAACGCACCATCTCGCGCAACGGGGACGCCACGTCCTTGGCGGCACGCTCAATCAGCAACTGCTGCGCGAGATCCCGCCGGGGTCCATTGGGCGAGTCGAGTGCCGCGACGAGCGCGGCGTCGTCGAGCTGATCGAGTCGCGGCAAAGCGCGGGCCGGCACATCGCGGCGTCGAATGCGATAGATCCGTCCCTCATCGCGACCGCCAAACAAATTGGCCTGTTCGAGCACCTCCTCGGGGACGAATTTCTGGTGCTCGATGATTTCACGGTGCATGTCCACCACGTACAGGCAGCCATCGAGGCCCGTACGAATTTGCACGGGCCGAAACCAGGGATCGGTCGACGCGAGGAATTCCCGATCCGCCTCGTCACCCGCGCGGCGGCCGGTGAACGTGCTTCCCTCTGGCGAAAGCACCTCGCGATGCACGAGCTGGTTGACCGGTTCCGCCACAAAGGCATTGTTGGCGTACTCGGGGCCGAGCAGGTCGTCGCGGTAGAAGTCGAGGCCGCACGCCGCCGTTGGCCGACCCGGCGGGCCCGACAGCGTGTAGATGGTCGGCTTGCCGATCGGGTAGAGCACATCCGGCGCGTTGCCCGTTGGAACGAACACGTCCGTCGGCGGCGGGGCGATGTGCGGGTTTCGGGCCAGGTAGTGGTCGACCAACGGATAGTGCCGCAGCAGGACGGTGT
>CAYSFP010000085.1:0-24419 GCA_964430075.1 uncultured Planctomycetaceae bacterium | reverse complement strand
CGAAACATCGTAACCACAACCGATTGGGGGCGGTGGAGTCAAGTGGATAGCCCTTCCTGTTGTACCGCATCACGCTGCGGGAGGACGCGGCCGAAGACCTGCTGCAGGACTTGTTTCTGCGGCTCAGTCGCGGCCCGACGTTGTCGACCGCCGCCGATCCGGTGGGCTATGCCGTGCGGACGGTCACGCGGCTGGCGTTCGATTGGCGTCGTTCGCAGCGTCGCCGGCGCGACGCGGCGGCGATCGTCGCCGAGCCGCCGGCCAGCGAGCACTCCGCCGCGCAGCAACTCGACCAACGCGAAGATCTGCAAACGGTGCTCGACGCCATCGAGCGATTGCCGCAGCGCCTCCGCGACGTGATCGTTATGCGTTACTTGGAAAGCCGCGACTACGACGAGATCGCCCGCACGATTGGCAAGTCCGTCCACCACGCCCGGGCCCTGTGCCACCGGGCTCTGGTGCAACTTCGCCGCGCGACCGGCGCCTCGGCCGGCCATCCGAAAGTCCTTCGCCATGAAAGCTGATCGCCGCACTCGCCGCCTGGGCCGCCAGCTTCACGAGCTGGCCGCCGTGGAACCTGACCCCGCCGCCGCGCGGGCCGCGATCGCCGCCGCGCGGGCGGCCGTCCTGCATGCGAATGTCCCGCAACCCCCAACCCTCAGGAGCTTTCTCATGACGCACCGCCGCAGTGCTTTCGCCGCCGCGACCACGCTGGTCGCCGCCACGGCCGTGGCGTTCCTGGTGCTGGGCCGCGACCCCGGCGCCGCCAGCTTCGCGCAACTGGTTGACGAAATCGCCCACACGAAATCCGTCCAGTATCTCGAGACGCGCAGCACGATTCCGCGCGGCGACGAACCGCGGGGCCCCACCGTCGTCACAAAGGTGATGGTTCTCGGCCGCTCGCTCGAACGGCAAGAGGTGATCTCTGCGACCGAAGGCGATCCGCTGCCTGAAGGACACAGTTGGGGTCGAGTTCCACTCGGCGTCGCCATCAATGATTGGGCAAACGGTCGGCTTGTTTGGTTGAACACCGAAAGGAAAGTCTATTCGCTTGCAAAAACAATCCTGTCCATGTCCATCGACGACGGCACAATCTCAGAATCAGAAGTCCGCCCAGCGCCGGAGGCCGATTTCTACAATCGCATCCGCGAGTTCCCTGCCGACAAAGCCGAGCGCCTTCCCGAGCGCGAGCTCGCCGGCAAACGCGTGGTGGGCCTCCGCACGATTGAGAAGAACTCCCGCGTGCGGGGCGTCGATACATGGACGCGCACCTACTGGATCGACGTGAAAACCAACCTGCCCGTGGAAATCGAAACGACCGTCGAATCGACAGACCCGCGCCATGGCCAATCCCGCTGGATACTCAGTGACATCGTCTTCGACGAGCCGCTAGACGAATCCCTGTTCAGCACCGATCCGCCGGACGGATATACTGTACGCAGCGAGTGAGGACGGCGAACGCGCCGGCGTACTGCTCTCGCGCACGGCAAATCCGTCAGGCCGATCCATGCACACTGCTTCCACGAAGTCGGGTAGGATGAGTTCGTTGCGTAGCAGGAACCCATCGATTTCACGCGAAACAATCGCCTCATGGTACAATTAATTTGACCAGACCTCCCATTCACGCTCTTCATACCAGCCATGAGCCCGCAACTCGACGCCATCTGGCAACAAATCCAGTCCCTCGACGAGGCCGACCGCCTCGCCCTCGAACTACGCCTTCACAACCTCGCCGCGGCGCAATCTCTCGAGAATGCTGACGCCAATGGTGAGCACTCACCAGCGGGCTGGCGCGCCCTTTACGGCGCTGCCGATCCAAGCGAGGTTGCCGAACTCCAGCGAATCATCGACGAGGAATTCTCCGTGATCGATTCGGAGGGCTGGGATTGATTCTTGACACCAACGCCGTCTCGGCATTGCTCACAGGGCGGAACGAATCCCTGCAGCGCATCCTCGATGTCGCCGATCAACACCATCTGCCGCTGCCAGTCATCGCCGAGTATCAGTACGGCTTGCTGCGTCTACCGCGACCCCAACGGCTGCAGTCGCTTTTCCATCGCTTGGAGGCCGACTCGACAATTCTATTCCCAGACCGTTCTACGGCCGATCTCTATGCCCTCATCCGGCAGGAACTGAGAACGAAGGGCCAACCTATTCCGGAAAATGACATCTGGATTGCTTCACTCGCCCGGCAATTTGACCTGGATGTGGTGAGTCAAGACTCTCACTTCGATCAGGTGGCGAATATCCGCCGGATCGGCTGGTAAGCAGACATAAGCCGGAACACTTCATTCACGGCCACTGCTATCCGTCACCCTCTTTCCAGCCAGGAACTCCCACACCCGCTCATTCTCCGCGCGCGGCCAACCGTGGCCAAACCCTTCAATCACTCGGAACTCAACCGGATGGCCTTCCCGCTTAAAGACGTTGTAGCCCACGCGCACCACGTCCGGCGGCACGCGCGTGTCGTTTGACCCAACCACGAACAGCAACGGGCACTTGTGCCGCGTATTGAGCGGCTCGACGTCGAGCGGTTCGGGCATCCACCCGCAGCCCACGACCGTCGCGGCGATCCGCTCGCTGCACTTGGCCGTGATCGCGCCCGCCATCGCGCCGCCCTGCGACACGCCTAGCAGGTAGATCCGCCGCGGGTCGGCGTGATGTCGGCTCACGACCAGATCACACATGGCCGCGAAAAAATCGAGGTCGGGCTCCAGCAGCGTCGGGTTCTCCGGCGGAATGAACGGCGGCCAGTTGAAATGTCGCCCTTGCAAGTAGACGAGCAAGAACCCCTTCATGAACGCGAGCTCGTCGAGCCCGGTGTGCGCGGCCATTTCATCGGTCGTGTCGTTGGCCCCATGCAACGCAAACACAACCGGTACGTTCGTCCGCCCGCGAATCGATCGCGGCGTCACAAGCCGGTATTCGCGCCGCATTCCGCCGACGTCGAGGACGCCGTGAGCAATCGCGGCCCGCGGAACGCCGTCCTCCCAAACGCCCACGCCCACGAGCGTCGCGAGAAACCCAATCCCTGTGAGCGTGCTCAAACGGCTCGTCCACGCCCGTGATCGCAGGTCGGCGTTCATACGCTCGGCTCACGTTGGCAAACCACAAGAGAAGCGCCGCAACCAGGAGTATACCAGGCGTCGATGCAGGCTGCCGCGATGTTCTCCGCTCAAAGTCGGTTGCTCGCCTCGGGCTTGAGGAGGTCGGTCAACGCCTCTTCCAAGCGGGGAAACTGAAACTCGAACGCTTCCTGTTGAAGGCGTTGGGACACGACGAATCGCCCGTAAAGCGCGAGCTCTGGATCCGTCCGCAGGACGAGCGGTGCGCCGACGCGGACCATCCATGAGAAAGCGGGCAATCCTATCGGCATGCCGACCGCGCGCCGCAGCGTTCTCATGAATTCTCGCTGAGACGCGGGATGGGGAGACGAGGCAATGTAAGCCCCGCTCATGCGGTCGTTGGTCAACGCGCGTTCGAACAGCCGGTTCATGTCGGTCTCATGAATCCAGCTCATCCCCTGCCGGCCCGAACCAACGCGCCCTCCCAATCCGCATCGGACCAACCAGAGCAGGCGGGACAGCGCACCGCCGCCTGCTCCGCGATCGCGACCAATGACGAAGCTTGTCCGCAGAACGACGCCCCGCTGGGAGGGCAACAACGCCGCATTGAATTCGCGTTCCCAGGCTTGCCCTACAAACGGCGCCAGGCCATAGCCGAACGGCGCGTCCTCGCTGCAAATTGCCTCCGGCGGATCGCCGTAGATGTGCGCCGTGCTCATCTGCACCCAGACCGGCGGCGGGTTGGCGACAGCTCGCATGGCTTGTCCCAACACGTGCGTCGCTTCAACACGAGAACGGAGAATCTCGTCCTGGCGGTCCGGGGTCTTGATGCAGTCGACGCTCCGACCGACTAAGTTCACCAACCCGCTTGCGCCATCGAGCACTCGACGCCAATCTCCCAGGCGGCGAGCGTCCCAGGTGACGTGCTGCCAGGGCCCCTCGCGGCGCGGCCGATGACGTGAAAGCACAACAACCGGCCAACCTCCTTTCACGAGGTGCATCGCCAGAGATAAACCCAGGAATCCACTTCCACCGGCAATGACCACTCGACCGTGGTCGGGAGGCGGCGCCATCGGTTGCGACTCCAGTAATTGTAGGGTGCGTGAAGCGCAGCGCAACGCACCGAGCGCTCCCTGGTGCGTTGCGCTGCGCTTCACGCACCCTACTCGACTCTGCGAACCAGGTCCTCAACCGCATGAACTAGGTCGCATTAACTCCGCAGCTCGCCTCGGCGGAGAATCCTCTCCCCGGGCTCGTGCCGCCCTGCCCTTCTAACGTCGCTGCGAGGGTCGCTGCATAGCCCAGGGTGACATTCGGCGCGTGAATCTGAAAAAATGCTCTCGTGGCCGCGAATCCCGCGGCCCCGACAACTCCCTGCCGATCGGAGGCGACGAAAGCAATGCCCAAGATTTCCGAGAGACTCGCCCAGGCCTTGTGCGTCGCCGGGGCGGTCGTCGCCTTCGGCTTACCGTCCCCTGCCCAGGCCGAACCTCTGCCGTGGGTCCGCCCCGCCGGCGACGGCCAATCCTTCGTCGCCGCTGACTCCGGCGCCCCGGTCCGCCTCTGGGGCGTCAACTACGATCACGACGGCGACGGCCGCTTAATCGAAGACTACTGGCACGACGAGTGGCCCGCGGTCGTCGAGGATTTCGGCGAGATCAAATCCCTCGGCGCTAACTGCGTGCGGATTCACTTGCAGCTCGGCCGCTTCATGACGGCCCCGGACGAGCCGAACGGCGAGAACCTGGCCCAGCTCGCAAAGCTCGTCGAGTTGGCCGAGGAGAACTCGCTGTACCTCATCCTCACAGGGCTGGGCTGCTACCACAAAGCGGACGTGCCGGCCTGGTACGACGCCCTGCCCGAAAACGAGCGTTGGCGCGTGCAGGCGGACTTCTGGCGGGCCGTCGCCGGCGTTTGCAAGGGCAGCCCGGCCGTGTTCGCCTACGACCTGATGAACGAGCCGATCCTGGCCGGCGAAAAGGTCGAGACCGAGTGGCTCGCCGGCGAACTGGGCGGAAAGTTCTTCGTCCAGCGCCTCACGCTCGACCTCGCCGGCCGCACGCGGGAACAAGTGGCGAAAGATTGGGTCGCGCAGCTCGCCGGCGCGATTCGCGCGGTCGACGACCGCCACATGATCACCGTCGGCGTCATCCCCTGGGCTCACTACTTTCCCGGCGCGAGGCCGCTGTTCTACGCCCCGGAGGTCGGCGCCCCGCTCGACTTCGTCAGCGTGCACTTCTACCCCAAGGCTGGCGAAGTGGAGAAGGCCCTCACGGCCCTCCGCGTGTACGAAGTCGGCAAGCCGCTGGTCGTCGAAGAGATGTTCCCGCTCGCCTGCAGCGGCGAGGAGCTGCTCGAGTTCGTCGACGGCTCCCAGCCGATTGCCGACGGCTGGGTCAGCTTCTACTGGGGCCGCACGATCGCCGAGTGCGAAGCGCAGTCCGACATGGCCAGCGCGATCACCGCGGCCTGGCTCCGGCAGTTCTCGGCCAGAGCGTCGGGAATGACCTCCGAGGATGAGGATGCAGACGGCGTGAAGTGATCGAGAGCAGCGAACGAAAGGCGCCCGCCGACGCCCGTGAAGGTGCACGGACCCGATATGCGTCGGTCCTGACGCCCCCTTTCTTTGGGGGGGGGCAACTGTCGGCGGGAGCCGCTCATTCGTCACATTCGTTCCCGTCAGATCCGCCGAATTGGGACCAATCGTCCGTTTCGTAGACAAAGCGGTAAAAAAAGTTGACAACCGTTGCGTAGATTAACTAGCTTGATACCCGAGCGGCTCTTCTTGCCGCCTTTCAACCCGTAATTAGGAGGAGCCTCGTGAAGTAACTGCGGACGCCGGCGCCCAGATCGCGGCGCGGCCGTCTCTTCATCCGTAGTTCGTGCATGATTGTCCGAAAGTCTTCTGCACCATGAGGTTCCCTATGCTTCGCAACGCTTTCCTCAGCCGCCGCTTTGCGCGACCGCTGACACTGATAACTTCCGCTCTTGCTTTGGCAGCCTGTTCGGCGTCGGCTCGGGCTGGCTTCGATACAACCTCGTTCGGCGGCACCAGCGCCACGTCGATCCTGCCGTTTGTCGACATGTTCCGCACGTCGATCGGCGGGGCCGACAACGGCAACGCCCCCAGCACCACCGGCGGACGCCGCGAGATCAACTGGGACGGCGGCGGCGCCACCACGGCCGCGACCGCCGGAGTGCCCTTCAACGGCTTCCTCAACAATCGCGGCGCCAGCTTCAACACGCCCGGCACGGGCTTCCTGCAAACGCCGCTGAACGACGCCGCCCTCACCGGCATCCAAGCCACCTACGAAACGACGTTCGCCACGTTCAGCGACTTTCGTCTGTTCACGCCGCTGGGCAGCAACATCACCGACGTGACGTTCGCCGTCCCCGGCTCCAATGGCGCGACTTCGGCCACGGTGTCCGCCTTCGGCGCCGTGTTCACCGACGTCGACGTGGCCGCCACGACGAAGATCGAGTTCTACGATCTGTCGGCGGCGCTCTTGGCGACGTTCGATGTCGAGCCCGGCGGCGTCACCACGGCCGGCCCGACCCTGTCGTTCTTCGGCGCCATCGCCAACGCGGGCGAGCAGATCGCGCGGGTCCGCATCATCACGGGCAACCAGGCTCTGGGCGCCGCCGACTCGAACGGCAACCCGGTCGACGTGGTCATGATGGACGACTTCATCTACTCGGAGCCGGTGGCCGCCGTGCCCGAGCCGGCTAGCGCGATGATGCTGCTGGTTGCGTCGCTGGGCGGCGTAGCGGCGCTGCGCCGCCGCCGCGCTTAGATTGATGGATTGTCGATGTGCCGCGGGCGATGCGCCGGCCCATGGGCCGGCGCATCGCTTGCTTTCCTCGCCGTGGCCGCCGCCTCACTCGCCCGGCGTCTCTTCAGCGGCCCGCGAGCGCACGCCGAGGGCCAGCGCATTGGCCGCCACGATCAGCACGGCGCCAGCCATCATATGGCCGCTCAACTGCTCGCCGATGAGCAGATAGTTCATCGCCAGCGTCACGGGGAGCTGCAAGTAGGAAATGACGCTGGTGACCTGGATCGGCAGCTCTGTGGTCACTTGCACCCATAAATAGTGACCCACCAGGGTGACGAGCAGCCCCATGTGGAGCACCAGCAGCACGTCGCGCCCGGTCCACGACCACTCGGCCTGGCCGGCGAGCGGCAGAAAGACCGGCAGGGCGAACAGGAACTGCGCCCACGTGCGAATCTCGTGATCCATGCGGGCGTGCCGCTGATGCAGCAGCGGCAGCACGGCATAGGACGTGCCGCTGAGCACGCCGATCAGGAGCCCCCAGCCGTCAGCGCCCTGCCACCCCTCCGGCGGCAGGCAGAGCCACGTGCCGACCAGCGCCAGCACGATGCCGAGCGCCTCAGCGGCGGAGGGCCGGCCGAAGCCGCACGCCCACCCCAACAGCGGCAATTGAGCGCCGTACGTGCAGAACCCCAGCGTACCGATCGACGCGCTCGCGTGCTTGATGCTGAGGAAATAGAAGAGCCAGTGGAACCCGAACGCCAGGCCGACGGCGACCAACACGATCCACTCGCGTCGCACCTCGGCGCGAAACGCGGGCCATGATGAGCGCCGCATGAGCACCATGATCGCGCTCATGCCCACGGCGGCGAGCGACAGCCGTGCAATGCCGAGCGCCACCGAATCGAGCTTCACCAGGCGAACGCACGCCGGCACGCTTCCAAATAGCACCGTCGCGATTGCCGCCTTGACGAGGGCCGATTGGAGGTGATTCACAAGGCGCCGTGCTGGGTGACGGGAGCAAATTCGAACGCTTCGGCGCGCGATTCGCACGCCTGCAGCGCGTCGAGGATTTCCGAGATTATGGGGAACTTCTCCTGCGATGCCAGTGGCCCGTTGCCTCCCTCAGACCACGGGACAACGAAACTGCCGTCCACGGCCGGTGTTCAATCTGGTTTCCGGAACGCACCGAATTGCCGGTGTCCGCACCATTTGCAGCCGCCCGCCAACTGCGCGACAATGGCTGTTCTGTTTACGCGCCGGTCCCGCTTGCGCCTTCGAGGGCACGTTATGTTGTTCCGTGCTAGCCTGCTTGCATTGATGATCAGCCACTTGGCGTGCGCCCACGCAGCGCGGGCGGACTTCGCCGAAGCCGCCGATCATTGGCATCGCTGGCGCGGGCCGGACGCCACGGGGGTGGCCGCGGGCAGCACTCCGCCGCTCACGTGGAACGGGCCGTCGGGCGCGAACATCAAGTGGAAGGTCGCCATCGAAGGCCGCGGCAGCGCCTCCCCGATCATCTGGGGCGACAAAATCTTCCTGCTCACCGCGGTCGACACGGGGCGCCCGGGCCCGGCGGGCAGCAAGCGAAACGTTCACGAGTTCAAGATTCTGTGCCACGATCGCAACACGGGGAATCGCCTTTGGGAGCAAGTGGCCCGCGAAGCCGTGCCGCACGAACAGCTCCATGAAACCAACACCTACGCCTCGGGCTCGCCCACCACGGACGGCGAGTTTCTCTACGCGTCGTTCGGCTCGTTCGGCGTCTACTGCTACCAGCTCGACGGCACATTCGTGTGGGAGCGCGACCTGGGCGACATGCGCACGCGCAACGAGTTCGGCGAGGGCACGTCGCCCACGATCCACGGCGACACGTTGATCGTCAATTGGGATCAGGAGCAGGATTCGTTCGTCGTGGCGCTCGACGCGCGCACGGGCCGCGAGGCGGACGACAAGTGGCGCCAGCCGCGCGACGAAGTCACGTCATGGAACACCCCTTTGGTGGTCGAAAGCGGCGGCCGCACGCAGGTCGTCCTCAACGGCACGACCCGCGCCCGCGGGTATGATTTGGAGACAGGCGAAGTGCTCTGGCAATGCGGCGGGCAGACGACCAACGCGATTGCCTCGCCGCTGGCCCGCAACGGCATCGTGTACTGCATGAGCGGCTTCCGCGGCAACGCGGTCTACGCGATCCCGCTGACCGCCCGCGGCGACATCACGGGGACCGACCAGATTGCCTGGCATTGGAACAAAGCGGGGCCGTACGTGCCGTCGCCGATCCTGTACGACGATCGGCTGTATTTTTGCAAATCGAGCGATGGCATCGTTTCGTGCCTCGACGCCGAGACGGGAGAACCGAAATTCAGCCAGGAGCGAATCCCTGGCCTGCGCAACTTGTACTCGTCGCCCGTAGGCGCCGCGGGCAAGATTTACTTCACCAGTCGCGATGGCGTAACCGTCGTCATCCGCCACGCCGACCAAGTCGAGGTGCTCGCCACGAACGAGCTGGGCGAACCCGTCGACGCGTCGCCGGCGATCGTCGGCGACGAGATGTTCATCCGCAGCGACAAACATCTGTACTGCATTAGCGAAGGCGCCACGTTGAATTGACCACGAACTTCACGAAAGGAACGAAAGGCGGCGTGCTCCGCGTAACGCAGGCCCAGGCGCCGAGGTAGCGGTCAAATGGCACGCGGATGAACGCGGATTTGGCGGATTACCGCGGATCGGAAGGAGATGGGACCAGCGCTCATAAACACTTATCAACGCTCATCCGGATAAGTGGTTATTAGCGTTCCTTCTCTTTGCATTGCTTGTCTTGATCCGCGAACATCCGCCGAATCCGCGTTCCTCCGCGTCCCACTCCCGTTCGAGCGCGACCGAAACGTATTTCAACGACCCTTTCGTCCTTTTCGTGGTTCCCTTTCCGGAGGATGAAATCATGCGCGGCGGCAATACTCGCAGAACGTTTCTGAAGCACGGAGCCACGGCTGGCGCCGTGTGGGGCTTGGGTGATTTAGGATTTCTCTCGAAGCTGGCGCCGGTGGCCGCCGGCGAGGCGAGCCTGGACGCCAACTCGCTGTGGCTGCATCCGGAGGTGGAACCCATCGTGCGGCTGCTCGAGGAGACGCCGCGCGACCAGTTGCTCGAAGAAGTCGCCGCGCGGATCCACCGCGGGCTCAGCTACCGTGAGCTGCTCGCGGGACTGCTGGTGGCAGGCGTCAAGAACATCGAGCCGCGGCCCGACGTGGGCCATAAATTCCACGCCGTGCTGGTGGTGAACTCGGCGCACATCGCCAGCCAATCGTCGCCGCCGGAGCATCGCTGGCTGCCGATCTTCTGGGCGCTCGACCACTACAAGGCTTCGGCCGCCCGCGACGTGCAGGAGCGCGGCGACTGGGTGATGAAGCCCGTAGCCGAGGACGCGATTCCCTCCGGCCCGCGCGCCGCGGCCGCCTTCGCCGCCGCGATGGACGCGTGGGACGAAGGCGCCGCCGACGTCGCCGTCGCGGGCCTCGCGCGCACGGCCGGGGCGAGCACCGCCTACGAGCTGCTGCTCCGCTACGGCATGCGCGACTTCCGCTCGATCGGGCACAAGGCCATTTATGTCGCCAACAGCAAGCGCACACTCGATTCGATCGGTTGGCATCACGCCGAACCTGTGTTGCGATCGCTCGCCTATGCGCTGTTGATGCACGAGGGCGACAACCCGCGGGACCGCGACGCGGACGCCGACCGCCCGTTCCGCCGCAACTCCGAGCTGGCCCACAAGGTGCGCGAAGACTGGCTCGGCGGCGCGGACGACGCAAACGCCACGCGTGAGCTCGTGGAAGTTCTGCGCACGGGCTCGAACGAGGACAGTTGCGACAAAGTGGTGGGCCTGCTCAATGCCGGTGCCTCGCCGCAATCGGTGTGGGATGCGCTGCACCTGGGCGCCGGCGAACTGCTCATGCGGCAAACCGGCATCGTCGCGCTGCACGCGGTGACCACCGCCAATGCCTTGCGGTATGCGTATCAGGCCAGCGCCGACGACCACACGCGACTCCTTGCCATGCTCCAGACGGCCGCGTTCCTGCCGATGTTTCGCGGGGCCATGGGCGGCCGCGGGAACGTCGGCGACGCGCGCATTGAGGAGCTCGCAGGCGACGAGGCGGGCGACGCCCCGGCGGTCGACGACATTTTCGCGACGCTCGGGGAGGATCGCGCCGCGGCGGCACGCAAGACGATGGCGCACCTGCAAAGCGCCGGCGACGCCAAAGACTTCATCGACGCGGCGCGCGTCCTGGTCTTCCTCAAGGGCAACGACGCCCACGACTACAAATTCAGCTCGGCCGTGCTGGAAGACTACTACAACGTTTCGCCGGGATTGCGCGATCAGTACCTGGCCGCGAATGTGTTCAACTTGTGCAGTTCGACCGACGACGACAATCGGCTCGTTGAGCGCACGCGCAACGCCCTGAGCGCGTGACGCGGTCGGCGAACCATTGGACCAAATTCACTCGACACTCCCCTTCTCCAGGAGACCCGCCATGAGTCGAAGTTCTTCCCTCGTCGCGTGCCTAGTGCTACTTGCGTTGGGCGTCTCGCCCGTGCACGCCGAGATGAAACAGGGGACGCCGGATTTGAAGTCGGCCGGCCCGCTCGCCTTTAGCACCGACGGCGTGTTGTTCATCGGCGACCCGCAGAGCGCCGCGATCTTCGCGGTGGACACCAAGGACACGTCCGGCGACGCCAACAAGGTAGAGCTCAACATCGATCGTCTCGACGCCAAGGTGGCCGACTCGCTCGGCGCCGCCGCGGATGAGGTGATCATCAACGACCTGGCCGTCAACCCGGCCAGCGGCGTCGTGTATCTCAGCGTGTCGCGAGGCCGCGGTCCGGACGCGATGCCCGTGATTCTCACGGTGGGCGGCGACGGCGAGATCGCCGAGTTTTCGCTCGAAAACGTCAGCTTCGCCAAGTCCGAGCTGCCCAACGCCCCCGAGGATCGCGTCGTCGGCGAGGGTCGCCGTCGGCAGAACAATCGGCTCGAATCGATCACCGACCTGCTGTATCTCGACGGCACGTTGTACGTCGCCGGCTTGTCGAACGAGGAATTCGCGTCGAAGCTACGCGGCATTCCTTTCCCGTTCGCGGAAACGAACGAGGGCGCCAGCATCGAAATCTTCCACGGCAATCACGGCCAGTACGAAACGCGCTCGCCGGTGCGGACGTTTACCGCCGTCGAGATCGACGATGCGCCGCATCTCTTGGCCGCGTACACGTGCACGCCGCTGGTGAAGATTCCCGTCGATATGCTCAAAAGCGGCGACAAGGTGCGCGGCGTCACCATTGCCGAACTTGGCAATCGCAATCGCCCGCTCGACATGATCGTGTACCAGAAGGACGGCGAGAGCTTCATCCTGATGGCCAACAATGCCCGCGGCGTCATGAAGATTCCGATGGCCGGCGTGGACGAAGCGGAAGCGATTACCGAGCCGGTCGAGGAGAAAGCGGGCGTGGAGTACGAAACGCTCGACCTCGAAGGCGTCGTGCAGCTCGATCGTCTGAACTACGAGCACGCCATCCTCCTCGTCCAGGACGACGGCGGCATGAGCCTCAAGACGCTTGTGCTGCCGTGAGCCGCCCCGCGTGGAAATTCGCGGCGCCCGTTGCTTGGCAAGTCTGGCTTTTCGCCGCCGCGTCGCTGGTCTCCCATGCCGCGGCGCGCGGCGACGAGTCGGCGCCCGTTGGGGATCGCGCCTCGGCGCCAACGATCCAGTGGAACGCACGCGAGGAGCGGGTGGAGGTCACCGGTCTCGCACCTGCGTTCTGCGCGGCCGCCGCCGCGGCCGACTTGACGCGCGACCAGTGGAACCTGTTGTTGCAAGCGTCGGTCGTCGATGAGCGCGGACGGAATGCGGCGCCGATGCTGGGGCGGCACATCGTCGACGGCCCGCTCATCGCGTTCGTGCCACGATTTCCCTTGCGCCCGGGGTTGAAGTATCGCGCCGTGTTCGACCCCGCGGCGGCCGCCTTCGCAACAACCGACGCCCCGGCTCGAATGGAAACTGTCGTTTCGCTGCCGGCTGCACCGCCGCAAGCGACGACGGTCGTCGAGGCCGTGTATCCCAGCGCTCGGGAGCTGCCGGAGAATCTCCTGAAGTTCTACGTGCATTTCTCCGCGCCGATGGGCCGCGGCGAAAGCTACAAGTATGTGCGGATCGTCGACCGCGACGGCCGCGAGGTTCCCGACGCCATTCTCGAAATTGGCGAGGAGCTGTGGGACGCCGAGCAGCGGCGGCTGACGCTGCTGTTCGACCCTGGGCGAATCAAACGCGGGTTGAAGCCCAACGAGGAAGTTGGGTCGCCGCTCTTGGCCGGCCGCGAGTACGAATTGGTCATCGACGCTCCGTGGCGCGATGCGGAAGGAGCGCCGCTGGTGAAGGCATGGCGCCGCGGTTTCCGCGTCATGCCGCCTGACGATCAGCAACCCGTTCCACGACGATGGACCATCGAGGCCCCAGCCGCGGGCTCGCGGGACGTGCTCACGGTGCAATTCGACGAGCCGCTCGACCGAGCGCTGCTCGATCACATGCTCGCCGTACGCAACGCGGTCGGCGCCGCCGTGCCCGGCCAGATCCGCGTCGATCGAGAGGAAACTCGCTGGCGTTTCGAACCGGACGCACCTTGGACGCTGGGTCGATACCTGCTCGCCGTTGATCCCGCATTGGAAGATCGCGCCGGCAACAGCGTGGGCCGTGCGTTCGAAGTGCTCGACGGGGCGGCAAGCTTGCAGTCGCCGTCGGCGGAGATTGTCGAGCTGCCGTTCGAGACCGCGGCGCCGTAGCACAAAGGTTCAGGGCGCCGGCGCAAGCGCGAGCTGCTCCCGCAGCCACCTTGGACGATTGGTCGTTACCGACCAGGCCCCCCGCTCGATGTAGTACCGGGCGACCTGCGGATCGTCGACCGTCCACACGCCGAACTCGCACACCTTGGCCGCGCAAAGTCGTTCCAGCAGCGCCTGGTCGAGCACTTGCAATTCGGCCTTCGAGCCCAGGGCGTCGGCCCGCGTGCGCCGCATCGTCGCGGAGATGGTCTCCTCGGTCGGCCGCCACTCGCCGTCGTCCTGCTGCTTGTAGTCGGTCAGCCACTGCGTGCGGAGCCCGGGCCGCCGCCGTTCGCACTCGGCAATCACGTCGGCGTCGAAGCTGATGATCACCAGTTGCTCGTTCTTCAGCGACGAGGCGTTGAGCGCCTCCATCAGCGGTTCGACGATTTCGACGCCCACTTTGAGCTCGATGAAAATCAGCTTGCCTTCGGGCACGATCGCCAGCACCTCCTCCAGCGTAGGAATCCGCTCGCCGCGCCACCGCGGTCCCTTCCACGAGCCGACGTCCCGCGAGCGGAGGACGTCGAAGGGCGTGTTCTTGACGACCTCCTTCACGCCGGCGACGCGCTCGAGGTCTTTGTCGTGGATGCACACGATGCGGCCGTCGCTCGAAAGATGAAAATCCGCCTCGATGCCGTCGGCGCCCTGCTCCCACGCGAGGCGAAACGCGGCGAGCGTGTTCTCCGGCGCGTCGTAGGAGGCGCCGCGATGGGCGATGATCACCGGCTCGGCGCCGCGGGCCGCGGTAAGCGCACAGATTGCAATCATCGCCGCGGGCAAGAAAAGTGGGTGCATGATCGACCTATTTGTATTATATCTGCGAACTGGGTCGATGGCTTTCTGCAGCCGCCGTCCCGGACGGAATTTTGGGCGCAAGCAGCGAATCGCCGCGAATGAGTTGGGTCCGCCACGCCTCCCGGGTCGCGCTAGTTTCGGCGGCTGCGTGCGCGCTGGCAAGCCCCAAAGCAGCACGGGCCTATCTGGCGGCCGACCGATGGGAAACGACCGCCTCTGGCCCGGCAGGAATTCGTAGCGAGCCCCTTACGCTCACATGGAGCCTCGTGCCTGACGGGACGCCCGCCGCGAATCGCGCGCCCAGCAATCTCGTCGCGTTCTTCGACGAGCACTTCGGGGCTGCCGGCGGCAACGACCTGACTCAGAGGCCCTGGTTTCCGGTCATCGATGCGGCCTTCGGGCGGTGGTCCGAACTCGGCGGAGTCACGTTCGCCTACGAACCTCACGACGACGGCGCCGACCATCGCGCGGCGCCTGGAATGCTCGGAGTTCGCGGGGATGTGCGGCTCGCAGCCGCCTTTGTCGACGGCCCGGGCGGCACGCTCGCCGCCAGCCAGTACCCCGACACCGGCGACGTCCTTCTCGATTCGAGCGACGTCGCCCGCCTGACCAATCCCGACGGAAACTACATCCGACTCCGAAACACGCTGATGCACGAAATCGGCCACGTGCTGGGCCTCGACCACATCGCGTCCAGCGACGCCGACCTTCTCATGGAGCCGGCCCTGAACGTCAGCTTCGACGGGCCGCAAATCGACGACATTCGCGGGCTGCATTTTCTGTACGGCGACCGCCTGGAGCGGAACGAACGAGCTGTTCCGGCCGACGCGCCGGCGTTGTCGCTCTCGTTCGGCATAGTTTTGCCCGGGGACATTGTGACGGTGGGCAGCGCTGCATCGGACAGGCAGGTCACCCCTGGGAACGCCGATTTCCTGAGCATTTCCAATCGAAACGACGTCGATCTCTTCGACTTCGAGCTGGCGAACCCCGCCTGGCTCGACGTCGAACTACAGCCCCGCGGCGGTCGATTTCGGCAGGCACAATTGGGCGGCGAGGAGGCGTGGATCGAAGCCCATGCCAGCAACGATCTGACGCTCGAACTGCTGGCGGCGGACGACTCGCTCCTGGGAAGCGCCAATCGGCACGGTCGCGGCGAGGGCGAGCGACTTGCCGACGTCTTTCTGCCGTCCGCGGGGACATATCGTCTTCGCGTCAGCGGATCGCGCGAAGCGGTCCAGCTCTACTCGCTCGAAGTCCGCGTGCGCGGAATCCAGGCGCCCGAACCGGCTTCGGCGCAACTGATCGTGACAGCCGTGGCCGCCGCACTCTTGGTTCGCGGCGGCCGTCGCGGATGAGCCGATGACGCTCGGCGTCGTCTCGCTAGTCTGCCTGTCCTCCGCCCCTGACCGCGATGCATTCGGCGCCTCCCGAATGCCATTTAGGCGAGTCGAGTCCTCTTCATTTGTTCTTCATCGAAACGTGACCGTTTCCTTCATCGCGGCTTAATGGCTCCCCGGTTGAATTCAGCGACTTGTGGTACGCGCCCCTTGTTTCGATTCCCAGGGAGAGCCTTTGATGTCCAATTTGAGATCGACTCTTGCTCACGCTGCATTAACCGGTGGATTCGTGCTCGCCCTTGGCGGGCAGGCGCTCAGTCAAGTCGTGTCAACGAGCTTCCAGAACGGGGTCAACGGTTACAACGGCACGTTCGACCGCAGAATCAGCGAGCGGGGCCAAAGCGACCCGGCGCTCGACCTCAACGGGTCCGAGGCGCCGACCTACTTTCTCGACGGCTTTAACGCCAGCAATGCATCGCCGGACGAGCAGGCTCTGATGCGTTTTGACAATATCATCGGCAGCGAGGCGGGCCAGATTCCCAGCAATGCGACGATCCTGAGCGCCAAGCTCACGCTCACCACCAGCGCCGCGGGCAACGCTCAAACGGCGGGCCCCTTCGGCGTGGCGGGCCTCAATCAGCCCTTCGATACAAGCACGACGTACTTCGGCAGCTTTAGCAGCTCGACCGACTTCGGCAGCCGCGGCGCCTTTTGGAAGGACGGGTACTCGACCCGGCCCACCGGCGGGTATGGCTTTCAGATCCCCGGCGTCGTCTCGAGTGCGAACGTCCACCCCATCGTGCAGTCGTGGGTAAGCGGGTCTGCCAACCACGGCTTTGCGATTTACGCCGGGACGGCCGACTCGGTGGCCCAGGTGTCGAACACGGACGACGGCTGGTCGATCAACTCGAGCGGCTACCCCGTGGCCGATGTACGCCCGATGCTGGAAGTGAGCTACACCACGGCGCCGGTCCAGACGTTTACGTTCCAGCGCGGACTGAATGGCTACGCGGGCGACACGATGGCGGTGGTTCGCAGCGGAACGAATGCCTTGATCGAAGACACGGGGGCGGCGACCAATCCAGAGCGAACCGAGGACGGCCTGACGCTCGACCAGACTTTTCTGGACGGCGTGTTTTTCACGCAACCCGACGGAACGACCAACTCGCCGGATGATTTGGCGCTGCTGAAGTTCGGCGACCTCTTCGGCGCCGGGCAGGTCCCGACCGACGTTCCGGTGGCGAAGGCCTGGGTGGTAATCACCACCGGCGAGAGCAGCACTAACGCACGGTCGCCGGGTCCGTGGACGGCGCACGCGATGCTTCGACCCTGGGATTTCACCACGTTGCATTCTTCCTTCGGCGCCACCGCCGGCTTGCAAGTGAGCGACGGCGACGTCAGCCCTGCGCTGGACATGCTGCAGGGCATGGTCGACGGTTCCGAGCAATGGTTCGACGTGACGAGCTATCTGGAGGGCGTCCGCAACGGCGCCGTCGACCATGGCATCGTCATTCAATCGGCCGGCACCGCCGATGGGTGGCAGATTCACACCAACGGATCAAGCGTCGAGTCGGCCCGCCCCAAGCTGGTTGTGTACTCGGCCGACCTGGGCATCACCTCGCCGCTGCCCGGCGACTTCAACGACGACGGCATCGTCGATGGCACGGACTTCCTCGCGTGGCAGCGGGGCCTCGGCTCGGAGTTCGGCGCCGCCGATCTTGCGGATTGGAAGGCCAACTTCGGCCAGATGGCCGGCGGACCGCAGGCGACGCCGGCCGCTGGCTCCGTGCCGGAGCCAACGTCCGCGACGATCGCCGTCGCGGCCGCGTTGGGGTTGCTGGCGACGGTCCGGCGCAACGCCGCGCGAAGCTGACCTCCCCGGAATTGGAGCGGCGCGGTCGCATTTCGGCGACCGCGCCGCGAGAAATCAGGAACCAGGAGCGAAAGGAAAAGAGGTTACGGATGTCCAGGAACAAGGCGGCCTTCACGCTGGTGGAGCTGCTGGTGGTCATTGCCATCATCGGCGTGCTTGTGGCGCTGCTGCTCCCCGCGATCCAGTCGGCCCGCGAGGCGGCGCGGCGCAGCTCGTGCCAGAACAACATGAAGCAGATCGGCCTGGCGACGATGAACTATGAAAATGCGAAGAACGAGCTGCCGCCGGCCTACTGGGAAGAGACGGTCAACGACGGCGGCGGCCGCAACCAGACGGTGCAAAACAGTTCGCTGACCTACATCCTGCCTTACATGGAGCAAATTTCGCTGGGCTCGGGATGGAACTGGAAAAAGACCTGGTGCGATCCTGCGACGCCGACAACTTGGAAGACGATGTGGGAGAATCGATCGTTCCCAACGAACCAAACGACCAATCTTCAACTGAGCATGTCGCGCATCGACCTGTTTCGCTGCCCGACGGTCGCTGAGGAGCGGCAGGAATGGCCGGGCGCCACCGACTACACGGTCTGCGACGGGATTGCCATAGGCGCCAACAATGCCGTCGATCAACTGATCGCCCAGGGGCTGGTCCGGGCGCGGCCCAACTCCGACGGCCGTTATGTCAGCGTGCTGGCTCTCGTGGGCGTCGATCCGCCGCCGGTCGCGGAACGCCCCAAGTTGAAGCATTGCACCGACGGCGCGTCGAACACCTTCATGTGGTTCGAAACCGGCGGGCGTCCCCTGCGATTTCGCGACGGCGAGCCGCAGTTGCAGCGCGGCGCACCGATGACAACCGAAGGCGGGCATAGCTGGGCCCAGTTCGAAAACTGGCACGCCGTGCACGAGCGGTGCGGCACGAACTTGATGAACTGCACCAATCACGAAGAAATCTACAGCTTTCACGTAAGCGGCTGCTATTTCGGCATGGGCGACGGGTCGGTGCACTTCGTCCAGGAATCCATCGATCCGGACGCGTTTGTGTCGCTGTTCACGCGCGATTCGGAAGACGTGAACGACTCCGCGGCTCTCTGAACAAGCATTCCCCCAGGCATTCGTTTCCGTGCGTTCTCGATCGGCGATGACCCCTTTGCGCTTGGATATGATTCTCACTTCGTTGCCGCGGATGCATCGGGTTGTCTGCGCGTATACGCTGGCGGCCTTGGTCGTCGCCGGTTGCTCCAAGAGCGACGACGGCCGTCTGGAGGTCTATCCTGTCACGGGGAAGGTGACGGTAGGCGGCCGGCCGGCCGAGGGCGCCGAGGTGGTGCTCTACGGTGCGACGCCCGAGTTGAAAGGTCCCGGCACGATTCCGCCCGAGGGCACGACCGACGAGAACGGCGCGTTCTCGCTGACCTCCTACGAGCCGAACGACGGAGCGCCGGCAGGCAAGTTTCACGTCACGATCTTTTGGCCTGAGCCAATTCCTGAAGGGGCAGACCAGGAAATGTTTCAACCAAAAGATCGGCTTAAACAGAAGTATCTCAACCCAGACGCCTCCGGCCTTACGGCCGAGGTCCCGGTCGGGGGCGGGGAGTTACCGCCTTTCGAGCTTTGAGGACGCGAGGTTTCGCGCCTGCCCGCCGGACGATTGATTTGGCCGCCTCGATCGGCTTCGCCGACACACTGGTTGTTTGGTGACAACCAGTCGTCGGACTGCTCTTTGCGCTTGAGTTGTCCGCCATTTTCGGGAACCGCGCCCGTTGCACCCCGTCGCGGGCGCGGTTTTCCGTTCTCTCCGTTGTCTCTCTCTCTGCGGACAGGCCCGATTTCAGGTGCGTGTGCCGGGCCGCGTCCCCGTGTATACTGGACACGCCCCGCGGCCCCTCTTATCGAGAAGTTGTCATGCACGGCGTTGCCGCTTCCCGCCGCCTGTTGAGCGTTCGTCAGCATGAACGCGGTTTCACGCTCGTCGAACTCCTCGTGGTCATCGCCATCATTGGCGTGCTGGTCGCCCTTCTGCTGCCGGCGATTCAGGCGGCGCGGACGGCGGCGCGTCGAACCAAGTGCAGCAACAATCTCAAGCAAATCGGGCTGGCAATTCTCAACTACGAGTCGGCCCGCGAGGAGTTGCCGCCCGCCGGCTCCTCGTCTCCCGACCACGGGTTGTACGCCCTGATCCTGCCGCAGATGGAGCAGTACGCGGCCTTCGCCGGGTACAACATGGCCAGGTCGTGGACCCACCGCGAGAATTGGCCGTCGATCACCGCTGATTTGCCGTTGGTCGTCTGCCCGGAGACGCCGCCGCGCGACAACATGGCGGCCGAGACGCAGCGCATCAGCGCCGCGCTGCTCACGTCCTTCGGAACGCTCAAGCCGAGCGACTACGCGGTGTGCGGGGTCATCGATCAACAAGCGCGGAGCAAGCTGGGATCGCGGCTCAAACCGCGGTCCGACTGGCGCAGCATTCTGCAACGAGAGCCCGTGGAGATTCGCGAAGTGACCGACGGCATGTCCAACAGTTGGATGCTGTTCGAAGACGCGGGGCGACCGGATGAATGGAAACTCAACTATGTGCGCGGCACGGTCCGCATGAAAGGCGGCGCCTGGGCGGACCACGAGCAGTACTTTCACGTTCACGACGTCTGCCGCGGCGAGCAGATGATGAACTGTGAAAACGAAAACGAGATCTACAGCTTTCATCACGGCGGGTGCATGTTTCTCTACGGCGACGGCTCGGTGCATTTCGTGAACGAGGAAATCAGCGCGGAAACGTTCGCGTCGCTGTTCACGCGCAGCGCCGGCGACTTGACCGAGCCGTTGTAGAGCCCCCCTGGTCCGTCAACGATCGGGCGCGACTGTAGTGAGTTGCTCGTAGCGTCGCAGCTCGTCGCGCACGTCGGCTTCGCTCCATCCCAGCTCGCCGGCCATGCGATCGGCGATTTCAACGGCAAGCTTCGCGTGATCTCGGCGGTCGTGACGCCAACTGGTGCGGCGGATCATCACGTCGTCGAGCTTGCGGGCCCATTCGCAACGGCAGCAGTGCTCGACCGCCCCAGCGCTGACGGGCGGCGGCAGCACGCCGCTGGCGAATCCCGCGGCGTCCGCGTCCAACAACGGCTGCTCGGCCGTTGTGCACCGCGGAGCTTTGACGCCGAGGCGACGCACGATCGCGTCGACCGTCTCCTCGGCCATCAGGCGATACGTGGTCAGCTTGCCGCCGGTGACGTCCCACCAACCGGGATGGCTCATCCGCACTTCGTGGCGCCGGGAAATGTCCGAAGGGTTGCCGTGGGGATCGGCCACCAGCGGTCGCAGCCCGCTCCAGGTGCTGATGACGTCCGCGGGTGCGAGCGCGGCGGCCGGGAACGCGGCGTTCGCGACGTCGAGCACGTAGGCCATGTCCTCGGCGTCGCACGGCGGGTCGTCGAGATCGCCGCGGTAGTCCGTGTCGGTCGTGCCCAGGATCACCCGCTCGCCCCAGGGGATGGCGAACAGAATGCGGTCGCCCTCGGCCATCACGACGGCCTCGGGCACGGGAAACCTAGAGCGGTCGACCACCAGGTGCACGCCCTTGGTCAGTCGGAGGTGCGTCGCCGAGTGAGGGATGCGATCGGACCACGGGCCGGCGGCGTTCACGAGAGCGCGCGTCTTCAACGTAAACGCTCGCCCGGATTCTCCATCGACAAGTTTCGCTTGCCACCCTGCATCCGTTTGGTCTGCCGACGTCATCTGCACGTAGTTGCAAACCGTCGCGCCATGCCGCGAAGCCGATCGCAGCGTATCGACGACCAAGCGTGCATCGTTGGTGAGGGCGTCGAAATATCGCACGGCGCCGGTGAGGCCGTCGCGCGACAGGCCGGGCAGGCGTTGGAGCGTCTCGCCCACGCCGAGGCTGCTGGATCGCCCGAAGTTCTTGCCGCCGCACAAGAGATCGTACAACCGCACCCCCAGCGACAGCTTCCACCACGACCAGGGCGTGCCGCGCCGCGTGGGAAACAAAAACGGCAGCGGTTGAGCCAGGTGCGGCGCGATGCGGCCGAGGACGGCCTTCTCTTTGCTGGCCTCGCGCACCAGGCCGATGCGACCCTGGGCGAGATAGCGGATGCCGCCGTGCAGCAGGCGACTGGAGCGGCTGCTTGTGCCGGAGGCGAAATCGTGCTGCTCGACCAGGGCGGTGCGGAGACCGCGCAGCGCCGCGTCTCGAGCTACGCCCGCGCCCACGATGCCGCCGCCGACCACCAGCACGTCGAACTCGTCGGCGGCGAGCCGGTCGATGGCGCGGGCGCGGCGCTCGTTGGGCGAATCGTGGACGTCGGACATGATGGGCGGCGATGATCGATGCGCGGGACGCCGGCGCGGCGCCTTTCAGGCTTGATAACGAAACACGTTAGGCCGGACAAAACTCGCGACTTTTGTCCGGCCGCGTTGGCGTGCGGTCGGTGTTTCTCGAGATTTCGTTCCTTGCCGAAGGACAAAAGCCGGGGCGATTTTGTCCGCTGGGAAACGAGGTCGAGCGGACACAATTCCGCGTGGGGGATTCAAAAGCGCGCTAAGCCGCAAGCGGCTGCAGAGTTTGCGCATTGATACAAATGTACATATACCACGGCGCGCGGCCGATTTCAAGAGAAAGCTCGGAGGAGATCCCTGGTGGAACATTGAGGCGGGGTCTGGCATCTTAGGGGGAGAGAGGGCGGCGGGAGACAGATTTTGCTGCTAGCCGTCCCCCGTCCCCCCACTGCCCACAGCCCGGTAGGGTGCGTGAAACGCACCAGCTCGGCTGGTGCGTTTCACGCACCCTACCGCTGCCCACGGGAGACAAGTCATGCAGCGATTCACTTGGCGAATAGCCTTGGCGGTCCTGGTCTTCGTGGTCGGGCTGGGCGGGTCGCGGGCGCAGGCGCAGGAGGCTCCGGCGGTTGACGCTGAGGGTCGGCCGGCGGCCGCGGATGACCTGCGGGCCGAGCGGGATCGGTTGTGGGATGAGACGCAGCGGCTGTGGGGCGACGGGAAACTGCCCGAAGCGGCCGCGGCCGCCGAGCAGATGCTGGCGATCGAGCGGCAGTGGTTGGGGGAGGACGACGCTGATATCGTCGTCTCGCTCGAGTGGCTGGCCCGCGTCTACGCGCAGGCCGAGGACTGGACAAGCGCCGAAGCGCGGCGGCGCGAAGCGCTCGCTTGGCGCGAAGCCCATCGAGGGGCCGAGCATTGGGAGACCGTCGATGCACGGCTGGCGCTGGCGCACGTGCAGCGTCTTCAAGGACTCTCGGCGGAGGATCGGCAACGGCTCGCCGAAGCGGCGGCCAAGCATCGGCAGGCGGTCGAACTCTACGGCCAAGGCCGGTCTGCCGAGGCGATCACTCTGGCGAACGAGGCCCTAGCGATCCGCCGCAAGGTCCTGGGCGACGAGCATCCCGGCACGGCACAGTCGCTGAACAACCTGGGCTTTTGGTTGAGTGAGATGGGGGACTACGCCGGGGCGCGGCCCTACTACGAAGAGGCCCTGGCGATCCGCCGCAAGGTCCTGGGCGACGAACATCCCGACACGGCCCAGTCGTTGAACAACCTAGGCGCGCTGCTGCACGCGATGGGGGACTACGCCGGGGCGCGGCCCTATTACGAAGAGGCTCTGGCGATTAAACGCAAGGTCCTGGGCGAGGAGCATCCCGACACGGCACTGTCACTAAACAACCTGGGCTTGCTGCTGAAAGACATGGGGGACTACGCCGGGGCGCGGCTCTATCTCGAAGAGGCCCTGGCAATCCGCCGCAAGGCGCTGGGCGACGAGCATCGCGACACGACAGGGTCGCTGAACAACCTGGGCGCGCTGCTGCACGACATGGGGGACTACGCCGGGGCGCGGCCTTACTACGAAGAGGCCCTGGCGATCCGCCGCAAGGTCCTGGGCGACGAGCATCGCGACACGGCGACGTCGCTGAACAACCTGGGCATGTTGCTACACGAGATGGGGGACTACGCCGGGGCGCGACCCTACTACGAAGAGGCCCTGGCGATTTGCCGCAAGGTCCTGGGCGACGCGCATCCCAACACGGCGTCGTCGCTGAGCAACCTGGGCTCGCTGCTGGAAGCGATGGGGGACGACGCCAGCGCACGGCCCTACTACGAAGAGGCCCTGGCGATTGTGATGAAGCTCGCCGACGAGTCGGCGAGCGCCCAGCATGAGACCGAGCAGATTCGCATGAACGAAATGCTGCGGTTCTATCTCGACAGCTACCTGAGCTTCCTGCTGCGCTCCGGCGGCGACGCCGGCGCGGCGTACCAGGCCCTGCTCGGCTGGAAGGGATCGGTGCTCGTGCGGCAGCGGGCCGCCCGGCTGGCGGCCGGCGACCGCGAGCTCGCGCCGATCATCGCCGAGCTGCAAGCCGTCGTGCGGCAGCGGACGGCGCTCCTCACGGCGGCGGCGGACGATCCCCGCTGGAAAGAGCAGCTCGCGGAGTTGACCGCCCATAAGGAGCGGCTCGAGCGGCAACTCAGCGCCAAAAGCGCAGCATTTCGCGCAGCGACCGAGCGCGTGGAGATTGCGGCGCTGCAGCAAGCGCTGCCCGCCGAGGCGGCGCTGATCGATTACTTCGAATTCTCGTATAGCGAGCCGTCGGCCGACGCGCCGGGCAAGCTCGACAGGCGGCGGTCGTTCGTGGCGTTCGTCGTGCGGGCCGGCGGCGTCGAGGTCTTCGACCTGGGCGAGGCCGAG
>CAYSFP010000084.1:15113-24525 GCA_964430075.1 uncultured Planctomycetaceae bacterium | reverse complement strand
CAGCCGCTGGTCGATGGCCACCTGCTCCAGCGCGTCCATGCCGATCAGCTCGTCGGCGATCACGTCGTTCACGTTGGCCACGGCCTTGGTCACGCCCTTGCCCAGCCACTGGCTCTTGTCGCCGTCGCGCATCTCGTTGGCCTCGTGGGCGCCGGTGCTGGCGCCGCTGGGCACGGCGGCGGTGCCGGTCGAGCCGTCGCTGAGCGTGACGTCGACCTCGACGGTGGGATTGCCGCGGCTATCGAGAATCTGGCGGCCGCGAATGTCAACGATCGTGCTCATGGGGGGTCCTGAAGGCTGGAGGCTTTAGGCTGGAGACTGTAGGTCGGAAGCGGGGAGGCGAGAACTCTTGGTTCCGCCAATCGACGCGAATTCCGTTACGGGAAACTCGCCATTTTAAGGGTTCGCGTGCGACTGTCGATGGGCTTGCGCGGGCCCGTAGGACGTCAATTCGTCATTCGCTTCCGCGGCATCGATGCGCTGCGGGATCCACGAGCCGAGTCGATGTCGACGTTGAATTTTGTCACTTAAGCAAAACACGGCAGGGTGGACAAAAACCGCGAGTTTTGTCACGCCTGCGAAGGGTTCTTGCCGAAAAACTGCGGACTTACCGTGTCGCACGCGGACAAAATGGCGTCGATTTTTGTCCGCTCGCGCTGCGCGGCGAAGCGGACAAAAATCGGGGCTGGGTGATCGATCCGTCGGAGCAACCCCGCGCCATGGGCCGGTCCCGCGGTCCCTTGGGGTGGGCGGGGACCCGCGCTAAGCCGCAAGCGGCAGAAGGGGCAATCTATACGGAAGTATATTAGTCGATTGCGCGGCTGATTTCTAGGCAAGAAATCTTCGGGAGGGGCGCCGCGGGGAACGCCGCGTGAGCAAGATCACGCCAGCTTGCTGAGCTTGGTGACGCGGCCCCGCGCCACCCACTCCGCCACGTAGATGTTGCCTTCGGCGTCGAAGCACGCGTCGTGCGGGTGGACGAACTTGCCGGGCAGCCACTGCGACTCATCGCTTCGGATCGATCGTTTGTCCGCCGCCATGCGCTCGTGGTCGTCGCCGAGTTGGGCGATCACCTGGTTATCGCGTCCCAAGAGCGTGACGCGGCCGACCAGGTCCGGCACCAGCAGGAGATCGCCGCGGACGTCGAGGTTCGCCGGCAACAGGAACCCGTCCAGCGTGTGCCGATGCTCGCCCGCGAGCGTGAACCACTGCAGGCGGGCGTTGGCGCGGTCGGCCACGACGACCAGCGGCTGGCCGCCCCGATCGTCGATCCAGATGCCGTGGGGCGTGTCGAACGTGCCGTCGGCGTCCGCATTGTCGGACGGCTCGCCGAACATACTCTGCCACTGGCCGGCCGCGTCGTAGCGGTGGATGCGGAAGGAGCCGTAGCCGTCGGCGAGGTAGAACCCGCCGTCGGGATGGAACGCGAAGTTCGTGGGGTGGAATCGGTTGCGGCCCCAGGGATTGTCGTCCTTCGCGCGCGGGACGACGTCCTCGCCGTCGGCGTACAGCCCCGTGTCCATCGGCGCCTTGTTGTGCCACACGGTTTCACCGTCCAGTGTGAGCTTCGCGAACGACCGCTTCTGTTGATACGCGGTCACGTAGAGGAATTCGCCCGCGCTCTCGCGGCGAATGTCGAGCCCGTGCCCGCCGCCCTGGAATTGGCTGCCGAACGACCGCACGTATTTGCCGTCCGCGTCGAACACGAAGATCGCCGGGTGCTCGCTCTGGTCGAGCCGGCCTTCGTGGATGACGTAAACGAGCCCCGCGGAGTCGACCGCCACGTTGTGGGTGGTCTGCCACGTGAACTCCTCGGGGAGCTGCGCCCAGTGGTGGTTCACTTCGTAACGGTGGGCGCCCTCGCCGATGACGGTAAGTTTGGCGTCAGAGGCTTCGTCGGCCGCTAAACCGCAAGCGGCGGGGGCGGCCATGGCGGCGAGCGAGCCGGCGGCGAGTTGTTTCACGAACGTGCGACGAGTGGGCATGGCATGGCTCGCAGAGTGAAGGACAAGAAGCGGGACAAGAAGCGCGATCAGCGTAACGCGCTGCCCGGCATTTCGCCACCTCCGGCGAGCCGGGCCGTCCCGGCCCCGGCGAAATTGACGCTCAACTCCACCGATTCGCCCGCCGAGAGAAGCGTGTCGGAAAAATCAAAGTTTCGTCGCCGCCTCGCGCCGCAACTGCTCCGCGCACCACGCGAGCCATTCCGCCGACGGCGGCCCATACGGCCGGAACTTTGCCTGCGTGCCGAGGTCGTCGCGGTAGAGGATCGCCCGGTGCTCGCCCAGCAGGGCCGCGGCGGGCGAATCGATGAGGCTCGTCGAATCGGTTCCGCTCATTTGCGTGGCCACGCGGAACTCGATCTCGCGCAACGACAGCCGGTCGATGCTTCGCGTGAGGCTGTTGTACGACTCGCACCACAAAAGTACGTGGACGCCCACGGCGGGGCCTTCCTTGAGAATGTCGCGGAAGCGGCGGTCGACGGCCGGCTTCTTGCCGTTGCCGCTGGAGAAGCTGAAGCTGAAATCGTCCTCGCTCTGCCGCAGGTCGCGGAACTGGGCCAGGTCGTGAATCACGAGGTAGATCGCCGCGTAAACTTCCTCGGGCGATTGCGTGCGGCGGGTCACCTCGTCGGCCAGCGCGGTGATCGACGCGGCCGCGTTGCGCGGCGGCACGACCTCGACGGCGTCGCCCACCGTTTCGGAGAGGCGACCCCACAATCCGGGGACGCGCGACTCCGGCCGCGTGCCGTCGAGAATCGTGAACCGGGCCCCGGCCTCGCCATGCTGGGCCGCCAGCGCGATCACGGCGCCGGCCAGCACGCCCGCGGCGAGCTCTTCGTTCTGCCCCACCACGGCGAGGTTGTGCCCGCCTTGCCGTCGCAGCACGAGGTGCGTGGCCGGCTCGATGCGCACCGCGGCGCCGAGCCAGATCGTCGGCTCGCGATGGGTTACGCGTTCCGGGTGGGCGATCGCGGAGGTGAACTCGGGATTGTCGCGCGGATCGGCCGGGACGTTGCCCTCGAAGACGATGGCGGGTTCGCGCGGAGTTGGGGCGCTAAGCGGCAAGCCGCGGAGCGTCGCGAGATACTTTACTCGCTCTGCATCCGGCAACCACACGACCTGGAAGGGATGATTCCCAGTGAGCAAACCGTTCTGGTCGTTGTAGATCGCCTCGCCGGGGCGGGTAAGCAGCCGCGCCGCCGTGTTCTCGTCGCTGAGGATGAGATGAGCGTCCGCCTCGCTGCACTCCAGCGCGATCCGCACGGCCATCTGGCCGATCGTGCTGCGGGCCAGCGAATACGCGCCGCTGAGAGTCTGCGAACCCAGCAGCACATGGATGCCGAACGCCCGGCCCTGCCGCACCAGCCGATCGAGCAGCAGCGCCGCGTCCTGGGCCAGTTTGTCGTCCGCGACGAACAGCTCCTGAAACTCGTCGATCACCAATAGCGTGCGCGGCAGCGGCTCGTCCGGCACGGCCCGGCGGAAACCGGCGACATCCTGCACGCCATGGCGGCGGAACAGCTCGCCGCGGCGCCGCAGCTCCTGGTCGAGCCGCTCGAGCACGCTCACGCCGAATTCGCGTTCGCTCTCGATGGCGATCACCCGCGCGTGCGGCAGCCGCCCGGTCGCGTAGGCTTTGAACTCGACGCCCTTCTTGAAATCGACCAGGTAGAATTCGACCTGGTCGGGGCTGTAGTGCAGCGCTGCGTTGGTGATGAGCGCGTGCAGCATCGTCGATTTGCCGGAGCCCGTCTTGCCCGCGGTCACGACGTGCTGCGACGTGCCGATGCCGAGCCGGAGCGATTGAAGTTCCTTGGCGCCCGCGCGGCCAATCGGCACGACCAGTTCCCGCGAGCAATCGTCGGCCCAAATCTTGTCCGGCGGCGGCGCCACGACGGAGAACGGCACCTCCACCTTGCTCGCGTCGCGCGACTGCCGGCCCGCCCACCGCAGTACGTCGCTCAGCCGCTCGTCCTCCGGCAGTGGGTCGATCTCCAGCGGCAGCTTCTCGAACAGCGGGTAATGCCACCGCAGCCGCTCGCCGGTCCACTCCAGGTGCATCGCCTCCTGCATCAGCTCCGCCAGCTTGAACTCATGCGGGAGGCGCTGCTGCGTATCGACGCTCAGCAAGGTGTACACGCCGCACCGCGGGCCGCTGGCGCTGATCGCCGCCAGGCGCCGGGCGGCCGCGTCGCTGAACCCCGTGGGAAAATTGGCCGCGATCACGACGTGATAGGGCTCCGACACTTCGCCCGCTGTTTTGTTGTACTCCTCCAGCGTGGCAAACTCGTTGCGGAGGTATTTCTGCAGGACCTTTTCCATGTGGGCGGCCACCAGCGCCAGCCGCTCGTCGATGTGCTTCGAGTCGGTCCAGATCCGCCCGCCCGAGAGGAGCAATTCGTCCTGATCGGCCAGGTGCATGAACGCGGAGAAGTTTTCGCCGAGGCCCGCGGGGTCGATGATGGTGAACCTCACCTTGCCCGCAGGCAACGAAGTGAGCATTCGCAGCGCGACCATGCCAAGCGTCTCGGCTGCGGCGCGGCGGCCGGCGCCTTCGGCGGTGATCACCAGCCGCGGCTGTTCGTTGAGCGTCATCACCGCGGGCAGCACGAGCCGTTTGACCCCGGGGTCAAGTCTCGGATCCTCGGGCGTCGCGTTCTTCACCAACTGAAGAGGCAATGGACACTGGCCGATACGAATGCCCTCCGGCGCCTCGGCGGGCCGCCGCCACGCTTGCCAGTCATCAGCCGACCATTCCTGGAACAGCTCGCGGCAGCGGGCGTGCATCGCGTCAAGTTCGTCGGCTATGCCGCGAAAGCCGGCCAGCCACGCGTCGGCCATCGTCTTCCACGCGACCTCGTGCTCGCCGTTGGCCGCGGCGCGGAGGGCATCGAACTCGGCAGCGTTTCCCTCTTCGGCCGCACGGCGATCGACGACCGCCTGCTCCAACAGCGGCGGGAAGTTGGCGTCCGCCTCCGCCATGGCGCGATCGCGCTGGACTGTGGCACGTTCCAACTCGGTCGCGAACGTCCCTTCGGCCGACGCCAGGGCCGCGTCGCGCTCCGCGACGGCCGCCGCCGTCACCCTCGTGAGTTCCGCTTTGGCCTCGGCGACGTCCGCGTCGCGCGTCGTCACCACCTCGTCGGCCCGCCGGGCGCTCGCCGCCCGCGCCTCGGCCAGGGCGTCCTGATCCAGCCGCCGCGCCTCGGCGACCTGCCGCACAATTTCCGCGAACGCTGCCAGCGTCGCCCGCCGCCCGCGGGGGATGAACCACGCCACCAGGCCCGCGCCGGCCACGATGCCCGCCACGGCGCCGGCGACCCAGCCCCACATTCCCGGCGCGATCGCGTCGGCCGCAAAGCCCACGACGATCGTCGTGACCAGCGTCGCCAATCCGAACCAGGCAATCCAGCGATGGCCTTCCAGAAACAACGACGCCACCTTCTGGTCCTGCAGAGCAAGAACCTGCTGGCGCAGCGCCGCCAGCGTCGCCTGCAAACGTTCCTCTGCGGAGGCCGTGGGGAGCGTTGCCGGCGGCCCCGCCGGGCTCGCCGCGCCTTCGCTTCCCGCCTCGCCGGCGCGCTCGGCCGCCGCTGTGAGCCGCCGCATCTCCAGCAGCGTGCGCGCGTCGCGATCCAGCCCGTCGACCTGCCGCCGCTTGGCCGCGATGCGCTTGCCGGCGTCGTCGAGCATCTGCTGCGGCTGGTTCTTCGCGGCGTCGAACACGGCCATCGCCTGCCACTGAGCGTCGGCCGACTTTTTCTCCGCCGCCTCCGTGACCGCCGCGTACTGCGACTCAGCCGCTTTGCGCGCCGCTTGTCGCGCCTGCTCCGCGTCGGCCTGGTTGCGTTCGAACGCCGTTGCCGCCGCGTGGTGCGCCGCGGCAAACTCGTTCTCCAGCCGCCGGCGCCGCTCGGAGTGTTCGTTGTGGAGCCGCTGCCCCTTGGCCTCGAACTCACGCTGCGCTTCGCCGAGCTGCGCATCGAGCGCCGCCCGCAACGTCCGCTCGTCTTCGGCGCGGCGATTGGCCAACTGCTGCAGGTGCTGCATCAGCTCCAATTCGCGGCGAGTGGACAGACGCGGCACGTTCACCACCAACTCAGCTTTCCAGATCGTTGTGCATCCCGCCCACGAGAATCGCCATCCGCGCCATGACGTCAAGCGACTGCTTGACCACGGGCCCCAGCGGCTCGAGGTGCGTTTCGCAGAACTTGCGGCTCACCTCGTCGTTCCAGTGAGCGCTCGCCTCCTGCCAGGCGATCTGCAGATCGTCGAAGACGTCGCGGATGTGGGCCGCGCTGGTCGACAGGTCGGATGCCCGCATGGCGTTAGCTCTCTAGCGACGAGTCGTCCGTCGTCGGTTCCGGCGACGACGCGGCGGGTGGGTTCGTCGGTTTGGCAAGCGGCGGCGCGGCGGCAGCCTCCGCTTCCTCCAGTGTACGCGACTCGGGCGGCCGTTCGATGCGATATTCTTCCAGCCGCCGCAGGATTCGAGCCAGCACGGCCCGCGCCGCCGGCGTCTGCTGGTCGAGAACGGCCCGCAACTGGCCGATTCGCCCGTCGTACTCGAACAGCTCGTGGCGGAAGCTGCGCTGCCAGTGCCGCACTTTCTCCGCCTTCTCACGGCAGTACGCCAGGCGGCCCTTGGCCGCCTCGAGGGCCGCCTTCTGCTCGCGGCACGCCGGCCGCTGCCCGTCGGCGGTGGTCATCATCAGGCAGCGTTCCAGCTCCACCTTGGCGTCGGTCACGGCGGTTTCCGCGTCGTGCACCGCGCGGCGCCAGTGGCCGGGGCGATCGTGCTCGATCCAGTCGTCCGCCCGGTGCAGCTCGCCGTCGAGCGCGTCCAGCGCGTTCTGCACCCGCTGGGCAAACCGGGCCAGCGCCGCGCTGAGTGCCTCGATGGCATCGGTCGAACGAACTTGAGCGGGCATGGGGGAGGCTGTTGGCTTTCGGCTATCGGCTGTCGGCCAGAAATTGTGACAACAGCTCAAGCACGCGGGGATGGTCTCTCGGGTCAGCTCTATGGCCTGACAGCCAAAGCGAGTCGCCCGCGCTTCCCTCTCTGGCCGATAGCCGACAGCCTCCCGCCTCACTTCTGCTGCAAATACTCTTCGATCCGCTCCGCTTTGCGCAAGAGGAACGGCGCGTATTCGTTCGTGGCCTCGATCGAACGGTTGATCAGCTTGAGGTGCTGTTCGAACTCGTCAGCGAATTTCTTCTGTTCCTGGTCCCGCCACGTGGCGCTCAGGGCGTGGAGCTGTGCCGCGAGCGTGGTCAGCCGCTCCTCCAGCTCGGCATTGAACTGCTTGAGCTGGTGAGCAAAGCGGCGCAGCTCTGCGGGATCGACGATGGCTTGCGACATGGCGGCGTGTTCCGTGGTGCGAGCGCGCCGCCCAAGACAAGGACCGGTTCCCCGGTTGACGGCGCAACTCCACCTCTCGATTTTAACCGCCGCGGTTCGGCCGGCCAATCATTCCGCCGCGGCGCGGACCATTGCCGAAGCAGCCAAAGCTCGTACGTACGGCCGCCCCCTATGTGTCGCCCGTCACAATCGTTAAGCCCATCAGCCTTCGGTTGAGAGCAGCGCCCGAAATCCCGCCTGCGTAAAGTGCCGATCCGCGGTCAACGCTTCGCTCAATCCTAGGTTGGCCATCACAACAAACGAGGTGCAGTCAGTGAGCGACCACCCTTTGTCGAGTCGAGATGCAAACAAGGCAGCTCCTCGCTCGAATAGGTCCCGCGAGGCTGGAACAACGAGTGTTCTCGAGTCCGACCCAAGATCGCGAACAAGCGAGACAAAGGTCGGGCGCTTCTTTCCGGATGCAAAGAACGTCGCGACCTCGACAAGCACGAAGTCCGTGGTGATGAATCGTCCGTTAAACCGATCCACGAACGAAACTGCCGCATCGTGAACGGCGTCGCGCGGACTTGCAATCGCAACATAGAATGCCGTGTCGGCAAACACAGCATTCATGGGACTTGTTCGTCGGCGTCAGGAAGGCCGTGGACCAGATAGTAGTCGTGATTGATCGCCGCATCGGGGGGCAGGTCGACGGGATGACTTAGGAAGTTCTTGAGTCGCTCGCGCAGCGTCTCCCCAGGTTCCGAGGGAAGATCGTCAAAGGCGGCGCGTTCGCCGCCATCATCCTTTATCCCGACACTTACAACGCCGCTAACCGCTGCTCCCTCAGGCAGTGCAAGGGGAGCATCAGGAACGATCTGCCCCCCGATGTAGTGGCCGGTGAAATTCATGAATGTGCCCTCACTAACTGTGTCGTTCCGCACCCATTCTACCCTACCGCGGCGGCAGCATCGACTCAGTCTCATCCGTCGCCCCAGCGCCGACCAATGTCGGCAGCGGTCGGTCCGCCCCGCGATACGACGGATCGATCCGGTCCAGCTCCTCCGCCGCCGCACGCACGGTCATGCGAATCTGCTCCGGCGTGTGATTGCTGGTGATGAAGAACCGCAGCCGCGCAGCCCGCTCTTCGACCGCGGGGTAGAGAATCGGCTGCACGTTGATGCCGCGACCGCGCAACTGGTGCGACAGCCGCAACGCATGCTCCGAATTGCCGGTGATCACCGGCACCACCGGTGTGTTGTTGCTCGTGCCGGTGTTCAGCCCCGCGTCCTTTGCTAGCCGCAAAAACAACCGCGAGTTCTCCGCCAGCCGGGCGACGCGCTCGGGCTCTTCCTGCAGCAGCTCGAGCGACGCCAGCGCCGCGGCCGCATTGGGCGGCGACAGGCCCACGCTGTAGACGAACCCCGGCGCCGTGTACTTCAGGTACTCCACCAATTCCTTGGCGCCGGCGATGTACCCGCCGCAGCTTCCGAAGCTCTTCGAGAGCGTGCCCATCCACATGTCGACGTCGCGGGGGTTGATGCCGAAGTGCTCGCTCATCCCGCGCCCGTGCAGGCCCATCGTGCCGATCGAGTGAGCTTCGTCGACCATCATGTACGCTTTGTATCGCTTCTTGATCTCGACGAACTGCGGCAGGTCGGGATAGTCGCCGTCCATGCTGTACACGCCTTCGACCACGATCAGCACGCGGCGGTATTCATGGCGAATCTCCTTGAGAATCGCGTCAAGATCGCGCCAATCGTTGTGGCGGAACGGCCGCCGCCGGGCGCCGCTCAGGAGGGCGCCCTGCATAATGCTGTTGTGCGACAGCGAGTCGTGCAGAATCAGATCGCCCGGGCCGAACAGGTGGCCGATCACCGACTCGTTGGTCGAGTGGCCGCCAACGAACACAATCGCGTCTTCCGTGCCGATGAAGTCGGCAATGCCCCGCTCCAGTTGGCGATGCAGCGGCTTCTCGCCGGACACGAGCCGGCTGGCCGATACGCTCGTGCCGTAGCGCTCGACGGCGATCCGCACGTGATCGAGGCCACGCGGGACGCCGTCGAGC
>CAYSFP010000084.1:0-15103 GCA_964430075.1 uncultured Planctomycetaceae bacterium | reverse complement strand
CGCTCATGCCGATGTAGTTGTAGCTGCAGAAGTTCACATACTCCTGCCCGCCGATCACCGTGCGGTCGTTGGTAATGCCCTCGTGCACCGTGAAAAACGGATTGGGGAGTCCACTGCCGCTGGTCAGCTTGAAGTTCTCCTGCAGCCGCCGGTACTCCGGCGACTTGTGGAACTGGTAATCCTCGTCGGGGACTTCGTACGCCTGCGGTCTGGCGGTGCGGTCCTTGACCTGCCCGCCCATGTACTTCTGGATCGCCTCGACCACCTCGCCGCAGGTCTCCATCGTGGGCAGGATGCTGTCGGGAAACCGGCCGCCGAAGGCGTCTTCCAGCGCCGCAATGATCTCCATCCGCTCCAGCGAATCGAGCCCCAACTCGACGATGTTCGTGTCCCACGTCAGCTCGCCGACGCGTTCCCGCCCGATCTCGCGGATCTTGGCGTACACAATCTCGAGAATTGCCGCGGCCGCGTCCTTGGGCGGCTCGGCCTGCGAGGCGCGTTGTGCGGGAGCCTTCGCGGCGATCGGAGGCGCCTTGCGAGTTGCGTCCTTGGGCTCGATGGCGCCGTTGTAGGGAAACAGTCCCGACTCCTCGTCGGCGGGTGCGCCGGCGTGCGCCGCGGCGTTCATGCCGTCGTAGTCGAGTTCCAACTCTTCCCGGCGATCGCGGCGTCGGAGCGACGGCGCCACCTCCACCTGGCCCGTCTCGGCATTCCACGTCGCCACAGCCGCCAGCGTGCCCGCCAGGTAGCCCGCCTGGCAGGCGTGCCGCTGGATCTTGCCGCTGGACGTCTTGGGAATGCTGCCCGTCTTCAGCAGCACGACCGCGGACGCGGCCAGATCGAAGTCGGCGGCAATCCGATTGCGAATCGCCGCGACAATGCCGGCAAAGTCCAGGTTGCGATACCGCGCGACTTCCTGCACGACCACCAACCGCTCGGCGCCCGAGTCGCCCACGGCAAATGCCGCCCCGGCGCCTTGTTGCACATGCTCGTGCGCCTGGTCGACCGATCGCTCGATGTCCTGGGGATAGGAATTGACGCCGCGAATGATGATCAGATCCTTGAGCCGCCCCGTGACGAACAGTTCGCCGTTGTTGAGGAAGCCCAAGTCGCCCGTTCGCAGAAACGGCCCGCGCCCGTCCTGCAACCGGGCCCCGAACGTCTGCTGCGACTCCTCCTCGCGGCGCCAATATCCGTCGGCCACGCTAGGGCCGGAGACCCAGATCTCGCCCACGCGATTGGCCGGCCTTTGCTCGCCCGTTTCGGGATCGGCGATCACGATCGTCTGGTCCAGCAAATTGCCGCCGCTGCCCACCAGGGCGCGGGCGCCGGCGGACGCCGGCTCGGCCGGCACGATCTCGTGCTGCTCCAGGGCGTGCCCGTCAAACACGCGCACCACCGGCTGCGCTTGCTTGAACCCCCCGGTCACGATCAGCGTCGCTTCGGCCAGTCCGTAACAGGGATAAAACGCTTCCCGGCGGAAGCCGCATTCGGCGAACGCTTCGCTGAACCGGTCGATCGTCTCGGCCCGCACAGGTTCGGCGCCGTTGAACGCCAGCGACCAGCGGCTCAGGTCCAGGGCGCGCTTTTGCTCGGCCGTTACCTTCTCGGCACAGAGGTCGTAAGCAAAGTTCGGCCCGCCGCTAATCGTGCTGCCCGCTTGCGAAATCGCCTGCAGCCAGCGTACGGGGCGCTGCAGAAAATGCGTTGGCGAGAGCAGCGTGTTCGGCCGGCCCATGTACAAGGGCTGAAGGATGCCGCCGATAAGTCCCATGTCGTGATAGAGCGGCAGCCAAAAACACCCGCTGCCCGACCGAGAGTGCTCGAACGCATAGGTGATCATGGCCGAGTTGTGCATCAGGTTCGAATGCGTAAGCATCACCCCCTTGGGGGTGCCCGTGGAACCTGATGTGTACTGGAGAAATGCCAGCGTTTCGCCATGCACGTCGGGGCGCCGCCAGAGGCTCGCCTGCTCCTCGTCCCATTGGTCGGTGGCCCGCCAACGGATGCGCTGCAGCGCCGGCGTATCGGTGATCATCGTCTGCACGCGTTCCAGCACCTCGAAGGTGGTGAGCGCGATTTTTGCCTCGGCGTCGTTCGCAATCGCGTCGATTCGAGCCATGTTGCGATTGCGCCGCGGCGGGTACGCCGGCACGGCCGTCACGCCCGCGTACAGGCAGCCGAAGAACGCGGCGACGAAGTCCAGTCCCGAGGGGTAAAGCAGCAATGCGCGCTCGCCCTCCATGTCCATCGCCTGTAACGACGCGGCGATCGCCCGGGCCTTGCGATCCACGTCAGCGTAGGTCCACTCGACCAGCGTCTTTTCGCCATCCACCAAATAGCGAAAACCGGGATCGTCGCCCTGGTGATGGGCGCGATGCAGCAGCAATTCGACCAGATTCGACGGGCCAAAGAAGGATCCGGGGAGGTGATCCAAATGCACGTGACTACTCCTGAGCGCCAAGGGGGGGAGGGGGCGCGCAAAACTTCGAGACCGGGCTGCCAAGGCGGGACGGCGCCGGCGGCGACCACGCGACGCCGCGCCGGGAAGAAATCAGCCAAGTCTGTTGCGAACAGCAAAGCCGGGCGGCAGTCGCCTGAGCGTCGCTCCGGCGGCGACGGACATCCAGCCCCGCTGCATGCCGGGACCGATCTCCCGGCCAAACCGAGATATTGTAATTGGCGAGCATCGCAAAATCACCCCCCGATGGAGGGGCGTAGCCGGCGGCGAGATCACAAGCGGCGCAATGATCCACATAGGACCCTACCACCGCGCCCGGGGGCGAGCAAATTCGCCGCCCTGCGCTCACAAGCGAATTGGCTGGAATGTTGTTACCAGCCTGCGCGCCGTCGCGCTAGCTGGCGGCGCTTCGCCAGTCGGCGGCATCAGTTCAGCCGGTAACTCTTACCCACCCGATGAAAGCCACCGGCTCTGCCGGTGGACTTGCCTGCGCATCGTTCGAACAGCCATGAGGTCCACCGGCAGAGCCGGTGGCTTTCCGTCGTGAACGGCGTGTCAGAATCGCAGCGGCGCCCGTTCGCGGCAATGCAAGTTAGTTTCGCTTGCTGTCGCGAGAAAACCGCCGCATAATGAGAACGTCGATCGCCCGTCGAATGTTCTTCACCGGACCCAAGGACCATCCCTGTGCTCACCGAAAGCGAAGTCTCGCGTAGCTGGCAAAAGCTGTTCAAGAATGGCGCCTTCACCGAGGCGACGTTTGAGCGCGCCGAAGCCCTGCTCGATGAACTGCGCGGCACCAGCCCGCTGCGTCACCGCCTGCAATCGGAGCTGGAAGAGCTCCGTCAATTGCATGGCGAGCACGTTCAAGCGTAGCGACCCCGATCTGCCATCGCATCGAGGTTTGTGATCAACGGACGGCGCCGTGGCAAAGTAAGCCACGGCGCACGCTGTCCGTTCGTCATCTTCCGGTTCCGGAGCCGTCGGGCTGCGGTCCGTGACGCATCGCTTCGCTAGTAGATAAACTCGATGCCGCCGTCGGCGCCGTTGATCAGGATGTCCTGGGCGCCCGTCTCCATGAAGCCGCCGTCCGGCAGGCGCCACCGCGTGACCGTCGCGGCCCGCGTGACGTTATCGACGTACATGCATGTGTAGCCCATCTTCAGGGCAATCGACTTGGTGATCTGGTAAGCCAGATCAGCACGGAACTCGACCATCGGCGAGAAGTCGTTGGCCTGGATGCCCCGCGAGAACGCCGTCGGTTGCAGGATGGCCGGCTGATTCAGGTCGCCCGGCGTCAAGTTTTCGCCGAACACGCCGTTCTGGTCGATGTCCTGCACGTTGTAGCCGAACACGAATCGGGTATCGACGCCCAGCCGGAAGCGGCGCTTTTGCCTGGTGTACTTCAGTTGAATCTGCGGACCGACGATCTGATTGTCGACCTGCGTGCCCAGCAGGTTCCGACCCCGCAGCAAGTCGCTCGTGCCGGCGAATTGGAACTCGTCGCGAATCTTGAAGAACCGCACGCCGGCGCCGATTTCGAATTGTTGATTCTGGTCCTTCACGAACATGTAGCTGTTATCCAGCTTGACGGTCTTCATCAGTTCGATGCCGTCGACCCGCGTGAAGTTGCGGATCTGCACCTGGTTGAACGTGACATTGAAGTTGTACAGATCGCCGTAGTCGATCGCGATGCCGATGATCGGTTCGTCGTCGTCGAAGGCGCCGTCGCCGTCCAGGTCGATGAAGATGAACACGAAGCCTTCGGCCAGGTCGCCGTCGAGGTCGTCCGCCACGTTGTTGCCGCCAAAACCAGGACCGCCGATCGTCGCGGTCGGCACTTCGTTGCCGTTGACCGTCTGGCCGTTGTAATCGCGGAAGCCTTCGAGCAACCTCGGATTGGCCAATTCGAAGTTGACGTGGATCGAGCCAAACCCGGAGGGCTGCGGCCCGATGCCGAACGTGCTGAAGTCGTCCGACCGGTAATTATCGATGATGCCCATCATGTAGCCGTGCGGGCCGCTGAAGTAACCGAACTCGTAGCGGTTGCCCCAGCCGAACTCGCCGTCCGGCGCCACGTTTGTCAGGCCATTTTGGATGAGGTACTGCGGCGGCGGCGTATCGCCAAAGTCGTTGGCCAGATCCGGCGGGAAGATTTCTTCCGACAGCACGGCCAAACCGGGCGAGCCGATCGGCGTCCGCTCGCCGCTGACGTGCCAGCTCACGCGGTTGTAATTCAGGATCCAGCCGCAGTCGTTCTGGATTGGCAGACAATCGAAGTCGAAGTCCACCGGCGCGAACAACTGCATGTCGTGCGCGCAGGCCGGTTCGCAAAAGGCATCGAGCATCTGAGCACGGGCTGCCGGTGCGCCTGCCAGGGCGACCGCACATCCGGCAATCCAGGTAGCAAGGATTCGACGAGTCATGGTTTTCCTACTCCCCCAATGTGGGAAGCGCCCGAACACGAGACGCGACGCCAACAGCGCGGCGGCTGCCCGCAGCAGCCACGGCGCGGTGTATCTGTGCCGGTAGTATCGGTGCGGTGCGTTTCGCTGGTTGAGTAAGATCGGCAAAGTCTGCGGAAAATGCCGGTCGTACGGCCCGCCGCCCGCTAGCACGCCCGGTCGCCGCCGCCGCTTGCGGCTTAGCGCGATAACCTGCGAAGCGCCTCCCCCCCGTCGCGATGTCGCGCCGGCAAATTGCTCCCCCGCGCCGCCGACGGATATACTTCCGCTAGCGTCCACAGCGGGCGCAAACATGCCCCCAGCGGAGCTCGCCATGTCGTTTGCCGATCCCTCCCAGTCCTCCTTCCGCACGATCGGCCGCCTCTGGCTGGCCGCCCTGCCGCTTGCAACGCTCGGCTGCGGCCCCGCGGCGGCCGAGCCCCAACCGACGCTCGAGCACGCCGTCACGGCCGAGGAAGCTAAAACCGTCGGCGATTCATGGGTGAAGCTCGACAAGGACGACGCGGGTGATCCCCGCGCGATGCAAACCGCGATCGTCCGCTACGTGCCGGCCGGCGAGTTCGACTCCGACAAGCCGCCGGCCGACTACGAGCGGTGCGTCGACCTGGTGGGCGCTGTCCACATCGGCGACCAAAGCTACTACAACGCCCTCAACGACCGCTTCCGCACCTACGACGCCGTGCTGTACGAACTGGTGGCTCCCCAGGGCACGGTCGTGCCGCGCGGTCGCGGCACGTCCAACGCCCACGCCCTGGGCGCCCTGCAGAACGCCATGAAGTCGATGCTCGAGGTGGAACATCAGCTCGAGCAGATCGACTATACGCGATCCAACTTCGTCCACGCCGACCTGTCGCCGGACGAGTTCTTCAAGTCGATGGAGCGCCGCGAAGAAACGTTTCTGCAAATGTACTTCCGCATCGTGGGCGCCTCGCTGGCGGCGCAAAGCCAGCAGGCCGCCAGCGGCGTCAGCGCCGACTTCGACATCATGGCGGCGCTGCTGTCACAAGACCGCGCCCGCCGGCTGAAGGTCGTGCTCGCCTCGCAGTTCGAGGGAATGGAGTCGCTGATCTCCGCGTTCAATGGATCCGAAGGCTCGACGATCATCACCGAACGCAACACGCGGGCCCTCGACGTGCTCGAGGAACAGCTCGACGAAGGGCAGCAGCGGCTGGCGATCTTCTACGGCGCCGGCCATCTGGCCGACATGCACAAGGAGCTAATCAAGCGATTCGATATGCGACCGGTTTCGGTCGAGTGGCTCGACGCCTGGGATTTGCGAGCGAAATAGGCTTGGCGTTCAACTTGCGCCCGGCAAGCTTGCCGGGGGCCTGATGTCACGCGTTGATCGCCCCCGCAGCCTCGTCCCGCACGCCTTTTCCGCCCGCAACGGCCCTGCTAAGATTGCGGTGCTACGGACGCCAACGTCGGCCACTCCGTGTCGTTTCCTTCCGCCCGTTCCACGGAGTTTCCTGATGGCCAAGCCCGGTCGCAAAGTCAAAAAAGCCAATCACGGCAAGCGCCCCGCGTGCAGCCGCCCCCGCAAGAACCGCCGCCAGAAGGTGAAGACCTGAGTAGGGTGCGTGCAACGCACCGTGACGTAGACGTAGGGTGCATGTCAACGCACCGTGACGCGATTGGTGCGTTGCACGCACCCTACCGCCATGCCCGCGAAAGAATTCATCGTCGACCCCGCCGAGATCGATTTCGATCAGGTCGTAGCCGGCATCGAGGAGATTCGCCGCTATCTCCCCCAGCGGAATGCGATGGAGCAGCTCACGGCGATCGTCCTCGACGACGTCGAGCGGCACATCTGCATCGGCTACCGCGATATCACGCCGGGCGAGTTCTGGGTCAGCGGCCACATGCCCGGCATGCCGATCATGCCCGGCGTGATCATGTGCGAAGTCGCCGCCCAGGTGCTCACGTTCCACATCCAGCGGAACGACCTGTCCGGCGCCGACGTGGTGGGCTTTGGCGGCATGGACGGCGTCAAGTTTCGCGGCGTGGTGAAGCCGGGCGATCGGCTGGTGATGGCCGTGCAAGTGACCAAGCATCGCCGCGGCCGCATGGTCAACTGCCGCTTCCAGGGCTTCGTCGGCGACTCGCTCGTCTGCGAAGGCGAGCTGGCCGGCGTCGCTCTCCCCGCCGCGGCCCTGCCGACCAGTCGCTAGTGTAGTCCTCTCGCTCCGCGAGAGGCAATTCATCTCGCGGAGCGAGAGGACTACACTGATCACATGGGCCGCCGTGCACTTCCCAAGATCGACCCGACCATCGATCTGTCCCGCCACTTTGTACATGTCGACGAGCTGTGCGAGCAGCCGTGGGATCCCGCCAAATTGTTCGGCCGCGCCGCGCCGCTGGAGGTCGAGGTAGGCAGCGGCAAGGGGCTGTACCTGCAGAACGCCTCGCAAGCCGCGCCCGATCGCGACTTCCTCGGCATCGAGCTGGCGTACCGCTACGCCCAATTCGCGGCGTACCGCCTCGCCAAGCGCGGCATCGACAACGCCCGCATGGCGCGCGGCGACGCGCTGAAGCTCTTCCGCGAGCGAATCCCCGACGCGTCGCTAGCCGCGGTCCACGTCTACTTTCCCGACCCCTGGTGGAAGGCCCGCCACCACAAGCGCCGCGTGATGAACGAAGCGTTCCTGGCCGACGTGGTCCGCGCGCTGGAGCCCGGCGGCCGCCTTCATTTTTGGACCGACGTGCGCGAATATTTCGACGCCACGCTCGAGCTGATCGCAGCCCACACGCCGCTGGTCGGCCCGCTCGAAGTGCCCGAGCGGCCGGCCGAGCACGACCTCGACTTCCGCACCCACTTCGAACGCCGCACGCGACTTCACGGCGAAGCGGTGCACCGAGCGGAATTTGCGAAGCCGTCGTAAAAAGAATGCCGCTTCAGCTAACCCCGACCAAGCGTGGTCGGGGCTGGCGCCAAAGCGGACAGCCGCGATGCGATGCATCATAGGGGCACGACGCTCAACGCATCGTCGCCGTTTCGTACGTGCGCTCGACGCTCGAATCCCCATCCTGCGCGTAATTGTCGAGCGCCACCTGGTACAGCCGCTGCCCCCACGGCGTCGGGTACTCCCCCGTGATGCACGCCTGGCAGAGCTGGTTCGCCGGTTTGCTCACCGCCCGGGCGATCGACGCCACCGGCAGATACCGCAGCGAGTCGGCGCCCAGCCGCTGGGCCATCGCCGCGTACATCTCCTCGGCCGGCAACCCCTGCTCCACGAACGAAGGCGCGAACAGCTCGCGAATGCGCGACATGTCGATCCCGTAAAAGCACGGAGCGATGATTGGCGGGCACGCCACCCGCACGTGGATCTCCTTCGCCCGCCCGACCTCGCGAATCCGCGACAACAACACGCGCATCGTCGTCGAGCGGACGATCGAATCCTCGACCAGCAGAATCCGCCGGCCCTCGAGTACGTCCCGTAGCGGCGTGTACTTCGCCGCCGCCTTCGCTTCGCGCCCCGCGCCCCCTTCGATGAACGTGCGGCCCGCATACCGGTTGCGGATGAGCCCTTCGACGCTTGGCACGCCGAGGGCGAACGCCATCGCGTCCGCCGCCGCTTTGCTCGTGTCCGGCACGGGCACAACGATCAGATCGTCGCCCTTGGGCACGGTTTCCATCCGCGCGAGCTCCTCGCCCAGGCTCTTGCGGGCCAGGTACACGCTGCGGTCGTCGATCGTGCTCGCCACGTTCGCGAAGTAAATCCACTCGAAGTAGCAATGCGCCGGCGTGGGCTCGGCAAATTTTTCGATTGAAAACTGATTATCGACAACCGTAATCGCATAGCCGGGAGCGAGCGACTTGATCGACTCGTCGCGGAAGCCCAGGTTCGCCAGCGCCACGCTCTCGCTCGCCGCCGCCAAGAGCGGCCCCTCGATCGCGTAGCACAGCGGTTTGTTGCCCAGCGGGTCGCGGGCGATCAGCATCTCGCCCTGGGCGTTGAGCAGCGCCAGGCTGTACGCCCCGTCGAACCGCGCCGCGATGCTCCGCATCACCTCGATCAGCGGCGGCCGGCGATCCCCGCCCAGCTCGCGGCTGATCTCGTGCATGATGATTTCGGTGTCGGTCGTGCGCGTGAGATGGTGGTCGTCCTCGGCCAGCAGCTTGTCGCGCAGCGCCGCGTAGTTGGCCAACTGCCCGTTGAACGCGAATGCGAACCACTTGTGCTTCTGCAGGTGGTGCCGCTCGAACGGTTGGGCGTAGCTGCAGTCCTCGGCGCCGCACGTGGCGTAACGCACGTGGCCGATCGCCGCGGGGCCGGCGTACTCCCGCATGATCCCCTCGGCCTTGCGCTTGCGATTCAGCTTGAACGCCTCGCTGACCGTGCCCAACTTGCGGTACGTGTCGATGAGCTGATTGCGGTGCGGGTTGTACGTGGTGAAGCCCGCGGACAACTGCCCGCGGTTCTGCACGTCCAGCAGCATCCGAGGCATGAGCCGCGAAATTTCGTCGGGCCCCTGCGGCGGGCACAGCGGGCTCGCCTCGCGGCCGGCCAAGTGGTAGATGGCCGCGACGCCGCATTCATGGTGAAGTTCAGACATCGGCGAGCGAGCGGAGGGCGGGAGCGGAGAGATCGCGGTCGCGACGAAGTGAATTCTACGTCCGCGCGCTCTTCCCCTCAATGATGCGATACGCAAGGCAACAGATAGCCGCGAGCCTACGGCTCGCCGGGGCGCCGCCGTATGGGTCTGCCTCTCGCGGTGCGAGCCCTGCGACGCGTAGCGTCGCGGCTAGTGTGTCGCAAGCAAGCGCGAAGCGGTTAGTCGCCTCGCGCCGACAGAAACGCCACGAGATCCCGCAAATCCTCCACGGAGAGCCGATCCGCCAAGCCCTCGGGCATGATCGACGCGTCGCTCGGCGAGCGCAGCTCGATGTCCTCGCTCCGCAGTTCGAACACGCTGCCCTCGGGATCGGAGTAGGGCTCCGTCCCATCGTCGCCGCCCTCGGGAAGCCGCAGCCCCTGGCGCACGAGCCCGTCGGTGGTCACCAGCGTCCACGCCTGGTAGTGCGGCGCGATCTCGCGGCTAGGCTGCAGGATCGACGCGATAATCCGCTCGCGCGACTGCTGCTCGCCAATCCGCGTCAGGTCCGGCCCGATGCGCCCGCCGCGGCCGCCATACTGATGGCACTGCGAACATAACGGCCCGGGCCGCGTGAAGAACAACCGCCGCCCCGACTCCGCGTCCCCGCCCTCGGCCAGCAGTGCCGTCCAAGCTTCCAACTCTCCCGCCCCCGGCCGCCCCTGGTCTCCCTCCGCCCGCCGCTCGCGGCTTAGCGCGACCACCCGCCGTGCCTCCGCCGCCACGGTGGCATCATCGCTCTCGGCAAGTTTGGCGAGAACCTCCCCATACTCCCCCGCCGCGGCAGCCAACCCCGCCACCGCCTCGGCCCGCAGCGACGCCTCGTAACCCGCGTCCTCGGCAATCTCCGCCAACATCGCCAACCGCTCGGGCCGTGCCTGCATCGCAAGCGTGCGGACCGCCTCGAGCTTCAGCTCGGGCGACGCCGACGCGAGAAACCCCCGCAACCGCTCCGCCGTTAGCCACTCGTGATCCGGTGAGATCAGCCGCATCGCGAGCGCATGCAATTCAGGCGACCGCGCCTCGTTCGCCAGTTCGCGCTGGAGCAGCGCATCGGAAATTCCCCGATCCCGCGGCGTGCCGTCGCCATCGAGCCATTCGATCGCCGCCAACACGCACAGGAAATAGCGCTCGCTCGGCATCGGCCCGTCGAGCAGCTTCGCTACGTCATCGCGCAGCTCTTTCAGACCTTCGTCGGCAATCCAACGAATCGCGTATAAGCGCACGTCCGCATCCTCGTCTGCAAGTGCTTGTCGCAGGATTGGCATGGGATCATCCATGCCCCGCCATCGCCAAGATTGCAGTCCGCGCAGCCGCAAAGCCGGTTGGGGCCACCGCCAGTCTTCGCCGCGGACTAATCGCGCATTGTCGGCAATTCGTATCTGCCAAATCTCGTTTGCACTTGGTCGCCCCGAACTCCAGGAATTCGGCAGTCCGCTGTTGGGACTTAAGAACGGCGGCGCCGCGGGCGGGCGATCATTCTCCGCCATGGGCAGCGTGAGTTTCCAAATCCGGCCTTGTCCATGCACCGGGTAGTCACGTTTCACCCAATCGCCGAAGTACAGCGATCCATCGGGGGCCACGGCGCATCCCGTCGGTCGAAAGTCTGCGTCGCCCTGCACGACGACCTGCATTTGTGCCGTGCGCTCCGAATTCTTGCCGTACGGATCGCTCTGCGTCGCGGCGTAGCGCTCAATGCGATGGTCGCCCCAACTCGTGACCCACAGGAACTCGTGGTGATGCACGATGCCGGTCGGCGCTTCGCCGACGCCGCAGATCGGCGGCAGTGTCCCCGGAAGCTCGCCGCCCCAGGCCTGCAAGGGATGAATTCCCGCGCGGCCGTACTGCCACAGAAATCCGTAATCGCCGCCCCACCAGACGTCGATCAGCCGGCACGGCGGGCTTGCGTCGGGATCGTTGTCGATGCAATACAACTTTCCACCGACGCTGCACAAGCCGAAGGGATTCCAAAAGCCCCTGGCCATGCGGACCAGATTCGATCCATCCGCACGGCACGAGAATACACACCCGGCGCCGCCTCGTCCCTCCAGTCGATCGCCATGGCGACTTACTAGCGAGTATGCTCCGCCGAAGTTTTCCCCCAAGCCGATGTACAACCACCCGTCATCCTTGGCATTCGGCTTGATGGATCGAAACGCCAAGCCGCCCAGGCCGTTGTGCGGATAGTCGACGTCCGTCTCCAGCCGCAAAATCTCCGTCTCCTTGTCCGCTTTCCCGTCGCCATCCGTATCCTCCAGCAACCGCACATCGCGCCGCGTCACCACGTACACGCCGCCGTCCGGCCGGACGCACAGGTTCATCGCCTGCTGGAACCCCTCGGCAAACGTGCTCCACGCGTCGAGCCGGCCGTCGCGGTCGCTGTCGGCGAGCATCCGGATGCGATCGCCCGCCGGGCCGTCGTAGTCCTCCGGCCGGTGGTGCGTGTGCGACTCGATCACCAAGAGCCGGCCCTGTGGATCGAACGCCATGCCGATCGGCGTAACGATGTCGGGCTCGCTGGCGACGAGTTCGAGCCCAAACCCGGGCTGATCGACGAGCAATCGCGGCTTCTCGGCGCACGCCGAGCGAACCAGCAGCGCTCCCAACAAAACGGCGACAACGACGCGCATAAACGTTCCTCCGCAAGACAAGTGCCCCGATCATCCCCGCGACGCCGCGCACCGTCAAATCGGCGCCGATGGCGCCTCACAATTCTCCGGTCCCCTCCCCTTGATGGGGAGGGTTAGGGAGGGGTGGTGCACTGGGTACACGTGCTGAAGTCGCTGCGACTCTGAGTCACTCCGAGTACCCGCTGCTCCCCCCTCCCCAGCCCTCCCCACGAGGGGGAGGGAGCCAGAGGACTACTGCGCTGGCTGCACGCCGCGCCAGCGTGCCATGTTTCGACGTGCGTTACAAACCCGTTACCCAATCCGCATTGTGACCGCCCCGTCCCGCGGGCTAGAAAACCATGAGAGGCCGGGGCGGCGTCGCCCCGCAGGAACGACTTCTCTGGATAGGAACCGCGGACCATGATTCGCCGACTGCCCGCCCTCGCACGTATCAGTTGCACCGTTGCGATGCTCACCGCACCGCTCGCCCAGGCCGCCGATGGCCGCGTCACCCACGTCACGCTCTACCGCGGCCAGGCCCAAATTACCCGCACCGTCCCCGTCGAGGGCGACGCCGGCCCGCAGGAAATCGTCGGCGGCGATCTGCCCGAGCAGGTCGTCCAGGGCAGCCAGTTCGCCGAGGGGGGCGACGCGATCGAAATCCGCGCCGTCCGCTACCGCACCCGCGCCGTCGGCGAGGAGCCGCGGGAGGAAGTGCGGGCGCTCGATGAGAAAATCGCCGCCGTCCAGCGCGAGATCGACCTCGTCGCGAAGAAGCAAGCCCTGCTTGCGACGCGCACGGAGTATCTGAACAAGCTCGAAGGCTTCGTCGCCCCCACCGCTCAGACCGACCTCTCGAAGGGCGTGCTCGACGCCAAGGCGCTGCAGGAGCTCACCGTCTTCGTCTTCGCCGAGCGCGACAAGATCGTCGAAGACGACGTCGCCCTCGCGCAGCAGGCCCGCGACCTCGCCGCCCAGATGGAACTGCTCAATCGCCAGCGGGCGGAAGTCACTGCCGGCGCTTCCCGCACGCTGCGCGAAGCGGTGCTGTTCGTCGAAAAGCACTCCGGCGACGCCGCCGAAGTGCGGCTCAACTACCTCGTGAACAACTGCGGCTGGTCGCCTGCCTACACGATCCGCGCCGGGGCCGACCGTGCGAACGTCCGCCTCGAATACAACGCGCTCATCCAGCAACTTTCAGGCGAGGACTGGACCAACGTCGCGTTCACGCTGTCGACGGCCTCGCCCGCGCTCGGCGCCGCGGGGCCGGGACTCGCGCCGTTCCACGTCACCCTCGCCTCCGCGCCGGTGGCCGGCGGCGAGCAAGGCGGGTACGGCGGCATCGACGGCCGCATCGGCTACGGTCAGGGCCTCAGCGAATCGCAGGTCGCCCAGCAGCTCGACGGGCTCAAGTCGCAGCAGTTCGACTACGCGCAGGCGGCCAACAATGCCGTGCTGTTCGCCGATCAGAACCGCCTGGGATGGAACCTCAACTACTTCGGATGCACGATCCAGCAACTCGAGATCAACGGCGACGCCACCACGCTCAGCGTGCTCCGCTCTGAAGCCGCCGAAGATGAAGCGCCCAGCCTGACCTACGCGCTGGGCGGCGGCATCAGCCTGGCCAGCCGCACCGACCAGCAGATGGTCCGCATCATGCAAACCGACATGCCCAGCGACTTCTACCACGTGGCCGTGCCGGTGCTCACGTCGTTCGTGTACCGCGAGGCCGAGCTGAAGAACTCCAGCGACGACGACCTGCTGGCCGGGTCGATGTCGGCGTACCTCGACGGCCGGTTCGTCGGCCGGGGCGAAATTCCGACCGTCGCCCGCGGCCAATCGTTCGTCGTGGGCTTCGGCGCCGATCCGCAGCTTCGCACCCGTCGCGAGCTAGCCGACAAGACCGACAGCCTGCAAGGCGGCAACCGCGAAACGAAGTTCGAGTACCGCCTGGTGATCGAGAACTACAGCGGCGCCGCCTTGCCGGTCCGCGTGCTCGACCGCCTGCCGCACGCCGAGAACGGCGCCGACATCGAGGTGACCCTCGGCCAGACGAGCGATCCGCTCTCCGACGAAAAGCTGTACCAGCGCACCGAACGCCCCATGGGCCTCTTGCGGTGGGACGTTCAGGTCCCGGCCGACGCCGCGGGGGACGACGCTCGGCTGATCGAGTACGCCTACGCCGTCGAGTACGACCGGCAGTACGTCGTGTCGCTGCCGGAGTCGAAGCAGCAGCTTCAGGAAGAGTTCGAGCGCCTGCAGCGAGGCCGGCAAAAGCGGTAGGCCTTGCATCTGCGAGATTTCTGCGGAAAAGCCCCGAGCAAGCGAGCAGCCCCGAGCAAGCTTGCTCGGGGCTGTCTGTAGCGAGCCTGCGTGCCGCAGGCGATTTGCCGATTACTCGCCGCATGCTTGTCGCACGGGGCGAATTCGATTCCTTGCGGCTCCCCGCTAGCACCCGTCGATAGATGCCATGACCGCCCTCCCTCCCCACTCCTGAGGCGACGCTCCCATGGCTCTTGAAAAGACCTACCGCATCGTCACTCGCGGCAAGAACGGCGAAGTCCGCGCCAAGGACTTCGAACACCAGGACGCCCTCCTGCGAATGCACACGCAAATCGGCGTCGACGACTGCAGCACCGATCTGAGTCTCCGCGGCATGCCCGTCTTCCGCGGCCTGATCGGCCCGATGCCCGAGGGCAAAGGCGTGGTGCGGTACGAAACGCCCGAAGTCTTCGAAAGCCTGACCAAGGAATGGGGCGCCCCGACCGGCGGCCGCCGCTCCCGCCGCCGCACGCCGAGCTAACGGATCAGGCTGGAGGCTGGAGACCGTAGGTCAGAAGAAGCACGGCGATTCAGCCACGTTCGCCGCAATCGAACAACCATCAGCCCTCGGCCGCAAGCCGAGGGTTTTTTTACGCGCCAACCCATCGCCGCCCCCCTCTCGCAGGGTGGGTTCCTCGTCATGAATCGGGCCG
>CAYSFP010000083.1:0-24565 GCA_964430075.1 uncultured Planctomycetaceae bacterium | reverse complement strand
CCGGGGCCAAGACGCGTGCGTCGATAGCAGAGGCATCATCCTGGGAATCGCTGGGTCGGCAGCCACGCGATCAAAAACAAGTCCTGGAGGGACGACCGAAGCAACGACATTTCAATCGTCCCTCCGGGACTCATCTCCGCGACGCAGCGCAACCCAGCGATGAATCGCTGGACTAGTGTCGGCGCGTCCCTCTGGGACGACAAGAATGGCTCCCGCCCTACCGACAAGGCTCCTTGGCGGCGCGGTCCTCAGTAAGAGTAGGAGACTCGCTGCGTAACTATTCGTCCGCGTTCAGTCGGCAAAAGCACGCTCGGTCGATCTTCACGTCGCTGCGACTGGCCGCCGCGTCGAATTGCTCGCGACACTGGATGGCTTCGTCGGCTTTGCCGAGCTTCGTGAGGCACTCCGCCAGTCCGTTGAGCGCCCAAGGGTTGTTCGGGTGCCGCCCGAGGTCCGCACGATAGACCGCTTCGGCCTCGGCAAACTGGCCCTGCTCCGCCAGGAGCGCGCCCAGCGCGTGCCGCGTGGGCTGCATCCAACCCCACGGTTCGTCGTAGTGCAGCGCATCGTCGCGGCGGACCGCTTCACGCAGGTGCGCGAAGGCCGCGTCGAATTCGCCCTTGCGGTACGCAATCTCGCCGGCCAGCATTGCCTCGGCGACCTTCAGAATATCGGCCGAAGGATTCTGAAACACGAAGCTCGTGTCGGGGACCGTCGCTTGCACCGCGGCAAACTTCGCTTGCTCCGCTTCGGCTTCGGCAACGCGGCCGGTCGCGGCATACGCGATCCCACGGGCGTAGTGCCAGACCGAACGGCTCACCGGCAGGTAGTCGGCCGGCTCGGGCTCGGCCAGGAGGTCGTCCCAGCGGCCGAACCGCACCAGCACGTGCAGCGCCGTGGGCATGAAGCCGTCGAGGAAGTCCACCTGCTGGCGCAGCAGCTCCTCGGGCACTTGCCCCACGATATCGCGGGCCGCGCGGAGAGCCAGCTCGCTCTGCCCGTCGAACATGGCGCCGTAGGTGAGGAAGTGGTAGTTGTGCACGCGGTACAGCGTGTAGAAATTGAACGGCCCCTCGCGCTCGAGGAACGCCTTGTCCGCCTCGATGCCGCGCTGGTTCGCTTCGATCGTGCGGCGGTAGTCGCCGGTGAGCACGTCGATGTGCGAGGGCATGTGAACCAGGTGTCCCACGCCGGGCATGGCGGTGCGCAAACGGTTGGCTGCGGGCAGCGCCTTCTCGGGCGTGGGCGACGCCTCCATCGCGTGGATATAAAGGTGACAGAGCATCGCGTCGTCGGGCCACTTCGCAAGACCGCCTTCGAGGATCGCGATGATCTCCGGCGTGTGCGCTTCCGGCGTGCCGTCGGGGCTCCACTGGTTCCAGGGCGCCAGGTTGATGAGCGACTCCGCCGCCAGCGCCGTCACCACCGGATCCTCCGGGCGGGCCTGGTACAGTTTGCGCATCGCGTCGGCGTAGGCTTGGTTCAGCGGCGTGCGATCCTCGGGCACGGGCGCCGCATAGCGCGTCGCCACGGCGGCGATCAGGCCGCGCTCCAGCTCGGTTGCATTCTTCGCAGCCAGCACGCCCGCCAGCCGCGCGGCGAGCGCCGCCTGGGCGATTTGCTCGGGCGCCGTTTCCATGTTGTTCATGTTGGGGCCCAGTGCGTAGGCGATGCCCCACAGCGCCATGGCCATCGAGGGATCTTCGGCGAGCGCCCGCTCGAAACAGCGGACGGCCTCTTCGTGGTTGAAGCCGAACGACATCGCCAGGCCGCGGTCGAACCACGTCTGGGCGGCGTCGGAGTCGGTCGTGACGGCGTAGTGGAAGCCGCCGATGTCGTAGTAGTCGTTGGCAGACGCGACGGCGGGCGGCGAGGTTTGCGAGCGCACGACCAGGGCGCCGGCGCCCAGTGCCGTGAAACAGAAGGCAATGACCAGTGGCTTACGCATGACAGTCTCCGGTGGCGAGTCCGATGGTAGAACGGTGGACTTATCAAAGCGCGGCGGCAGCTTGGATGTTACACGTCTTGAGCGGGCGCCGACGTCTACATTATGAGCAAGCCGGCGCACGCCAACAGAACCCATGCCGCGGTCGCGATCGCGGCGTGGGCCGGATGGATCGGCTCGGGATTCCGGCTCAGCCCGAAATGGCGTCCCTGGCCATGCCAAAGCCAGAATCCCGCGGGCACGGCGGCGAGGCCGAAGAGCCAGAGTTGCCACGTCGCGGCGCCGTGCTTGAGCAAATCGCCGCAGTCGCCGGCGCGTGAAAACGACCCCACGCCCAGATACAGCCCATTGGCGACGAGGCAGAAGCCGGCGAAGAATCGCAGCAAAAAGGCCCCGCTCCAGCGCTGCCGTGCGGCGACCAACCACATGCCAATCGGCGCCAGCGCGCCCCACGCGGGGCCGGCCCAGGCAACGATCAGCGGATGCGGATTGCTGGCGAGATCCGTGCGCGAAATCGTCGCGGGGTGCAGGACGACTCGCTCCACCTCGCCGCCGGTCAGCCACGCGGCGCCGGCGTGTCCGATCTCATGGACCGCTTGCATGCCCAGCCAACTGGCGACAAGCGTTGAGATGATCAAGAGAATGCGAATGACCATGCTCGGGTCGAGTATTGAACGCTCTAGAATCGCGCAGCGGGAATGGGACGCGGATGAACGCGGATTTGGCGGATGCTCGCGGATCGGAAGAAAGATTGCAAGGATAAGAAACCGCCGATAAGACGCTGATCAACGGATATTCCGAATCAGCGACCATTAGCGTCGTTCAGCGGTTCTTTCTCTCACCCATCTGCCTTGATCCGCGAAAATCCGCTCGATCCGCGTTCATCCGCGTCCCATTCCCTCGTTGAGCAACGCCGCGGCCAAGCCCCCTGCTAGTTGCGATGCTTGCGAATTTGAATCGGCGCATCGTTCGTTGGCCCCTCGCCCGGAGTGCTGCGGCCGTTCTCGATCATGCGCTCGAGCAGCGCCGTCAGCTCCGCGATTACCTCCGGCTGCTCGGCCGCCGCGTTGTGCCGCTCGCCGACGTCGGCGTTCAGGTCGTACAACTGCAACTCGGGCAGGCCCTGTTCGCGGGCCGCCGCGTCGCGCGGCTCGGCCCAGCCGCCCGAGCCGGGACACAACGCGAGCTTCCATCGCCCGCGGCGGATGGCGAACGCGCCATCGATCGAATGATGGACGACCGACTCGCGCACCGCGGCGCCCGGCGTCTCGAGCAGGTGCGGCAGCATGCTGAAGGAATCGACCGCGGCCGCCTCGGGTAGGTTCGCATCGAGCAGATCGGCGCACGTGGCGAACAAATCGGTCAGGCAGACGAGCGCGTCCGAGCGACTGCCGGCGGCGACGCGTCCCGGCCAGCGGACGATGAAGGGCACGCGGTGGCCGCCTTCCCAGATGTCGGCCTTGTAACCACGGAAGTCGCCGCTGGGAAAGTGGCCCGCCGCCTCGAGTTGTGGGACCTCCGCGGCGGGGGAGCAGCCGTTGTCGCTGGTGAAAATCACGAGCGTGTCGTCGGCGACGCCGGCCGCATCGAGCGCCGCGAGCACAGCGCCAACCGCGGCGTCAGTCTGCATGACGAAGTCGGCGTAGGAGTTCAGCCCGCTACGGCCCTGCCACGCTTCAGTCGGCAAAATGGGCGTGTGCGGCGATGCCAACGGGAGGTACAGAAAGAACGGCTTCTCCGGCGACCGCGACGCCTTGCCGATGAACTCGACGGCGCGGTCGGTAAACCTCGGCAGGACGTCGATCGCTTCAAAACTTGCCGCGGCGGGGCCAGCTCGCAGCCACTTCTTTTCGACGGTGAGCGGCTCGGTGAAGCGCCGGTTCTCGATGAACGCAAATGGCGGCATGTCGAGCGACGCGCTGATGCCGAAGAACTCGTCGAAGCCGTGGTCGAGCGGCCCGTCGACGATGTCGTCGGTCGATTTCGACTCGCCAAAGGTGAGCCCCAGGTGCCATTTGCCGACGGCGGCCGTCACGTAGCCGTGATTGCGCAGCAGCTCGGCGACGGTCAGCCGCTCGCGCGCGACCAGCGGCGGGCTTTCGCCGCCGAGCACGCCCTTCTGCAGTGAAGTACGCCACGCGTAGCGGCCGGTGAGGATGCCATAGCGGGTGGGGGTGCACACCGACGAGCCGCTGTGGGCGTCGGTGAATGTCATGCCCTGAGCAGCCAGACGATCGACATTCGGCGTGGCGATCTTGCCGCGCGACGGGTTGAGGACGGCCACGTCGCCATAGCCCAGGTCGTCGCACAGGAGGTACACGATATTCGGCCGCGAATCGAGCGGCGCATCGGCAGCTCGCGCGCATGGCAATGTCGCGGCAGCCGCCGCAGCCCATGCGATCGTCAGCCAAAAGCCGCGGCGCGTCATCGCACCTCCTCGGCAGAAGCGTCGTCTGAGGGGGCCGCAGTCGCATCCCTTTCGGCTGCCGCCGGAGCCGGCGCCGACTCTTGCAGGGCGGCGTCGATGATTTTGCGCAATTCCTCGGACGGATCGACCACCTCCGGTTCGTCGGGGATCATCGCGGCGTCGGCCTCGGTCTTGGCCGCTTCGAGAAATGTGCGCAGGTCGTCGTCGCTGACGCGATCGCGGACCCGCCAGTTGCCGTCGGAGTCCCGGTCGGCGACGTGCGCAAGCACCGCGTTGCGTCGCTGTTCGGCAATGGCGTTGTCGATCACGCCGCGGGCAAAACGCCGCAGCGTTCGGCGACCGGCTTCACGTTCCTCCTCGGGTAAGCCGGATGCTTCTAGATACTTAGCGTCCACCGCCGCCACGATGAGCGACGTGATCAGCGGCGACTCGGCGACTTGCCGGGCGATCGCGAGCACCTGTCGCGTCGAGAGCTGCCCCTTGCGAAACGCCTCCGCCGCGCGTTCGATCTGGAGGTTCAGCTCATCCTGTTCCTCCTGCGGCAGCTCGGTAGCTTCGACGACTTTTTCGAGCGCTTCGGCGCCCGTGTCGGCAAACCAGTCGCGCCAGTTGTTGGCAATCCACACGCCCACGATAACGCCAATGATGGTGAGCGCAAGCCCCATCCACAGACAGCCGACGAGGCACGACTTGCCGCAACCTCGCTTGGGCGGATCAGGGCTGAAATAACTTGCGTCTTGCGTTTCCCGCTCGGCCGCAGCTTGGCGGCGGCGCACCTCGGCGGGGTCCTCGGCACTGAATCGCGTTTCCTGGGGCATTCCGGGGAGTCTCCGCGGCAGGGAATGGACTGGCGCCATTCTACCGAATCGGCGCCGCGGCGTTGCGACGGACGGTGCGTTTCACGCGGGGCCGCCGTACGGCTTGCCCAAAGTGCGGCGCTCGGCGAGGACGCTTGAGACGTGAAATTCGCGGAGCATGGCCGCCAGCGAGCTGCACCCGCCGGGGGTGAGGTCGCCCGTCGCCCGGTCCGCGGCGGCGGCAAATGCCGGCTGCGCGTCGACGCCAACCAACTCCGCGGCGACGAACAAATCGGCGAGCGTCATCTGCACGTCGCGGTAGTTCGCGCTGCAGTTCTCGATCGTGACCGCGGCCAACGCTCGTTCGAGCAACAGGGCCGCATGGGGACCGGCCAAGGCCATCTCCTTCGACAGTCGGTTGGCGTAGCGCCACAGCAACTGGCCAAGCGATTTGCGCTGGGCGACGAACTTGCGGACATCGTCGCGCCCCGCGGCGTCGGCTTCAAGAAATGTCTCGCAGAGTTGCACGAACAGCGGGTCGAGGCGCGAGCGGGGATCGAACTGCGACCGCAACTGCTGCTCGAGATCGGCGAGGCCGCAGTGGTAGTCCTCCCACGTGTAGCCGCCCTTGTTCAGGCGGCTGTAATTTTGGGCGCGATAACGTCGCAGCGGATGCTCCCACTGCGTGTAGTGGGCGAGGGCACGATCGAGTTCGCGGGCCAGCGGCGAGTCGGAAAACTCCATGGACGACGTTGTTGCTCAAACGCTATCGGGACGCTGCGTGCGTTCGCTCCAGATTGAGCAACCACTCCTTGCGCCGCAAGCCGCCGCCGTAGCCGCCGAGCTGGCCGTTCTTGTTGACGACGCGGTGGCACGGGATCACGATGGCGATGCGGTTGAGCCCGTTGGCCCGGCCCACGGCGCGGACAGCCCGCGGGTTGCCCACCGCGCGGGCGAGCTGCTCGTACGAGCGCGTGGCGCCATAGGGAATCTCCAGGAGCGAATCCCAGACGCGACGTTGAAACTCGGTTCCTGGGGCCTCCAGCGGCACGGCGAACTCGCGCCGCGCGCCGGTAAAGTACTCGCCGAGCTCCCGCTCGAGTTGCCGCAGATGACTGTTCGTGCCGGGAACGATCGGCGCCGCCAGCAGCCGCTGCAGCGTGCGGATTTGGGTTTCCAGCATCCGCCGGTCGGTGAATTCCAACAGGCACACGCCGCGCTCGGTGGCGCCGGCGACCAAGGGCCCCAGCGGGCTGGGAATCCAATCGACCTGGATGCACGCACCGGCGCGGGCTCGACCGGGCGGCTGGCCGAACGTGCGGACGAACGCGTCGCGAAATCCGCTGAGCGATTCAAAGCCGCTGTCGTGGGCGGCAGCCTCCAGCGGCGCACGCTCCCGAATCTGCGTCAAGGCGCCGGACAATCGTCGTGCCCGCGCGTAGGCTTGAAAGGTCATGCCGTAGCGCCGCCGGAAGTAGCGGCGGACAGTCGCGGGATCGACGCCGCGGGCCCGTAGGTCGTCTTCGCTGATTCGCACCAGCGGATCGCGCTCGACATCGGCCAGCAGCCGCGCCGCCCACTCCGGCTGGTCGTCCCATGCCAGCGGCCGGCAGCGCTTGCAGGGGCGATAGCCGGCGGCGAGAGCGGCCTTGACCGTCGGAAAATATTCGACGTTCTTCGGCAGCGGCTTTCGCGCCGGGCAGGTCGGCCGGCAGAAGATGCCGGTGGTCCGCACGGCGAGGAAGAACAGTCCGTTGTACGCGGCGTCGCGGCGGTGCGAGGCCCGCTCCATTTCGGCGATCGAGAGTGTGGCGTTCATGTCGCAAGTTTATCGACGCGACCAGCCAAGCGACCACCGCGTTTCGGGCGCGGTTGTGAGAATCTCACGCCACGAGCCCTTTCCACCCGATATCACACGTCGAGCGCCGCGACAAACGCTCCCAGCACGCCCGCGTCGTTGAACTCGAAGGACAGGTACGCCTGGCCGTCACGGTAGGTCAACGTCGTTTCATCCTCGTCCTCGTCCACTTCGTCCGGCTCGCCGAACCGTCGTTTCACGTCGTCGATCGTCGACGCCTCGTCGAGCTTTGTGCCATCCTCGAAGCGGAGTCTCGCGGGCGGCGCGCCGTCCTCCAACGACCAGAACGTGTCACCGGCGAGGTGGAAGGTGATTTGCACCAGCCGGTGTTCCTCGAAGCTCAGTTGGAGCCCGCGGTTCGTATGCGTGAGCATCATGTTGCCGCGTTTCGCTTTGCCCATGAAATGATCGGGCCGGCCGAGGAAGCGGACCGACTCGATCTCTTCGCCGAGGCGCAATGTGCCGAGCTTGAACGGATTGAGACGGACGACCGGCAGCGGCTCGTCGCTGCGCGGCCACTGCCGCGTGGGATTGCCGCTGCCAGTGAGGAGGTCCCAGAGTCCCATACTGTACGCTGCCTTGCGCCGAGGTTGGCGTGGTTGTGGTGGATGGACGCGCGGAACCCCGCGGCTTGCGCCGGGGGTTGGGATCATGTCTTGAGGTTCAGTCGTCGTGCGACTGGTCGAGGCGGAGGCGGTTACCGAAGGGGTCGGTGAGCTGCACACCAAGGGAATTGTGAAAGGTTTTCTCGATGCCCGGGCGCAGGTAGCCGTAGCCCTTGGCGCTGATCTCGCGGTGGAACTCTTCAAGGCCGCGGACGCGCACAAACACGGTGGATCCCGGACAGCAGTCGCCGTAGTGCTCCGAAAGGTGCAGCGTCAGGCCGCCGCGCGAGACTTGCATGTACAGTGGCGCCGTCGCGTCGAAGCGGTGCTCCCAGTCAACCGTGAAACCCAGGTAGTCAACATAGAACTCGCGGGCCTTCGCCACGTCGAAGATGCGGAGGATCGGAATGGTCTGTTGCACTTCAAACGGCATCGATCATCTCCTGCGAACGGCGCCCCCGGTGCGGGTCAGTCCTTCAGTCCAACGCGGCGATCATCGTCGCCATCGATTCGGCCGCGCGCCGTTTGGCGCCGGCGGCCACAGCTCGCGCCGCGGGAAGGTCGCGGCCGATCTCGACCAGCCGCTGGGCAATGTCGTTGCCCACGTCGCCGTCGATTTCAAAAAGCCACCGGTCGAGTCCGACGTCCAGCCACATCTGCCCCTTGCGCGTGTCGGTCGGCTGCCGCAAGTGAACCGCGGGCGTGCCGGCCGCGATCGCGATAATCGGTGAGTGCATCTCGAAACTCGCAACGGCGGCGGCTTGGGCATACACGCTGGCCGCCTCGTCGGTCAGCCAATAGCGATCGAGCACTTCAACGCTCGGCTTCACGTCGTCCGGCAGCGGATCGTAGACGAGCGGCCGCAGCCGTTCAACAGCATAGGTCATTTCCGGAACGACGAAGACCCGCATCCCGATCTGCCGAACCCAGGCGACGATGCCCGCGCGCAGCTTGGCATGGTCGGGGTCCGCAAATGCTTCGTTCACGGCGCTCCGGCGGGGATTGGGCTTCACCCGCTCGGGGTGAATTTCCCAATACGGCGTCCAGCGAAGCCGCGGCACGGCGCACAGAAATTTGCCGGGTTCCAGAGCATGTTGGGCCAGCACGTGCGCAGCAGCTTCGTCGTCGCGCACATCGAGCGCGAAGGTCGCATCCGGACCAAAGGCCATGACGGGACCCTGAATGCCGGACGACTTCAGAGCGGCCAGCGAGTCGCTATCGCGGGTAAAGACAAACTTTGCGTCGGACAACAGCTCGCGGTGAGTTGCCAACTCGTCGTCGCTGAGCGTCACGCCGGCAAACCCGTACGGCTTGCCCGCCTGGCGCGCCGCGTTCGCGGCGACGTGGCCAACCAGTCCTGGGCCGGAACCGTGGACGAAAACGTCGCAGCCATCGAGCGCGGCGCGCTGGGCGGCGCCGGTCCGCGCGATCTGCAGTTTGGGAAAACGCCGCATCAGCAGCGTCGCGACCTCGGGCGAGACTTCGCTTGGCCAGAGCGTGACCTCGTCGTTGGCACGATGCCGTTCGAGCAGCGCGAGCATGCCCGGCGTGTGCGCAATGTCGCCGATGTTCACCGTTTGCCATGACGAGCGCAGCAGGACGCGGAGCGGCCTTGGGGACGATTGTGCGCAAGCGCGGCTCGTCCTGGCGATTGCCGTCAGGGCGGCGAGAAACATGCGGCGGCTCAGCACGGGCGTCATGGGGCGTCACCAGCGTCCGCGCGCCACGCTCGCTCCAGTACGGCGAAGCCCGCAGGGTCGTGCTCGCGCAGCTCCGAGCGCACATAGGGATAGAAATCGTTCTTTCCGAAGTAGGCTTCGGTGAGCTCGGCAAAGTACTCCTTCGCGTCGGTCAGCGCGTAGGCTCGGTGGCGGCGGCCGTCGACGTGATCGACCTCGTCATAATTGCCCTCCTCGACGGCCCGCTCGTAGGCCGCCTCGATGGCCGCGTCGTCGGCGCCCAGCACGCGAAAGTGGTAGGCGTGGGCCAGTTCGTGCAGCATCATCGAGGGTTGGTGCGAGCGCGACCACGACACGAAATTGCGGGCGTTGTTGATCTCCACGTCGCCCGCCTTGGCCGGATTGTAGCCGTGTTCGCGGAGCCACTCGGCCGACGGATGGAACTCGGCCGCGCCGTTTGGCTTCGCCTCCCACTCGACCCAGATCCGCACCTTGCGCAGCTCGGCGAGCTGTTTCTTCGGCAACGTCTCGCCGATCACGTGCAGTTGATGCCGCAGCTCGCGACGCATGTCGGCGGCTTCGTCCGGGTGAGCTTCGACGTCCCGGTGGACGAGCACCGTGAAGCCGTGGATCGTCTCGTCCGCGTAGACGTCGATTTCGTCGAACGCATGAGCGCCCGGAACAGTGCTCGCGCACCACGCCGCCAGCAGCATCCAGGGGAGGGTGAACTTGTGCTGATTTGTCGTCACGGACGGCCCTCATTTCGACAGCGTCGCGGCGTCTACTCGTGCTGCAGCCGGGGCAGCTTAACCGAGAATGACAACCGTTGGCAAATCTGGCCGGAGCCGACGATCAGCGAGTCTTGCGATCGGCCTCTAAGACTGAACCGCAGATAAACGCAGGTAAACGCGGTGAAGGCAGCCGATACGCAACGCTTCCCGTCAATTCCTCCTTCTCCCATCAGCCTTTATCTGCGTTCATCAGCGGTTCCTTTCTTCTCTCCTGGCGAATTAGCCGCGGTCGTGAGCAGTGAAATAACCACGAAAAGCACGAAAGACACAAAAAAGAAGCAAAAACAGAATGTAATTGTCTTCTTTTCATTCCTTTCGTGTTTTTCGTAGCGCCGCTCTTTTGGTCGCTAAACCACCGCTGCAAATTCGGGGGCGTAGCGCACCAAGCCCCCTCCGACGGGGATGCCGCCGGGGATGAGCTCGAGCGTCTGGAACGCCGGGCCGCCGCCGTACTCGTCCGTGAGGCCGAAGTCGGTCGCCGCGCGGAAGCCGAACCGGCCGTAGTACTCCGGTTCGCCAAGGACGACCGCCCAGCGGACGCCGGCGTCGCGGCAGGCTGTGAGCCCCGCACGCACCAACTCGGCAGCAATGCCCCGGCGCCGGTGTAACTCGACGACGGCGATTGGCGCCAGCCCGGCGCCAATCGCCCCGTTCGCCGCCGTCACCGGACTGAAGGCGACATGGCCGACGACGGCGCCGTCGGCCTCGGCAACGAGCGAAACAATCAGCCGCCCCGCCTCGCGGAGGAGATCAACGAGCCGGGCCTCGGCGTCGGTGGGGAAACTGGCGGCGTGGACCTGGTAAACTGCCAAGCGGTCGCCGCGGCGCTCGGGGCGAATGGAGCTGGCGCTTTCCAACGATCAAACTCACTTGGTCACGTTTGCCGTTTGATCAAGTGATCGTACTCCGCGTGGCTGCCGATCCAAACCCACATCAGGTCGTCGCCGTCCTCCACGGCCAGCGCCCGATGATGGAGGCCGACCCGCGCCGACCAGAATTCGCCGATCTTCTTGAATTGCAGCGACGGGTGGTGCGGGTTGCGCGTGAGGAGTTCGTAACCCCGGTCGGCGACTTGTCGCACTTGCTCCGGCAGAGCGTGGTAGCAAGCCCAGAAACGGGGCGTCGCGCGATGCTTCATCGATCCGTGCAGCGACCGGCGGCGCGATCTGCGCGAGCTTCAGCGGCCAGCCAGTCCAGGCGCCCCGCAGCGACGTCGCTTTCGATCTGTCGGTCCCATTCCGCGGAATCGAACGCGGCGAACCAGGCCCGAAACGCCGCCCGATCGTCGGGCGAAAGTTGCTGCACGGCCAACTCGATTTCTTCAATCGTGGACATACGACAACAATAGCCCGGCCGCCGTCAAGGAGCAATCAACGAGGCCGACCCGTTGACTGCTCAGTTAAGAATGCTTACGCGGCGTCAATCTCCACGAGCTCGCTAAACGAGTGCGGCTCGGGAACAGGTTCGCCCTGCTCGATGAGGCCGGCAATGTGGAACTCGATGGCCTCGCGGATAAGTTCAACGACCTCCTCGCGAGTCTCGCCGGCGGCGATACAACCCGGTAAATCGGGGACGTATGCGCCCCAACTCGATGTGCCCTTTTCGATGATGACGGTGTATTGCATAGGACGGTTCGCGCTCACGACTTCAATCCGGCCTGCTTCAGAATATATATTATTCAGCGTGCCGGGCGGAATATCAACGTTCATCTTGCCGGCGACCGTCACCGTGCCAGGCTTGGAGGAATGCTTAAACTGGCGGTGACTGCCCTTCACGCGCACCTGTTGCCAACCGTCTTCCTCCAGCAGCTTGATGAGTGCCCGAACTTTCACGTCAGCTTACCTGCATTCGGAATGGCCCCCCTCACACCATCGGCTCGGGCTGCGAGTCGCTCTTGCGGCGCTGCGAGGCGCGCATCAATCGGAAGCCGACGTCGCTGCGGATGAACGCCTGCAGCGCGGCGAAGATGCACACGAGCACGCCGATCACCAGCGGTTTCGAGTAATCGATGCCGTAGAACACGCCGCCCGTGCCGATGGTGGGCACCGTCACGGGCTCCAACGGCAGCGTGTAGCGGTCGGCCAGCGCGTTGATGTGCACGATGTGGATGACCGGGACGCCGTCATTGATAAAGCGGGGCATCACGCCGTCGACGTCGCGCACGTGCCGCGGCGGGCGCTTGTTGAGTCCGGGGCGGAACATGAGCTTGCCCACGTTCTTGCCCACGGAGACCGTGCCGCCGCCGACGTTGATGTAGCACTTGATCGGCCTGCCCTGGGCAAAGTCCTCGTACAGGTCCATCCGCTCATTGATGTTGGCCACGAAGTCTTCCTGCATGTTGGCCAGCGCGTCCTCGGCTTTGGTGATCGCCGGCTGGTCGGCGCGGAACGGTTGCAGTCCGTTGCGCTCGATCGAGGTGCGCACGAGATTGAGTCCCGCTTCGGTGAGCCCCAAACCACGATCCTGAAATCCGCCGATCGAACAGGCAATCGACTTGATGGTGAACAGCGGCGGCAGCTCTTCGCCGTTGGGACCGGTGCGCTTCTGACTGAGCAGCCGCTCCATGTCGGGCCACAATAGCGCCGGCACGTTGGCGCCCCACTGCGAGGCGCTGGCGCTCGAGATCACCAGCGGCTGCACCTTGAGCGTCTGACACGCGGCGTAGGTGCAAATGTTGAGCGCGGGAAACGAGCCGGAGACGCCGATAGCCACCGCGTCCCCCTCGCGAACGTCGGCCTCTTTGAGCAGCTCGACGATCACCGCCGCGAAGTTGGGGTTGGCCGAGGTTTGCTTCGCCGACACGTCGCCCGAGACCGTGGTGACAGGCGACATCGGCACGCCGATCAGGCCCGACATCGAGGGATCGATCGTCGGGTCGATCTCGGGACCGACCTGCTCGCGGGCTTCCTTGATCACGTCGAACGCTTGCTTGGCCAGAATGGCTGCGGCCCGCTTCTCCTCGAAGTACGGCTGCGCATTCTGCACCTTCCAGCGCTCGACGATGGAGAGGCCGGAGAGGGAAATCAGCGTAATCAGGATCAACGCCGGCCGCGAAACGGCCCGTGGGCGCCAGTAGATTTTCTTCATCATAGGGTTCGGGGGCAGGCGTCAGGAGTCAGGGATCAGGAGTCAAGTTAATCGAGCCTGACTCCTGATCCCTGACTCCTGATCCCTTCTTTCTCACAGCTTCTGCAGTTCCAAACCAAAAACGAGCATCAGCACCAGCCGCACGACGCAGGCTGAAGTGACGAGCGCAGCCAACGTTTCCCAAACGCCTTGTCGGTCCATCCAGATGGCGATGAGACCGGGAATGACATAGCCAATGGGCTCGAAATCAGCCGGAGCGTTTCCAAACTGTTGGCTAAAAGCAAAGATGGGATCCGACGCGTAGAACGGAATTTGCGCGAACAGCCCGCGCACGAGGTACCCGATGATGATCATCAGCACCGTGCGGCGTTTGCCATAGACGATGACGAACGTGCTGAGCGAGTGGACGACGAAATACGCCACGAGCGCCGCGGCCAGCGTGAGAACCACGTCGATGGGCCGGTTGAGATACAGCGCAATGTATCCCGGCACGACCATGCCGCCGGCGGCGAGGCCGAACATTTCGGAAAAGAACAGGCTGACGGCGAGCCCGATGCCGATGGAAGCGCTGAGCAGGTCGATCATGATTTCGGTGCGCCAGTGCGCGAGGAACTCGCTTCGAATATGGGTTGAAACGATCAAACACAGGGCCAAACCGCGATGTTATGCATCGCCGGCGCAGCGCGACTGAGATCGTTCTCGCGAATTCCTGCGATGCATAGCATCGCGGCTAGCTGGCGCGCGTCACTCCTACTTAAAAATCCTGTTCGTACTGCGATTGGCAAAATACCGAACCACGTCCAAGCCAATGCCGCCGATGTTGGCCATGCCCATCGCGAGCGAACGACGGCCGGTCAGCTCGACGATGCTCTCGAAAATCTCCTCGGGGCGGCGATCCTCAGCAATAACGATCTTCCGGGGATCGAGACCGGCCCGCACCGCGTACTTCGCGAAAATGTAGGTGCCCGAGCCAATGAGCAGGTAGTGATCCGCGGGCGGCCAGTTGACGACGATTTCCCCGAGTTGCCGCGACCGGTCCGGCCGATCGTCGCGGCAGTTGAAGATCGCGATCCGCTTCTCGACGTCGGCATAGCGCTCGAGCGCGATGCGCCAAATGAGCTCGGTGGACTGCGGATCGTTCGCCGCGAAGCCGTTAACGAAGTTGATCTCGCGGCCGAAGAACTCCATCTCGTGGGCCGTCATGGCGCCGGGGTCGGGCTTGGCTTGCCACATGCCCTGGAGTGCGACCGCGCGATCGACGCCAAGTGCGGCGCATACGCGCAGCGACAGCGCGATGTTCTCGGCGTGCTCGACGTAGGAGAAGCCCGCCAGGTCGAGCGGCGTGATCGCCGCCACGTCGGCCTGGCTGGTCGGGTAGAACTCGCAACGCCGATCGGCGCACGCGGCGGCAAAGAAATCCAGGTGGTCGCGGTCCGCCGTGTACAGCTTCCCGCCCGGCGGAATCATGCCGGCTAGCGCCTTGGCCACGTCGCGACCGGTCGGGCCCATGACGTCGAGGTGGTCCTCGCGCGCATTGGTGATCACGCCGTGCGTGGCCCGCACGAGCTTGTCCTCGCACAGCCACTGCAGTTGCGGCGCCAGCGCCATGCACTCGAGCACCAGCACTTCGCATTCGGCCTCGACGGCGGCGCCGACGATGCGGATCTGTTCGATGACGTTGGCCTTCGCCGGGCGGAAGACCGGATATTCGGACCCGTCGGGCATGATCATGCGCGGCAGGGTGCCGGTGGTTTTGCAGCACGTGCGTTTGCCGGCGAACCGGAGTCCCGCGGCGATCAGCCGCGCAACGCTCGACTTGCCGCGCGTGCCGTTGACATGCACGCGCACGGGAATCTGCGCCAGTCGGCGTCGATGGGCGGCGAGCTCGGCCACGCCGCCGCCGACGAGAAGTCCCGCCGTAGAACACAGAGCGAGCATGGCGCTCATAGTGGGCAAACCAATCGCAGTGGTGTGGGCAGGGGGACCGCTCCCACGGCCCTGCTGGCCAGCCGGAGTCGGGAGAGGGCGGGAATCCCCCTATCTTGCCGGCCTTTCCGCAGTGCCAGCCGCGCATAGGTTATCGGAAGTCGCCGGTTTGCCAAGGCCAGCCAGGCGAAAAAGTTTGCCGGCGATCAGCGCGGCGACCGCCCCTGGCGACGTGCTTATCACGCGCCTTGGGCCGCCTCTCATTGTGTCGCCTTTTGCGCGGAGACCGCAATCGCTTGGCATTGCCTTGCGGCGCCACGCAAGCGCGAATGCATTTCGGAAAAAATGCGTCGAACCCCGCGATCCGTTACACTAGCACGCGCCAACGCGACCCAGGTAACGCGACCTCCGTTCGGGCCGTTCCGAAATGCCCACACGCGTTCTTCATCATCTTATTACAGGACCCCGGCCATGAACTGGACTCTTCGCACGAGCAGCACTCCCCATCGCACTCTGTGCCTCGTGCTAGCGGCGCTGATGCTTGCCGCGCCCACGCCGCTCGCGGCGCAAGAGGCCCGCGATCCCCAACCGCCCGACACGACGCTGTTGGCCGATCCTGCGGCAAAACCCGCGCCGCTCGACCTGTCCTACGCGTCTCCCGAAGCGTGCTTGGTGGTCGCGGTCCGGCCAGCGCAGGTGCTCAACTCGCCCTTCGCCACGCTCTACCCGACCGAGGTTTTGCAGGCGGCGATGATGCAAGAGGTCGGACTCGATCCGCTGGCCGCCGAGCAGGTTGTGATCGCCGCCACGCCGCCGATGGCGGGCCCGCCGTCCTACTCCCTGGTCGCGAAGTTCAATCAGCCGGTCACGCTGAAGACCGACGCGATCAATTACCCCACGGAAGAATCATCCGAAGGTGGCGTCCGAATCATCCGTTCGACCGCGGATCCCATGGCGCCAAATTGGATCTTTCCAAACGCCTCGACGCTCGTAGCCGTCGACTCGACGTCCTTGCCCGCGGCGCTCGGCGAGCGTCCCGCCGAGTTATCTGGCCTGGCCGCCCGTTTTACGGCCGCCTCGCAAGGCGACGACTTGCTGGCCATGGTCGACGTCGAGCCGCTGCGTCCGCTGATCAGCATAGGCCTGATGCAGGCGCCAATTCCGGCGGAGATGGCCGCGTTTCGCAACGTCCATAACCTGATCAAGTTCGTTGAACTGCGGCTGAACTTTTCCCGCCCGGCGCCGTCGGAACTTATCGTCACGGCCAATAGCGAGGCCGACGCCCAGTTGCTCGTGGCCATGTTCGAGCAAGGCAAGCAGATGATCGCCGCTCAATTCGCTCAAGAAGCGGAGCAGGCATTGGCCAGCGAGGACCCGGTCGAGCAGGCCACAGGCCGCTACACGCAGCGCATGATCGCCTACTGGAACGACCAGTTCACTCTGGTGCAGGAAGACGGCGGTCGGCTGGTGCTGTTCCGCACGAATCCGGCGCAGGAAACCCAGCAGGTCACGCAACTCGCCATCATCGGCGTGCTCGTGGCCCTGCTCTTGCCGGCGGTCCAGGCGGCGCGCGAGGCGGCGCGGCGAACCCAGTCGATGAACAACCTGAAGCAGATCAACCTCGGGATGTTGAATTATGAATCGGCGCGAGGCCGGTTTCCCGCGCAGGCTAACTTTGGCCCTGACGGCAAGCCGCTGTTGAGTTGGCGCGTCCATCTCCTGCCCTACATGGAACAGTCGGCGCTGTACGAACAGTTTCACCTCGACGAACCGTGGGACAGCGAGCACAACCGCGGATTAATTCCGTTGATGCCGGCACTCTACCTCGATCCGAGTTCTCGCCATGAGACGAGCAGCGGCCTGACGAACTATCTTGGCTCCGCTGGCGAAGGGCGATTCTTCGACGGGAAGCCCGAGGGGCGCCGGATGGCCGACATTCGCGACGGAACGTCGAACACGATCATGGTGGTGCAGGTGAACGACGACCGCGCCGTCGCGTGGACGCGCCCCGACGACTGGGAATTCGACCCCGAGGCGCCGCCGGTTGGCGAGGTCGACCTGCATCCCGGCATCTACCTCGCCGGATTCTGCGACGGGCACGTCTCAGCCATCAGCACCTACGTCGATACCGAGGCGCTCAAAGCGATGTTGACGGTCAGCGGCGGGGACGGCGTCCCTGCGTATTAGGCGTTCGTTGATTTGCTAAGGCGCGCGCCGAGTCGATGCCAGCGCATCGACTCGGTCGTTGGCGCCGCGCGAGGCGGCATCACTGCCCCTGTCCACTGAAGGAAAGCCGTGGAAACAACTTCGGAAGTCCTGACCATCGTCGTTCTGATCTTGTTCAATGGTTTTTTCGCGGGAGCCGAGATCGCCATTCTCACGGCGCGGCGCAATCGGCTCGAACAGGCGGCCGCCGCTGGCAGCAAAGGGGCCAAGGCCGCGCTGTCGCTGCTGGCCGACACGAGCAACTTTCTCTCGACCGTGCAGATCGGCATCACCGGCGTGGGCACGCTGGCCGCCGCGTACGGCGGCGTGAGCCTGGTGTCGCAACTGGCCGCCCGGCTGGCCGCGGCGCCCTGGCCGCTGGTCGCCGAAAACGGTCGAACGATCGCGCTGGCGATCGTCACCGGCTGCATCGCGTTTGGCTCGCTCGTGCTGGGAGAGCTCGTGCCCAAACGGTTCGCCCTGGCGTATGCGGAGCGGCTGGCCCAATTTGTGGCGATCCCGATGGTGGCCCTCCGGGCGATCGCCAAGCCGTTCATTCTCGTGCTGGGCGGCGTGACGCGGGTCATCCTCAAGGTGCTCCGCGTGGACGACGCCACCGCGTCGCTCGTGACGGTCGAGGACATCGCCCACGTGCTACAGACCGGCAAAGAGCAAGGCGTGCTGGAGGAAACGCAGCACGAAGTGGCGTTCGAGGCGCTGCAGCTCCGCAACCGCCGCGTGCGGGACATTATGCGGCCGCGGATCGACATCGATGCAGTCGACATCGAGACGCCGGCCCAGGAGGTCGTCGGCGCCGTGGCCATGTCCGGTTTCTCGCGGTTGCCGGTGTACGAGGACGATCTCGATCATATCGTGGGCTTTGTGTACAACAAGGACCTGTTTCAGCAGCACTTTCTGGGCCGCGAGGTCAACCTGCGGAGCGTGCTGCGGCAGCCGCTGTTCATCCCGGAGAATCTCGCCCTCGACAAGCTGCTGGTCACGTTTCAGCAGCGCCGCACGCAGCTCGCGATCGTGCTCGACGAATTCGGCGGGACGCGCGGGATGGTCACGTTCGAGGACGTGCTCGAAGAACTCGTCGGCGAAATCCACGACGAGCACCGCCGCGACGAAGAGCACGTGTTTGTGCGCCGAGATGACACGAGTTGGCTGGTGGACGGCCTGCTGCCGGTGCACGACCTCGTCGACCACTTGCCGCCGCATGCGTCGCTAGCTGAGGACGCCCGCCAGTGGAGCACGATGAGCGGCCTGGTGACCTCGCTGCTACAGGAGGTGCCCAAAGTCGGCGACGTGGTCATCAGCGGCCAGGTACGGATCGAGGTCGTCGACATGGACGGCAAACGGATCGACCGGCTGCTGGTGAGCGTGCCGGCCAAGGATGCGGACAAGAATGCTTCGTGATTTCGTACGCCATAAAAGCCACCGGCTCTGCCGGTGGACTCTTGGGAGTTGCAACGGAGTCCACCGGCAGAGCCGGTGGCTTCTAACAGCAGGGAGCAAAGTCCTGCGGCGAAATTTGTCGAGATTGCGTTGGTTTTTGGGGCGGACCGCGACGCTTGTTTGACCACTCGGCCGCGAACATTCCCCTGCCCCGGTGCGTCTTGCTGGCGTAAGATAGTAGCCACCCCGTGCACTGGACGAGCACGGCGCATCGGGCGCTCCCGCACACCCTTCCGCCGCCGCGCCCCCGGCCAAAGCACCGAGGATCCACTCGTGGCCACTCCCGCCGACCCGCATCTCGCCACGGCCGAGACGATCGAAGCTCCCCGCCGCTCGCTGCTACGACGCCCGGCCCTGGATTCGAACGGCAACTCGTCGGCCGCCAAGCCGAAGGTGGCGCTCATCACCGGCTCGACGCCGCATATGAGCGGCGAGACCCACGTGTTGTTGCGGCGGCGGCTGCGGGTGGTTTCGCTGCTGCTGACGATCGGATTCGCCGTCTTCTTCGTGTGGTGCGTCATCATGGCCGCCACCGGAACGAGTGCGGAGCAGTTCGGCCCCCTGTTGTGGATCCATCTCGGCGTCACGGCGTTCATGGGGCTGTTCGCCTGGAAACTGTGCGGGAAGTGCGACTTCTCGCTGAGGAAGCTGCGCGTCGTCGAGCTCCTCGTGTTCGGACTGCCAGCCGCGTTCTTCGTGCTGCTCAACGTCAGGGTGCTGCAGGTTGGCGCCGCCGCGCCGCAGTATCCGCATGTGACGGGCATCACGTCCGGATGGATGTTGCTGGTGTTCTGCTACGCCATGTTCGTGCCGAATACCTGGCAGCGCGCCGCCGCGATGATCGGCTTGCTGTCGCTGGCGCCCATTGCGATCAACCTGGGCATGTATTGGCTCGACGGCCGGTTTCACGCGCTGATGCAAAGCAGCGATTTCCGCGGCGTCATGACCGAGCAGGCGCTGAAGATGGGCATCGCCGCCATGGCCGCCATTGTGGGCGTCCACACGATCAATGCCCTGCGTCGCGAGGCGTTCGCCGCCAAGCAACTGGGCCAGTATCGTCTCAAGAAACTGCTCGGCTCGGGCGGCATGGGCGAGGTGTATTTGGCCGAACACCAGATGATGAAGCGGCCCTGCGCGGTGAAGGTGATCCGCCCCGAAAAGGCCGGCGATCCCCAGGTGCTGGCCCGGTTCGAGCGCGAGGTGCGGGCCACCGCGAAGCTCTCGCACTGGAATTCGATCGACATTTACGACTACGGCCGCACTGCTGACGGAACGTTTTATTACGTGATGGAGTTTCTGCCCGGCCATAATCTCGGCGAGCTCGTCAGCGAGCACGGCCCGCTGCCGACCTCGCGCATCGTGTACCTGATGCGGCAGGTGTGCGACGCGCTGGCGGAGGCGCATGGCCAGGGCCTGGTGCACCGCGACATCAAACCGGCCAACATTTACTGCGCGTATCGCGGCGGCGTGTTCGACGTGGCGAAGCTGCTGGACTTCGGCCTCGCCAAGCCGCTTTCCGACGCCACCGATGCGGGCCTGACGCAGGAAGGGTCGATCACGGGCTCGCCGCTGTTCATGTCGCCCGAACAGGCCGCCAGCAGCGACGAACTCGACGGCCGCAGCGACATCTACTCGCTGGGGGCGCTGATGTACTTCATGGCCACGGGCAAGGCGCCGTTCGAGTATCCTTCGCCCTTGAAGGTGATGATCGCCCATGCGAGCGAGGACCCCGAGCCGCCGCGACTGCTCAACGGGGAGGTGCCGACGGAACTGGAGGAGATCATCCTGCGGTCGCTCGAAAAGCGGCCCGAGGATCGGTTCCAATCGGTGGTCGAGCTGCGGGACGCGCTCGAACGCGTGCCGGTGGATAGCGAATGGACGGCCCGGCTCGCCGCCGACTGGTGGCAGAATTATGGCTGCCCACAGCGGAAGGCGATGGCGGCGGAGGCGCTGGAGTTGGCGGCGGTGTAGAGCCGGTGCACACGCAGTGGGTTGCTACGGCGCCAGTGCCGGCTCACGGCGGGCCGTGGCGAATTGCGCCCCTCAACCACAGTCGCCTTCGCGCATCCATTCTTCAGTCCGGCGTTCTTCCGGCCGTGAGTTTAAGATAGGCGGCCGTCAGAATTGTGCTCGCTACGGCAAAGGCGGCCGCCGACACGAGCGTTTCCAAATCGGAGACCTCGGGGCCAAAGTGGACGAGCTCGCGGATTGCCGATAAGAGATGACCACTGTCGTCGAGTGCGATGATCGTGGCGGGGAACAGGCTGGCAATGATCCCGCTCACGGCATAGGCCGACCACCGTCCACGTGCGACGGAATAACGGCAAAGCGTGTACGCGGGGTAGTAGGCCAGCGGCGCGGAGTAAAGCATGGCCGTCGCGAACGGCGCATAATTGCGCAAATCGAGAAAGTCGGACGCCCGCGATCCGAAACCGCCAAATCCGCTGATTGCCCCTATGGCCAACAACCATGCGACGCCCGCGACGCAGCCTGCAATCGGCGCCAATGCCCAGAGCGCGAGGAAAATTAGGATCTGACGCATCACCGCTCCGGTGGGTTGCCCGTTGCCCGCAAGCTAACCCCAGTGTAGTTCCCGAATCTCGGAAATTGGGGCTGGGCCCAGACGTACACAGCCCGGTCCCGTTTCATGAGAGCCCTTTTTGACTCATCGGGAGCGCAGGGCTTGAGATTTTGTTCCCATGAGCGTCCTCGCGGCCCTTGGCCGATGGCTCTCCCCCATGCCGCGCGACCGGGCGCAACTCGGCTTTGATCGTGGAACGCCTTCGGCGTAGCGGACGCCACTTGCCGCGGCGAGTAGCACACAACGTTGAGCCGAACCAATAGCTTCTTGGATGCTTATGGAAACAGCCGCGGGAAGTCGCGGCTGCCATCCAGCACGCGCATGTTCTCGATGCCGTCGTCGATCGGCCGGAAGACGATGACCCATCGTTTGTGGGTGAAGGCACGGTAGTCCGGTCCGAGGTCGGGGCGCGGTGTGCCGATGGCGGAGCCGGACGCATACAATTCGCCGTACTTGACGCAGGCGGAATTCAGTTCCTCGACGACGCGGTCAGCCGTTAGCGGACGACGTTCCCGCCGCGCAATGTAGTCGTAAATATCGTCGACATCCTCGCGGCCCTGCTCCGTCCAATGCGTGTGGGCCATCAGTCGACGATTCCTTCGCGAGCCATGCGTTCGCGGCCGCGGCGAATAACGTCCTCGACATCAAGCGGCCGCGACTCGCCGCGCGCGCTGGACGCCTCGGCCTCTCGCAACGAGGCGCGGAGCACTTCCAGCTCGCGACGGTACTCGGCGAAATCCGCCAGGAGGCGGTCGACCGGCTCTTTCCGGTCACCCTTGCCAAGGCGCAACCCCAGGTAGAAGTGGAGCAGTTCGGCCTCGGTGAGGCCCTTGGCGTCGGCAATGCCCACGGTCGGAACGTCGGTGGTAGCCATGTGACAATCTTACCACAACCGATCGCGACGCGGCAAAATCGGCGGGCGGGCGGGATTGCGCGGCTGTTTCCGTCCGGTTTGCCAAAGGTGGAATAGTTGATGCGGGCATTCCTTTGTCGTGAGCGCGGAGGCGGTCGAACCGCGACGCGACGCTGGGAGGAAGGGATTTCGAGCGTGCAAGTTGCGAAGGTCGGCCGGACGCCTCTCGTGCGTAGAGTCCGCCTCCGTCCGCCTTCCCAAATACTACATTCTATTGCAGCATGGCGTCCCACGGACCTATAATGTCTTGACTGCCGTTGCGGGAATGATTGCCGACATGAAGTGGACCCATGTCATTTGGGATGATGAACCAGGCGGCAACGTCGAGCACGTGGAAGAGCATGACTTGACGACGGACGACGTGGATTTTGTGCTCGAGAATTTTGTCAGCGAAGGTTTCAGTCGCTCGAGCGACCGCCCGTGCGTGTTTGGCCACGTTCCGGACGGTCGTTACGTCATCGTCATCTACGAAGAGGCAGGCGACGCCGTTATTCCGGTGACCGCGTACGAAATCGATGGCCCGTGAAGGGGAGCCACGCCATGGTTAAGAAGACGCTCAAGCACGTCAATCGCCGCCTGACCGACGAGGAGCGCGCCCGGCACGCCAAGATTCGCGCAGCAGCGATGCAGGACTTCCCGCCCAAGACGCCGGCGCGGCGCAAGACGCCGCCGGGTATTCCGGCGCGCATCCGGCAAGCACGGCAGTCGCAAGGGCTCACCTGGTACGCGCTGGCCCGGCGCGCCGGCATTGCCAACCAGGCGACGATCCGCGACGTCGAGCAAGGCAAAGACGTCAAGCTATCGAACCTTCAAGCGATTGCCGCGGCCCTCGGACTTGAACTGGAGCTCGTTGAGGCGAACGTCTAACGTTCCCAGCCCGTCGCCCCGTGGCCGAAGCGGCTCGCTTCGCCTGCCTCGCACTCTGGCGCTTCGGCAACTCGGGCCGCGTCGACCACGGCCTCCTTCGCTGGGCTCAAAAAAGGGATTTCCCCAAAAAACGGCAAAAAACCGGTCGAACCGCGGCGCGACGCTGGGAGGGGGATTTCGAATGTGCAAGTCGCGGCCTTCGGCCGTCGCCTGCCTCGCCGTCATACCCGCCGGGCAGGCTCGGTGCCGCGACTTCTCCTCCCGTTGATTCTTAACAACGGCGGTGGACAATGAGGAACCACAGCGCACGGACAGTTCGCCAACCGCCACTCCTTGCCGAGGCGCCCCATGCTGCGTCCGCTCTTGCTCGTTACGGCTGCGCTCGTCATTGCCTGTCAGACCGCGCCCGCTCGCGCCGACGTCTACCGCTGGGACACCGGCGAGGTGATTCCGGGAACCGAGGGCATCACGCCAGGGCCGGGGGTGCAGTTGGACAACCGAAACAGTGTTCAGAATCTCCGATTTGCAGACTTCTCAGGCGGCCTCGATCTCAAAGGAGCCCAAATCTGGAATAGCTGGCTTGATGACGCTCGGTTCACTCACGCTGATCTTTCTGGCGCTAACTTTGACGGCTCATTGCTGCGTAATGTCGACTTCTCGAATGCCAATATCAGCGGTGCACGATTGCGCATGACGGGCTTTACCAAAGAACAGCTCTATTCGACAGCCAGTTACAAGACCAAGGATCTGCGCGGCATCTGGCTTGGGCAGAATGACCTGTCTGGATGGGACTTTACCGGGCAATTGATTCAAGGAATGGACTTCTCGCAAACCGGACTCACCAAAGAGCAACTGTACGCCACCGAAAGTTACCAGAGACGCGATCTCGAGGGCGTCCACCTGTTCGGCAACGATGTTTCTGGCGCGAATTTGCGACTTCAATCTCTCGTGCGCGCTTCCTTTGAGGCTGCGAACGTCGCAGGAGCGGATTTCACCGACGCTGTCATTGAAGCGGCAAACTTCTCGAATACGACGCTATTCGGCTTCACAAAGGATCAGTTTTACGCGACGAAAAGCTACAGGCTGCGCGACCTCGGTGGTATTGGACTCGGCGGTAACGATCTGACGGGTTGGGACTTATCCGGTCAGAATCTGCGGGGTGCTGTGTTCTGGCAGGCCCAGCTTGACGGGGCGATGCTTGATGATGCGATCATTGAGGGCGCCAGCTTCGGGCTCGCACGTGGCTTAGCACGCGAACAGCTCTACGCAACGGCAAGCTATAAAAACCGCAATCTGCAAGGCATCAACCTGGCAGCCGTTGATTTGACCGGCTGGGATTTCAGCTCTCAGGATCTTTCGAATGCAATGTTCTGCGATAGCCCACGACTTTCGGACAGCGGCGGGAGATTGACCTACGCCGCTAGG
>CAYSFP010000082.1:7430-24596 GCA_964430075.1 uncultured Planctomycetaceae bacterium | reverse complement strand
CAACTACAAAAGACAAACCGCGTAATAGGTTACGAAAATTCAAGTGCCATTCGTAGCGCTCGTTCATACAGCAAGGACGCTGATCCTCGGCCAAGACTTCGAGCGATTTGCCGCGGTTCGCCATTTCCAGTGTGTCGTCGCGATTGGGGCCGATGCCTTTTAGCACCAAGCACGCCATGTTTCCGGCGGGGTTGGCGCATACGGTACCGTTCCAACCGTTATCGTGCCAAGGCACGCGAATCGAGACATGGCGGAGGGGAAACATTGCTTTGTCCACGATGTAGCCGGATTAATGACCGATTTTCTTCTGTGAGCAACAGCCGTGCAAGGCGCACTACTCGTTCCAATTACTGTGTCAGTCCATCGACCGGAAGCAGTTCGCGAACTGCATAAAGTCGAACCGTCCTGCGCGCTGATGTGAGACACGCCGCCGCATTGCGATAAGCGCCAGGAGTTTGTCTCCTCGCCCCTTTTGTCGAGCTACAGCGCGTCCAGCGCTTCGACGGCCAGGCGCTGGAACTCTTTGCGGATGTCGGAGGCGTCGGCGTTGGGCAGGTTGGAACGCTGGATCATGAGGACGAACGCCGCCTTGCGCTCGGGATCAACCCAGCCTTGCGTGCCGTAGGCGCCGCCGTGGCCGAAGGTTCCCGGTGAGAGCATGGCGGTGACGCCCTCGGGCTGGCGGACGACGCACCAGCCGAAACCCCAGCCGTTGCCGGGCGAAAATCCTGTCACGAGGTCGCCTGTCTGGACGCTCGTCATCTGCCGCACGGCGTCGGCCGAGAGGATCTGCCGGCCGTCGAGCTCGCCGCCGGCGAGGATCGCGTTGTAGAAGCGGGCCATGTCGCTGGCCGTGGAGAACAGGCCGCCGGAGGGGTTCGGCACGGCGGCCGCATCATCGGGAGCGAGCCAGCGGGGCGACGGCTTGAGCTCGCCGCTTTCGTCGCGGGCGTACAGCGTGGCGATCCGCCCGCGTTGTGCCGCGCTGGGGTGAAACGTGGCGTCGTTCATCGCCAGCGGCTGAAAAATGCGCTCGGCGAGAAACTCGTCGAATGCCTGGCCCGAGACGATCTCGACAATCCGTCCGACGACGTTGAGGCTGGGGCCGTACTGCCAGCGCTCGCCGGGCTGGAAGTCGAACGGCCGGCGGGCGAGTTCGCCTGCCGTGGCTTCGAGCGAGTCGCGGCAACCCTGGTCGCCGCCGAGGCCGGACGTGTGCGTGAGCAGGTGTTTGATCGTGAGGCCGCGCACCGGGTCGCCATTCTTGAGCTTGGCGTCGGCAAACGCGGGAATGTACTTCTCCACGGGATCGTCGATGGCAAGCTTACCCTCGTCGACGAGGATCATCAGCGCGGTCGCGGTGATGGGCTTGGTCATCGACATGACGCCGAACATCGCGTCGGTCGTCAGCGGGGCGCCGGAGGCGAGGTCGGCATGGCCTGCCGCGTCGAGGTGGATGATGCGTTCGTTGAGGGCGACGAGCGTGACGGCGCCGGCGATTTCTCGGTCGGCGCAGAATTGTTCCATGCGCTGGTGGATGGCGGCGATGGATTGGGCGCACGCGGCGCGGCAGAGCAAGACAATCGAAAACAAGGCGACAGCAAGGCGAACTGCTGACATGGAGAATCTCCGCAACGGAATTGAGAGGAGTGGCCCCTCAGCGTACCGCCACGATTGGACGGGTCGCAAGCTGGTTGCCAGGGATGCTGGCGAATTATGTCGCCAATCGCATTTTGGGCGACATAATTCCGCGCGATCTGATCCTTCGAAACGCGCCGGAAGCTGATACAAGGCAAGGGGCGTTCGGCGACTGGCAGCACGTGTGGGCGGCGCGAATTTTGTCGCTGGGCCGGGTGTTTTGTCGCCAGGCATGGGAGTATTGTCGCGGCAGGTCGGATATTTGTCGCAAGTTGCAGCCTTTCGGTTAAGGCCATCGGCTGTCGGCTTTCGGCTGTCGGCTTTCCGCCAGAAGTTGGCGGCTCATTTGGTCGTGCGGAGATCACTAGAGGGTGAACAGTTCGCGCATGTCGCGGAACTCTCCGTGAGCGCCTTGGTGAGTTTCTTCGGTTGGGTCAGCTTCGGACGCGCCGGCCATTGGGGGATGGGCTTTACGCCTCAATGCGCGCTAAGCCGCAAGCGGCTGCGACAGCATCGCTCGACAACTTGCTGATCGTTTGGCTTGACTTGAATTTAGGTGCAAAGCCTTGGGGCGATAAACGAATGTACAAATGTACTCTATCGTATTGCCTGGCCTAGTTTCTACCGAAAACTGCGGAGAAAGTGGGCACACGAGCAGCCGCATGCAAGGATCGCTCTTCGTGGAGATGTCCGCTCAGGGGCAGCGCCTGGTTTGGCGATCAGGCGTGGCGGGGCCACGGGAACAGGTACACGCCGACCGCGAACAGCGCGGCCGACAGCACCCACCGCCAGCGCCGGAGCCAGGGATGTAGCCGGTACGGCTCGGGCGGCCGGGCGCGCCACCCGAAGCGGATGCCCAAGCCGAGCGCGACGGCGGCCGCCAGGAGCAGCCCATTGACCGCCTGATACCCGAACTGGAAGCGCCACAGCACCCACGTTGCGGCCCCGGCGGCATGGCCGAACGTGACGGCGATGCACGCCACCAGCGCGAGCGTGTCGGACAGCAGCAGGATGATGCCGACGAACACGGTCATCCAGGCCAGCGCGCCGCCGACGAACGCCAGCGGGTGGGTCGCGAGCAGGCGATGGAACGTTGGCGACGCCTCGTTGACTTGGCGGTACGCCCCGCCCCAGTACTCGGCCGACTGTCCGGCCAGGGTGAGCGCGTTATCCAACGCCGAGAACGCCAGCGGCGGCAGGCAGAGGCCGATGAACCGCTGACGCACAGCATCCATTTACTTCCCCCCTGCACGGTGTAAGACCAGAGCTTAGTGGCCCGTCCTCAAAAGAGCGGGATCGAGGGCCAGTGTACCGCTGCGAAAAGAGAAACGCCAAAGCGGCCGTGGGGCCGGAAAACTGCCGGTGCGAGTAAGGGAGTAACGCGGGGGAGCGCCGGGTCGCAAGGTGGGGCGGCGAAGCAAAGACGCAAGCGGATGGCGGGACGGGGGAAGGGGCGGAAGACTTGGGAGTCGCAGCCGGCGATCACCCCCACAAGTACGCTCACAAGGCGTCGCTTAAGGAAATGTAACCAAGTCGCGAGTTTTCTCTGCCGGCGAAATGCCGAAAATACCGTTGATACGGAATAGACGGATTCGAGGCCTCCAGGTGCGCTTCCGCCGACTCCGCGGCTTACCCGCCACGACGCCCCATTTCACGGCCCGCGGCTCAGCCACCGCGTCCGGACGGTATTACCAACGTCCGGACGACTGCAACGCTATCGCCGGTCGCGCGTCTCTGCGTCCACGCGAAAAAAGGCCGCTATCAACCCGCCTCGTGCGTCGGAACGCGAACATCCTCCCTCCCGATGATCGAGGCCCGGACGCCACCACCGCCAACGTCCGCGGCCGACAGCGATTCGCCGCCCGAGAAGCAACTCAATTCCCCCCTGCGGCAACAATCGCGACTCAACCCCATGAAACTCTCGCCGACCCTGGTCATCGTCCTGGCGCTATGCGTCCTCGCGCAGGCTGGTTGCAGCCGATTAGAAGGCCATCCTGTGGAGGAAGGCCATGAGCCCGAGCAACGGCAAATCGTCGTCACGACGCCTGCCATCCAGGACGTGGTGACCACCGAGCAGTACGTCTGCCAAATCCACTCGTGCCGCCACATCGAGATCCGGGCGTTGGAAACCGGCTACCTCGAGGCGATTGGGATCCAAGAAGGCCAGGCGGTCGCCCAGGGAGATCCGCTGTTCAAGATCGTGCCCACGCTGTACCAAGCCAAATTGGACTCGGAAATCGCGGAGGCCCAACTCGCGCAAATTGAGCTCGAAAACACACAGCGATTGTTCCAGAACCACGTCGTTTCGGACCGGGAAGTGGCTTTGGCCCAGGCCAAGCTTGCGAAGGCCCAGGCTCAGGTGGCCCTGGCGCAGGCCGAACTGAATTTCACCGACGTGAAAGCGCCGTTCGACGGCATTATCGACCGACTGCTCGAACAGCAGGGCAGCCTGATCGAAGAAGGCGATAAGCTGACCTCGCTGTCGGACAACAGCGTGATGTGGGTGTACTTCAACGTCCCCGAGGCCCGCTACCTCGAGTATACGACCGGACTGGACGACCCCCAGAGCGCGGGGCAGGACATGCAACTCGAGCTGGTGCTGGCCAACGCCGCCAAGTTCGACCAGCCCGGCAAGATCGGAGCGATCGAGGCCGACTTCAACAACGAGACGGGCAACATCGCCTTTCGGGCCGATTTTCCCAATCCGAATCGCCTGCTGCGGCACGGGCAAACGGGCAACATCCTCATCCACACGATGGCGCCCAACGCCATCGTGATTCCGCAGCGCGCGACGTTCGAGATCCTCGACAAGCGATACGTCTTCGTCGTGGGCGACGACAACGTCGTCCGCCAGCGCGAGATCAACGTCCAGCACGAATTGGAGGACATCTTTGTGATCGAGGAGGGCGTCCAAGCGGGCGAAAAGATCGTCCTCGAAGGCGTTCGGCAGGTGCGCGACGGCGAGGCCATCGAGTATGAGCTCCGCATGCCGGAAGAGGTTCTTAGCGACCTGAAGTACGAGGCCGAGTAGGAACCGCTTTGAATGTTCACGAAGTTTCTGCATCGACCGGCGCTGGCGATCGTCATCTCGCTGCTCATCCTGTTCTTAGGCGGGCTGGGGATCGAGACGCTGCCGGTGGCGCAGTTTCCGTCGGTAGCGCCGCCGACCGTTCAAGTCTCGATCGCCTACCCCGGCGCCAGCGCCAACGTGTTGGTCGACTCGGTGTTGATTCCGCTCGAGCAGTCGATCAACGGCGTCCAGAACATGCGGTACATCGCCTCCGACGCGACCAGCGCCGGCGAGGCGACGATCCGGATCTTCTTCGAGCCGGGCACGGATCCGAACATCAACGTCGTGAACGTGCAGAACCGCGTCAATATCGTGATGAACCGGCTGCCGCCCCTGGTCCAACGCGAGGGCATTCTCGTCAGCCAGGTCGTGCCCAGCATGCTGATGTACGTGAACATCTACAGCACGGATCCCAGTGCGGACCAGAAATTCCTGTTCAACTTTGCGAACATCACGGTCATGCCCGTGCTGAAGCGGATCCAGGGCATGGGCATTCCGTGGAATCTCGGCAACCGCTCGTACGCGATGCGCGTCTGGCTGAAGCCCGACCGCATGCGGGCCTACAAATTGTCCTCCGAGGACATCATGGAGGCCCTGGCGGAGCAGAGCATCATCGGTTCGCCCGGACGGCTCGGCCAGGCCACGGGCAAGACGTCGCAGACCAAAGAGTACGTCCTGACGTACGTGGGGCGCTACAACAAGCCGGCGCAGTACGAAAACATCATTCTGAAGGCCAACCCCGACGGCGAAATCCTGCGGCTCAAGGACGTTGCCGAGGTCGAGCTGGGCTCCGAGTTCTTCGACATCTACTCGGACATCGACGGCCATCCCGCGGCGTCGATCATTCTCAAACAAGCCCCGGGCTCCAATGCCGCCGCCGTCATCGAGGAAGTCAAGCAGGAGCTCGAGACGATCAAGGCGGAATCGTTCCCGCCCGGCATGGATTACGAGTTGGCCTACGACGTCTCCAAGTTCTTGGACGCGTCGATCGAGAAAGTGCTGCATACGCTGCTGGAAGCGTTCATTCTGGTGTCTCTCGTGGTCTACATGTTCCTGGGAGACCTACGATCGACGTTGATTCCCACGCTCGCGGTTCCGGTGTCGCTGATCGGCACGTTCTTTGTTCTGCAGTTGATGGGGCTGTCGATCAATCTCATCACGCTGTTCGCCATGGTGCTCGCGATCGGCGTCGTGGTGGACGACGCGATCGTGGTGGTCGAAGCCGTGCATGCCAAGATGGCCGAGAAGCACCTTTCGCCCTATGCGGCGACCATGGAGGTCGTGCACGAGATCAGCGGCGCGATCATCGCCATCACGCTGGTCATGACGGCGGTCTTCATTCCGGTGACGTTCGTGCCCGGGCCGGTGGGCACGTTCTACCGCGAGTTCGGCATTACGATGGCCACGTCCATCGTTCTCTCGGGCGTGGTGGCCCTGACGCTGACGCCGGTGCTGTGCGCGATGATTCTCAAACCGCATGCGCACGCGCACAAGCACGCCAGCCAGGAAAAGAAGCGGCGCAACTGGGGCAAGCTGCTGCTGCTGGTGCTCGGGGGATTGATCGTCCTGGGCCTCATCACGTACCTGGCCTACGCACTGTGGGGACCAATCGGGTTTCTGATCGTTCTCGTGCCCATTGTGCGGCGTCCTTTTGATTTCGCCGTCGAGAAGGTCACGGGCGGCTACGCCGGCGTTCTACGACGCATCATTTCGCGCCGCGCGCTGGCGCCGCTGGTCGTCGGCGGTTTTTGCGCCGGCATTTTCTTTGTGAACCAGATCCTGGCCACGGGCTTCATCCCCGGCGAGGACCAGGGCATCATCTACGGGATCATCCAGACGCCCCCGGGTTCGACGCTCGAATATACCAACGCCAAGTCGCACGAGCTGCAGGCCATCGCCAAGGAGCTCGACGAGGTCACCTCCGTCACGTCGCTGGCCGGCTACGAAGTGCTGACCGAAGGCCGCGGCTCGAACGCCGGCACGTGCATTATCAACTTGAAGAGCTGGGACGACCGCCAGCGGGACGCGCGCGAGATCATCGAAGCACTCGAGGAAAAGTGCCACCGGATGAGCGACGTCAAGATCGAGTTCTTCGAGCCCCCCGCCGTCCCGGGCTTCGGCGCCGCAGGCGGGTTCGCCATGCGGTTGCTCGACAAGACCAACTCGCTCGACTACCAACGGCTCGGCCAGGTGACCGACCAATTCATGGCCGCCCTGGCGGAGCGCAAGGAACTACGAAACCTGTTCACCTTTTATTCCAGCAACTATCCGCAGTACGAGTTGATCATCAACAACGACGTCGCCATGCAGAAGGGCGTGTCGATCGAGAAGGCGCTGGAGAACCTGAACATCCTCATCGGCAGCACGTACGAACAGGGGTTCATCCTGTTCGGTCAGTTCTTCAAGGTCTACGTCCAAGCCTCGCCGGAGTTCCGGCGGATCCCGGACGATTTGCAGAATCTGTTCGTCAAGAACGACGCGGGCGAGATGGTCCCCTACTCCGCGTTCATGCAGATCAAGGAGCAGCAGGGGCTGAACGAGATCACGCGGTACAACCTGTATCCCTCGGCCGCGATTCAGGGCGCTCCGTCGCCCGGCTACAGCAGCGGCCAGGCGATTGCCGCGATCAAGGAGGTCGCCGCCGAGACGCTTCCCCGCGGTTACGACGTCGGCTGGGAGGGGCTCTCTTACGACGAGTCCCGGAAGGGCAATGAGACGGTCTACATTTTCTTGATCGTAGTCGCCTTCGTCTACCTGGTGCTGGTCGGCCAATACGAGAGCTTCATTATTCCGCTGGGCGTGATCCTGTCCCTGCCGATCGGCGTGTTTGGCTCGTTCCTGTTCCTCAAGGCGATGGGGCTGACGAACGACGTTTACGCGCAGATCGGCCTGGTCATGCTGGTCGGCCTGCTCGGTAAGAATGCGATTCTGATCATCGAGTTCGCAGTGCAGCGCCGGCAGCAGGGCCTCAGCATCGCGGAGGCGGGCGTCGAAGGCGGCAAGCTGCGGTTCCGCCCGATTCTCATGACGTCGTTCGCGTTCATTGCCGGCCTCATTCCTCTGGTTTTTGCCGAAGGCGCGGGGGCGATCGGCAATCGCACGATTGGCACCACGGCGGCCGGCGGCATGCTGGTCGGCACCGTGATCGGCGTCCTGGTGATTCCAGGGCTCTATTACTTGTTCGGAAGGATTTCGGACAATCGACGCTTGATCAAGGATGAACATGATGAACCGCTTAGCGAGCTGTTCGAACGCGCGACGTAGGCGCCGCGTCCTGACAACGGCCATCATCTTCAGCTTCCTGTTGGTGCTGCTGCCGTCTTGCTGCATCCCCAACCTGCGGCGACCCAAGTGCGCGCCGCCGCTGCCGGACGCGTATGGCGACGCGGTCGACTTCGAGAACTCGGCCCAGATCGGCTGGTGCGAGTTCTACGACGACCCGCACCTCACGGACCTCATCGGCCAGGCGCTGTCCGGAAATCAAGAGCTGCGCATCCTAAACGAAGACATTCGCATCGCCAACAACGAAATTCTGGCCGCGCGCGGCGCCTACCTGCCGTTCGTCAGCTTCGGCTCGCGCGCCGGCCTGGAGAAATCGAGCCGCTTTACCCGCGAGGGCGCCGTCGAGGACCAGCTCGCGGCCGCGCCGGGCCGGGGCTTTCCCGAACCGCTGCCCGATTTCCTGCTCGCCGCCAATGTGACCTGGGAAATCGACGTCTGGCGAAAGCTGCGGAACGCCCGCGACGCCGCGTCGCTACGGTACCTGGGCACGGCCGAAGGGCGGAACTACATGGTGACGCGCCTCGTCGCCGAGGTGGCCGAGAACTACTACGAGCTGCTGGCGCTCGACAACCGGTTGGCGACGCTCGATCGCACGATCGCCATTCAGGAGCAAACGCTGCAAACGGCCGAGGCCATGAAGCAGGCCGCCCGCGGCACCGAGCTGGCCGTCCAGCGGTTCGAGGCCGAAGTGCGGAAGAACCAGAGCGAGCGGTCCATCATCCAGCAAGAGATCATCGAGACCGAGAACCGGATCAACTTCCTGCTCGGTCGCTTTCCGCAGCCTGTCCCGCGCAATCCGGCCGGCTTCATCGACCTGCATCTCGGATCGCTGCGTTCCGGCGTGCCCGCACAGCTTCTGCAGAACCGCGCCGACATTCGCCAGGCGGAGCGCGACCTGGCCGCGGCGGGACTCGACGTGCGCGTGGCGCGGGCGAACTTCTATCCGTCGCTCAACATCAGCGCCGGCGTCGGTTACCGGGCCTTCAACACCCGGTATTTGTTCTCGAGCCCGGAATCGCTCATTTACAACGTCGGCGGCGATTTGATCGCGCCGCTCATCAACAAGAAGGCGATCCAGGCTGAGTACATGACGGCCAACGCCATGCAGTTGCAAGCCGTCTACAACTACCAGCGCGTCGTGCTCAACGCGTTCACGGAAGTGATCAATCGTCTGGCGAAGGTCGAGAATTACGGCCAAAGCATCGAGATCAAGAAACAACAGTTGGCGGCGCTCGAAGCCTCGGTCGAGAACGCCACGCAGTTGTTCCAGAACGCCCGTGCCGAGTACGTGGAGGTGCTGCTGGCGCAACGCGATCTCATGGAAGCTCGGATGGTCATTATCGAGACGAAGCAGGAGCAACTGGCCGCGATCGTGACCGCCTACCAGGCGCTCGGCGGCGGCGCCGCGTTGTACGGAGCGGGCGTGGTCTTAACGAATCCGATGGCGTTGCCGCCGGTCATCGAAGAAGAGGGCGCGGCGCCGCTTCCGGCGCCGGCGGAGACTCCGCGGCCGGACCTGCCCTCGATGGACTCCGAACCCATTCCCGCTCCAGGTCCCGACGATTCCGGCAACGCCCAAGACAGCAGCCTTCGCATGCTTCCCGCGGCGTAATGTTCGGCCTTACGGCTGGTTGAGATAAGAATCAAAAACGCCGCGCGGGACAGATTTGCGAGGATCACCCGCGCGGCGAGGATCAACAACAAGGCCAGCCCAATTGGGCTGGCCTTTGTCGTCAGTGCGACGCGGCGTGATTCAGCAAGTGAAGGATGTTACCGGGAGGCTTACGGGTCGCGTTCAGGTACTCACCGAGGTCACGCTCGCGGCAGTACTTCGCAACCTGCCGGCTGAGCTTGTCGACATCCAGAAGGCTCGTGAGGATGTTCTCCGCTTTGGGCTCAGAGACGGCACCGACGCGAAGGCCGAGCAAGACCTGGCGAACATTAGAAGACAGGGTTTGCATCTTCAGTAGCTCCAGAGTGGTGAAGAGAATCTAGGCGGGACCGAGTGCGTGGTGGGCTCCTGGGGTTTCAGGGACTGAGAACAACAATCGATTCAGCGATCCGAATCAGGTCGCCGCGACGCAGGCGGGCTTCCGCCAGCGACGGGCGGCAATTGAGTGCGAGGGAGAAAACGCGGATTTTCTTGTCCAGAAATATCTCCGGCGTGCGATTCGGCAAAATAACCGTGACCATGAGGCCCCTCAATAGATGGCAGTATGGCAGTAAAAACTGGCCAAACTGGGGTAAATCAGGGGTAGCGAGGGGCACCCTGATTGAAGAAAACCCCGAGAAAAGCGGGGTTTGGGGCGATCTCCCGGCAGCCACTTGGCTACGGCGCCGTCGTCCACGCGCTCACGCGTGATGTCTGAAAGCTAAGAAATCGATCCACGTGGGTCAAGTGCAGGTGTTTTGGCGGTTACGCGTCCGGGGAAAACGGCGCAAAGCTTGTCGCGCGTGCGGACGGGGGCCGCGCGAGGCCAATCCGCTAGAGCAGCCGCTGGCGCCGCGACGATCCCACTTATCGACGCGCCGCGCATCGCCGGCGTTCGTGCCACGAAAGGAGTCGCCGCATGTTGAGACAGTTCTTGGCCGCCCGAAGATCCCGCCGGGCGACGTTCGACGCCCTGGTTCGATACGTGGTCGAGGCGAGCGTCGAGCGGGTGGCCGCCGCCGTGGCCACGCCCGTCGTCAACATGAGCCTTTGCGAAGCGCGGGGCTACATCCGCGGCCGGTCGGGGTTGGAGATCCGCCGCCAGGCCAGGCAAGCTGTGGCCCGGCGCGCGGACGTCCCCGCCGCCTGGGAATACCACGTGGCGGTCGCCGCTGCCGAGCGGATCGCGCCTCTGGTAATTCGCCGGCTTGCCGCGGCTTCGCCGGCCGAGCACCGCGTGCGTCGCGCCGCTTGAGCACGCAGCGGAAAAAAACGCTCACGTTACAAAAGGCAACGCGTGGATGCGCACGACTATCCGTCGCTGGGTCGCTTGGCGCGGCTGAACGCGCAGCTCGCGGTTCAGACCGCGCGGATCGAGTCGCTGGTCGCCGCCCAACTCGACGACGTCGAGCGGCTCTTCCGCGCCGCCACCGAGCACGACTGGGACGTCGTCGCGCGACTCAGCCAGGCGCTGGCCGCACGTCCCTTGGACGGCGACAACAAGGCGATGGTTCGCTCCGCCGGCCGGGTGTGCGACGCGCTCCGCCGCGACCCGTCGGGCGCTAAGGCGAGGCGTCCGCTCGCGAAGCTGCTCCACGAGTGCCGCAGCGCTAAGAGCAGGTCCGCGTAGCGTTGGGCGCCGAATCACGCCGCTCGACCACTTGAACTCGACCGCTTGAAATGGCGCGAGGCCGCAGGGGCATCATCGCGTCTAGCGATACAGGTTCACCGGCGGCGTCACCACGACGATCGGCCGATGGCTCACATGCCACGCGAACGGCCGCCCGCCCGGCTGCTGCCACGCGGGTGCGTACATGGTCGTCCAGGGGATCGACGCCGCCGTCGGACGGCTGTTCGAAAACCCGTACCAGCGCATCGCGTCGAGCCGAGCCATCCGCTGGGCGGCCCGCTGGGCCGCTTTTTGCTGAGCAATGGTCAGCACTGTCTCCCGCTCCGGTGAGGAACGGTAGTACCACGAATCGACGCCCGGGGCCGCCTGCGTCGGCTCGGGCACAGCGAGGTCCGGTTCCTGCCCCAGGCTGACTGGGGCCGCCAACGTCCCCACAAGCACGGCCGTAGCGGCGCAAGCGCCGAACGAAGAGATTTTTTTCATCGAGCCGCGATCTCCCAGCAAGATACGACGCCCAGCGGGCGAATGGACGGGTGGCGCACCAGCCGCAATAACGGCGCCAAGGGGGGCGAGCCGCGGGCTTCACAGCTCGCACCTTCACGCACGGCTTGATGGATTTCGGCGGTTGCCGCCCGGGGCGCTCACTACGATCGCGATGCGCGGCAAAGTCTTCCCGAACGGTTGCGGCTGGCGAAGCTGCGGAAGTTTTGCGGGGACGGAGGCGGCCCGTGAGGCGCCGGCGCCCAATTGCATGTGGCCAAACCCCTTGCTACGCTGACCGCTTCATTGGGCCTTATTGCACCGATTTCGGGCCGCAACCAGCGTACCTGCGCCAGCGCGCCCGCGACGGAGGTATATTGGTGGAGCGGAAATGCCGCGTCGGCGTTTCCAGGCGGGCTTTTACTAAGGTTGAAAAACAGGAGGTCTCTCGATGAGACGCATTGCTTTTTGTTTGTTTGCGCTGAGCTTGCTGCTGCCCTTGGGCTGCAGCGGGGATGACGCGACCGATACGACAACCACTACGACAGACTCGACGACAACCGACACGGACGCCGACGGCACGACCGATGCCGACGATGCGGCTGACACCGACGCGACCGAGCAATAAGCAGCAACGTCGGTCACCCGACGCACGCTGAAGCCGAGAAAGAGGAACGGCCTGCAAGGCCGCTCCTCTTTTTTTGTTGCGCTCGATCCACGCGATCAAACGTTGCGCTTGGGCCGCGGCACGCGGCCGCGCCCACGCCCCCGGCGACCGCCCGTCGACTCCTTCACCGACTCGACCGGCTCGCCCATGTTGTTGCGCATCCGTTCGATGCGGTCGCGCAAGGCAGCGGCGCGCTCGAACTCCAAGTCCTTTGCCGCGGCCAGCATCTCTTCTTCCAGCTCGGCCAGATACTCCTCGGTGACGTACTGAACTTCGTCGGTGCGACCCACCGCCGCGTTGGCGCGGGCGTGGGCGGCGGCCTCGCTTTCGATGCCGCGGTGAATCGCTTTGCGGATCGTTTCGGGCGTGATGCCGTGCTCGGCGTTGTACGCTTCCTGCAGCGTGCGGCGGCGCTCGGTTTCCTCGATCGCTCGCTGCATCGACTCGGTCACGCGATCGGCGTAAAGAATGACTTTCGCGTTCACGTTACGTGCCGCGCGGCCGATGGTCTGCATCAGGGACGTTTCACTGCGCAAGAAACCCTCTTTGTCGGCGTCCAGAATCGCCACCAACGACACCTCGGGTAAATCGAGGCCCTCGCGCAGCAAATTGACGCCCACGAGCGCCTCGAACCGCCCTTGTCGCAAGTCGCGCAGCAGCTCCACGCGTTCGAACGCATCCAGCTCGCTGTGCAGCCACTTGCAAAGCACGCCTTGCTCGGCGAAGTAATTCGACAGGTCCTCGGCGAGGCGCTTGGTCAGCGTGGTGACCAACGTGCGTTCGCCGCTGGCCGCCCGCTCCTTGATCTGCTCGAGCAAGTGCGGCACCTGGCCGCGGGCGGGAATGACGTCGATCACCGGATCGAGCAGACCGGTCGGCCGCACGATTTGCTCCACATACTCGCCGCCGGTCTGGCCCAGCTCGTATTTGCCCGGGGTCGCCGACACGTACACGATTTGCCCCGTACGCTCGCGCCACTCGTCGAATTTCAGCGGCCGATTGTCCATGGCGCTGGGCAGGCGGAACCCGTGCTCCACGAGCGTTTCCTTGCGGCTGCGGTCGCCGGCGTACATGGCGCCAATCTGCGGCACCGTCGCGTGCGATTCGTCGACGAACATCAAGTAATCCTTGGGGAAGAAGTCGAACAGCGTGGAGGGCGGCTCTCCAACGCCTCGGCCCGACAGCGGCCGGCTGTAGTTCTCGATTCCCGGGCAGTAGCCCATCTCCATCATCATTTCGATGTCGAACCGCGTGCGGGCGTTCAGCCGCTGGGCTTCGAGCAGCTTGCCGACGCTTTTGAAATGGTCGAGCTGCTCGGCCAGCTCGCGGCGGATAAGGTCGACCGCATTGTGCACGCGCTCCTCGGGCAGCACGAAGTGCTTAGCCGGGTAGATGTACATCGTCTCGAGCGAGTCGACCGCCTCGCCGGTGACGGGGTTGATGATCGACAGCCGCTCGATCTCGTCGCCCCACAGCTCGATGCGGTAGGCAAACTCTTCGTACGACGGCCAGATTTCGACCGAATCGCCGCGCACGCGGAACTTGCCCCGCGCGGGATCGGTGTCGTTGCGGTCGTACTGGATGTCGACGAGCCGGGCCAGCAGGTCGTCGCGGTCGATCGTCTTGCCGATCGCCAGCGGCACCATCATCGCCTTGTAATCCTCCGGCGAGCCCAGGCCATAGATGCACGAAACGCTCGCCACGACGATCACGTCGCGTCGGCTCACCAGCGAGCTGGTCGTCGCCAGCCGCATGCGGTCGATCTCCTCGTTGATCGACGCATCCTTTTCGATGTAGATGTCCCGCTGCGGAATGTACGCTTCGGGCTGGTAGTAGTCGTAGTAGCTGACGAAATAGCTCACCGCGTTGTGCGGGAAGAACTCCTTGAACTCGGAGTACAACTGGGCCGCGAGGGTCTTGTTGTGCGACAGCACCAGCGCCGGCCGCTGCAGCTCTTGGATGATGTTGGCCATCGTGAAGGTCTTGCCCGAGCCAGTGACTCCCATGAGCACCTGCTCGTGCTTCCCATCGCGCAGGTTGCGGACCAGCTCGGCAATGGCGGCCGGCTGGTCGCCGGCGGGTTGAAACGGTGCTTCGAGGCGGAAGTGGGCCATGGATCACTCTTTACCCTGCTCAACTCAACGATCCACGCGCGACGACGTCCGGCGGCGATATCGCCGTAATCTCGTGAAACCGCGTAAAGTGCCCAATATTGAAAGTAAGGAGCGTGTTCACCCCATGCCGCATCATGGCGGCAACCAGGCGCGCGTCGTGCGTGGTTTTGCCCTGAACGCGGTAGCTGCGGACCAAACTACGCCAGTGGGCAAGGATTGCTCGCTCATCGCGCAGCAGACCAAACAACGGTGGGGCAAGACGAGCCAACTCGGCGGCCGCTTGCTCCGTGGACAACCCTAGCCCGTTGTCCGCCCGCGGCCGCGTAACGACGGCCCAAAATTCATAAAGCACCTGTGGCACGACGACGGGTTGCTGCCCGTGCTGCCTGATCACATCCAAAGCGGCCTCGGCCACTTCGTATTGTGAGTCTTGCGGACCACTTGCCATGCGGGCCAGGACGGACGTGTCGATCAAAACTCGCATCGCCAGTCGCGGTTAGTCGTAGATGGATTCGCGACTGACGTCCAGGTTCGGATTGTGAATGGTATGGCTGCGGCCCCATTTCCGAAGCTCGACGATCCATTGATCATACGGCAGAAGCTCATCGTCGTTGTTTGTTTCGGCGAGATCGGAACCCTCGATGCTTTCACCTTGGAGTTGACCTGCGTTCACGTCCGCAGTCGATTTGTTCCCGCTGGGAGCAGCGAGACGCACAATCGCCGCAGCAACCGCTTGCTGGTCGGCTGATGGCAGTGCGGCGAAACTCGTCAAAAGACTCATCGCGTCGGTAGACATGTCGATGCTCCTCGTTTAGCTCCGCTCTATTCTAGCGTGCCGGAGACGCCCAGTCAGCGACTGGCCCACTCCTGATCGCCGGGGATGGGAAGCAAATACGGGCGAATCCGTTCGAGCGTTCGCGGGCCGATGCCGCGCACCCGCGACAAATCGTCGTGAGAGCGGAACTCGCCCCCGCGCTCGCGCTCGGCAATGACGCGCTCTGCCAGCACCTGCCCCACGCCGGGCAGTTGCACGAGCTCGGGCCAATCGGCGCGATTGACGTCGACCTGGAATTTCGCGACCAGCGGCGGCGCCCGATCGATGTCGACCAACTCGCCGCGTTGGCCGCCATGCCGCCACCAGGCCGCCGCCATGAGCGCGAGCGCACTGGCCAGCAGCGCGGCGACGGTCACCTGCTCGCTCGGCCGCAGCCACAGGTTTCGCGATGGGTCGGATGCCATTGGCCGCAACGGCCCTCGTGGACGCACCGCCCAAACGCGCGGTACAAACGGTGCATTATAGCCGTCTGACCGCCCCGCGGAGCCCTTCGTCTATGGAAGCCACCGGCTCTGCCGGTGGACTGCGTGCCCCAGCGTTCCGCGCCCCGAGTCCACCGGCAGAGCCGGTGGCTGACAAAATTAGCGTCCGAGTAGCCACAACGTGCCGCGTGACTTTCATCAAATTGAGTGGGACGAGGCCACGGCCGAGGACTGCCGCCAGCTCGTGCGGATGGCGATCCGCGAGGACCTGGAGCGCGAGCAGGACTGGACGACCGTCGCGCTCGTGCCTCCGGAGCGCACCGGCGCCGCCGACATCGTGGCCCGGGCCGCGGGAATCGTCGCCGGCGTGCACGCCCTGACCATCGCGGTCGAAGAATTCGACGCGAACCTGACGCTCGACGTCCACGCCGCCGATGGCGACGCCATCGCGGCGGGGACCCGCGTGGCGCGCCTCAGCGGCAATGTTCGCGATCTGCTCACCAGCGAACGCACGCTGCTTAATTTGCTCAGCCGGCTCATGGGCGTCGCCACGCTCACGCACGAGTACGTCGCCCGCGTCGCCGAGACGCGGTGCCGCGTGTACGACACGCGCAAGACCACGCCCGGCTGGCGCCGGCTGGAAAAATTCGCCGTCCGCTGCGGCGGCGGCCACAACCACCGCAGCGGGCTCTACGACGCCGTGCTCATCAAGGACAACCACTTGGCACAACTGGCGGGCGTCGACCGCTCGCCCGCGGCCGCCGCCGCGGCCGTCCGCCAGGCGCGGCAGTTCCTGCGCGAGTTCCCCGCCGACCGTTCGCTGGCCGAAATGCTCGTCGAGGTTGAAGTCGACTCGCTTGAGCAGCTCGACGCCGTGCTGCCCGAGCGCCCCGACATCGTGCTGCTGGACAACATGGCGGCGTCGCAGCTTCGCGCGGCCGTGGCCCGGCGCGACGAAATCGCCCCGCAGATCGAGCTCGAAGCGTCCGGCGGCGTGACGCTCGACACGATCGCGGCCATCGCTGCAACGGGGGTCGACCGCGTCAGCGTGGGCGGTCTGACTCACTCGGCCCGGGCACGGGACGTCGGCCTGGACTACTCATTCGATGCGTAAGATTCCTCGCTCCCCGGCGCGAAGAAGCGGCGGAAAAACGCCGCGGCGGGCCGTGCGGCGTCCCCCCGGGGGGTGCGCCTCCTCTTTTCGCCACGAGTTTGACTGCATGGGGCCGTAACCTACGTTTCCGATGAGGCCGACCGCCTTTGGGGAGGGGCGACGCCTCACGACGCGGCGGGTCGCGCCGAAAGGCGAGAGGGGATCCCGCCGCGTCATTTTTTTTCGAGCTGCCCCCCGGCGCCGCGGGCGACCCTGCCGTGTGC
>CAYSFP010000082.1:0-7420 GCA_964430075.1 uncultured Planctomycetaceae bacterium | reverse complement strand
GGCGACTCAGCCGGTTAAGCACACGGCAGGGTCGCCCCCGCCGCGGCCCCCTGACCGGCAAAATCGGACGCTATCAAAAAACTTCACTTTCTTGGCATAAGTTTGTTGACATCCCCATTTTGCCCACGTAAGCTACACGTCAGCGAGTGAATATCTCGACGGCACTAGGTACATACATCCTCTTAGACTGCATCCTCTTAGACTGGGACGTGGACCTCATGAACATTCGATCGGCGGCGAGTCGTCGAGACTCGGCTGCTGTCCGAACAGGCACAGAACTTCATTCGGAAGTGATTTGCCTGGAGGTCTGCTTCACCATCTCCTTGGACCGGATCGCTCTGCGATAGGCTGGTCCGCGAGCGCGAACTGACTCTCGCGGTTTTGGTAGCGACTCCTGCAAGGTTCGACCGCGCGGTTGGAACGCGCGGACGGCTCCTCACAGGATTCATTTTCGGACAGGTGGCTTCTCGGCGATCTGCCAACACCAGGCGTGCACCTCCGGTGCGCGTCCCTCCGGCAACGCCGCAGTTGTACAGACTGCGGCGCCGTCCGTACGCCGATCGAATGCGGCCGCTGCTTCCCTCCGTGCAGCGGCCTTCATGTGGTTTGCTCCCGAACAACTGAGTTCACGCCAATCGACGCGCTGCGGCCTCTCATGCCGCAGAGCACCTGGGAGAAACCAACATGGCTGACTATTCGAACTTCCCACGACGCCGCAATCTGGCGGGCCTGGCGGCCCTGGTGATGCTCGGCGTGAGTTCGCTGGCAGCGCCCGCGAACGCGGCGCTGGTTTCGAACTTCATCGTCGACATTTCCCCCAGCGCGCGGGTGCTTGATGCGCTGGCCGACCTGCGCGAAGGCGACATCAGCCAGGTGATGTTCAACGAAATCAAGTACGACGAAGCGTGCGACAATCCTCACCTGCGGATTCGCGCTCGCAACAAGCCCGGCCTCATGATCACGAATCTGGAGGCCTCGAATCTGACGCAGTTCACGCTGTCCATCGATTCGGGCCTGCCGTACATCTTCGGCCAGGGCGACGTCGGCGGCGATGGCTTTCTGACCTTCATTCGCGAGTCGATGTACACCGACGTCGGCGTCACGATCACCAGCGCCACCGTCGACAACGCCGCCAATCCCAAGACCCTCACGGTTAACTTCGACGGCCTGAGCCAGAACAAGAAAGTGATCTTTAACGTCGATCTCGACACGACCGACCCCAACGGCTTCGTCTACCCCGACTACCGCATGGTCTTGTTTGGGGCGCCGGAGGAAGTGGGCGGATCGCCCACGACGCCGGCCACCGCACAGGTGAAGTTCGCCAATGGCGAAACGTCCCCCACGCTGTCGTTTGGAATGGCCTGCGATCTGTATGGCAATATGGTGCTCGACACGCCGCAGTATGCTGATCCGCCATGGGCTGAGACGAATATTCGCCCCTACCATGTGATGGACCCGATGGAAGTGGCCACCCTCGGCATCCCCGAGCCCAGCGCCGCCTTCCTGGCCCTCGGCGGGCTCGCCGCCCTGGTCGCCAGCGGCCGCAAGGACCGCCGGGTTGCATAAGACCGAACGAATGGACGAGCACAGCTCGTCGCGACGTCGAACACAAGGTAGGCGAACCACGGTTCGCCTACCTTTTTTTTCGTTACGCCGCCTGCTGGCCGGGGCTAGCCCAGTTCCTTCTTATTGAGGTCTGCGTAGTTAATGAACCCCTGCCGGCAACGGCTCTCGGCGATCGGCCGTCGGCCAGAAAGCGCGCGTGTTCTTCGCCTGGCTGCCAGCCGAGAGCTGCCAGCCGACAGCCGACAGCCCCCCAGGCCCATTTGTTGCGCAGGGATCATAAAAAAATGACGTCGGAGATGCGAACGGCACGCGTCTAGCGATCCATGGTGAGCACGACGCGGAATCGCGCCTTGCCGCTCAACATTCTATCGAACGCTTCCGCCGCACGTGCCAACGGATATGCCTCATTCATCGACTGCACGCCGGCCTGTTCGCTGAAGGCCAACGTCTCCTGGGCGTCGATCGATGTGCCGGAATACCAGCCCTCGATCGCGCGACGGCCCATGATAAGCGGCAGCGGCGCCGCCTCAAACGGACCGGCGGCGCCGAGGACCATCAGTCGCCCCCGGGGAGCCAGGCCGCCGATCGTCGCACTCATGGCGGGGCCGTGGGTGACCGTGGCGAGCACGACCTTGGCGCCACCGAGTTTCGCAAGCTCGTCGGCGGGGTTCCCCGCGTCGCTGTCGATGTAATGAATGGCGCCGAGTTGCCTGGCAAGCGACTCCTTATCTTTGCCGCGGGCGATGGCGACCGTGCGAAATCCCATCTTGGCCGCATATTGAACGCCGAGATGACCAAGCCCGCCAATGCCGAGGACCGCCGCCAAGTCGCCCGCGCGGGCGCCGCTGTTGCGCAGCGCGTTGAACGTCGTGAGACCCGCGCACAGAAGCGGCGCCGCGTCGGCGGCGACAAGCCCCGCGGGCACGGCCGCCAGTGCGGTCGCCGGGGCGATCATGTATTCGGCATATCCGCCGTCAAACGCGATGCCCGTCACTTGAATGCCGGTCTCACATGCAAAAGAGTCGCCGCGACGGCAGGCGTCGCAGGAGCCGCAGTGCCACGCGTGCCAACCGACGCCGACGCGTTGCCCCGGCTGCCAGCGAGTCGGCGCGTCGGCGCCCACCGCGTCGATCGTCCCCATCACTTCGTGCCCAGGGACGCGCGGGAACTCGAGCCCGGGCCACAGTCCGTCTTTGGTGAGCACATCGCTGTGGCAAATCCCGCAGGCTTCGACCTTGATTCTCACGGCGCCTGGCCCGGGTTCAGGAATCGGCCGCTCCACAAGTTCAAGTGGTCCGCCGGGCCGTGAAACTTGAACCGCACGCATAGTTGGCATGCCAAGACTCCTCGTGGCTGCATTGGCAAGTAGATGCCGGAATGGCAATTTCTACCGGTCCAATGCGACTAATAGAAAGCGCCCCACGGCACCCAGTCCAGATCAGTATGAGGTTAGGCTGCAGCACGAGGTTCGTCGGATGACTTGTGAGAGGTTGGCCCCTGAGGTGAGCCCGCGAGACCGGGATCATCGCGCCGGCCCCCATACCAGAACTCCATCTCCTGATGATCGCGGAACCCGCGACGTCCCTTTAACGAGAAGCGGCCCAAGGCCCTCAGAATGCCAAACCCGGAGAGGGCGCGAAGTTTGCGCCCTGAGGTCGTCGCATCGGCCGGGCAGCGCCAGGGCGTACGCCGTGTAACCGCCTTCGTCGGAGGGTTCGAAGAGGGCTTGGACGTGCACGGCAGAGGCCGCGGAGGGCTTCAATGAGGCCGCGGTCAGGTGACCGCGGAAACGAGGCAATTCGCGCAAACGTCCCCTACATACCAATCACTTCAATGGAGTCCCCCAACCCTGGACAGCCGACGGAAGAACTGGCCGCCGTGCCGCCAAATCACCATTCAGCGGCACGGCGCCGGCCCCACCTTCATGCTCGCGCGGACAAAGCCAGTACCGAGGCAGGTTAGGCGATCGCCAGGATTTTGTAAAGCGTTCGATTGTTTTGTAGGGGAAGTTAAAGGAGGGGTATTGTTGACATCGTTGGAGTACGTTAAAATCCAGGCCGCACAATTGCTATAACAACCAGTTTGCATTACTGTACATAAGAATACAAATAAACTACTGTACATTTATTCGCTGTCGGGTCGCCGAGCCGCGAGGGTGTTATGGTTGGCGATGACTTTTCACAAAACTTTCGAGCCCTGACCGGCTTCGATCCGATGCCGTGGCAGGCGGCGCTTTACCACCGATTCATCGGTGATAATGTGCCGGCGTCCTGTAACCTGCCGACGGGACTGGGCAAAACCCTGGTGATTGCGATTTGGCTCATCGCCCTTGCCAATCGGCCGGGCAAGATGCCGCGGCGACTTGTCTATGTCGTCAACAGGCGAACGGTGGTGGACCAGACGACCGATGAAGTCGAGAAGTTGAAGGGTCGGCTACGGAATCCGGAAAAAAATGCGCAGGCCTCGGACGATGTCCCGATACTCAAATCGCTCGCTGCGAGGCTGTCCAAGCTTTGCGCCGATCAAGAGGGAGACCCGCTCGCCATCAGCACGCTGCGCGGGCAGTTTGCCGACAACCGCGAATGGTCGGCCGACCCGTCGCGACCCGCGGTGATCTGCGGCACGGTCGACATGATCGGCAGCCGCCTGCTGTTCAGCGGCTATGGGGTGGGGTTCAAATCGAAGCCGCTGCATGCGGGATTTCTTGGGCAGGATGCGCTGCTGGTACATGACGAAGCGCATTTGGAGCCGGCGTTTCAGGAGTTGTTGATTGCCATCGAAAAGGAGCAGAAGCGGGAACGAAAGCAATCGGGACAGCTTGCCTGGCCGCACCTGCGAGTCATGGAGTTGACCGCCACGACGCGAAGCTCCGGCGATTCATTTCCAAGCGCTGGGGAACGAGCGGTCAACGAAGCCGATCCCCTAGTCAAGCAGCGCATTGGAGCCCGAAAGCATCTGAGGCTTACCTCAGTTGATGCCGACAAACAGGTCGCGCACAAAATTGCGGAGATTGCAGCGGGCTACAAAGACGCCAATGTCGCCGTACTGGCATTTGCAAGAACGCTCGAAGCCGTGGCAGTCATTGAGAAGGAACTTGCCAAGACGAAACGATCAGTCGTACTGCTCACGGGCACGATGCGCGGCAGAGAGCGCGATGACCTGGTTGAAAAACCCGAGTTCAAGCGATTCCTGAAGGGTGCCGAGTTGGGCGAAACGGTCTACCTCGTCTGCACCAGCGCCGGCGAAGTGGGGATCGACATTTCCGCCGACCATCTGGTCTGCGATTTGTCGACGTTCGAGAGCATGGCCCAGCGTTTCGGCCGCGTGAATCGCTATGGAGAACGTGCGGACACTCGCATCGACGTGGTGCATCCAGCGTCGTTCGGGAAGATCGATAAGAAAACCGGTGAATTGAAAGCCGACGAGATCGACAAACGCCGACAGAAGACGCTCGACCTGCTGAAGAAACTCTCTCCGTTCGGCAACGATCAACATGACGCCAGCCCATTGTCGCTAGGCAATCTCGACCCCACCGAGCGCGTTGCCGCTTTCGCCCCCGAACCGACAATCCTACCCGCCACCGAGATCCTCTTCGACGCCTGGGCGCTAACGAGTGTCCGTGGCAAGATGCCCGGTCGACCGCTTGTCGAGCCGTATCTGCGCGGCATCCGCAACTACGAACCGCCCGAAACGCAGATTGCGTGGCGGGAAGAAGTCGGCGTCATCACCGGCGACTTACTCAACGAGTATCCACCTCAGGGTCTTCAGGATCTGCTCGACGCGTATCCAGTCAAGCCGCACGAGTTGCTGCAAGACCGCGCCGCCCGCGTATGGAAGGAGCTCGTCAAGCTGGCCGAGCGATATCCGCAACGGCCCGCGTGGATCGTGGATGAGCAAGGCGAGGTCGAAGTTCTGCCTCATATCACAGAACTTACGAATTGGGACAACAAGCAAGCCGAATCGCGACTTGGAAGCAAAACTGTCCTGCTCCCCCACGACATCGGCGGACTCACCAAACAAGGCATGCTCGACGGTAATTTTCCGCCGATGCCCAAACAAGGCGAGCTGCCTGCCGCCAACGATGACGACGTCGCTGATAGGTGGTCTGACGACAAGGGGCCAATGCGAAAACGTCAATGGACTACGCGGGAAGAATCCGATCCCGCGCCGCCCGACGGAATGAAGCTTGCCTGTCCGCCGATCGTACTGACGGATCCTGACGACGAGGAAGGCGAGCCGATCAAGACGTGGCATTGGTTCGTCCGCGTCCTGGCAGCCGATGCCGACGTCCGAAGTCGCAGAAAGTGTTACTACCTTGAACCCCATCTCAACGACGCGAAGGAGGCGGCGACACGGTTCGTTTCGGGGCTTTCTCTCGATCCTGAACTACGCGATGCCGTCATCCTCGCGGCGCAGTTTCACGATCTGGGCAAGGAACGGGAGCGGTGGCAGCGTGGAATCGGCAACGTCGACTATTCCCAGACCAAGGCGTGGGCCAAGTCGGGCAAGCGACGCGGAAAACTTGAACGCTCAGCTTACAGGCACGAGTTCGGATCGATGTTGGACATCCAGGCTCTTCCAGAATTCGAACCGCTCTCGGACGACGCGCGGGAGCTGGTTTTGCACCTGATCGCCGCGCACCACGGCTGCGCGCGGCCGCATTTCACTCCCGATCAGTGTCTCGACGACAATCACTGCGGCGAAACAACAAGCCAACAATCAGTCGAAGTCCTCCGGCGTTTTGCCCGCCTCCAGCGAAAGTACGGCCGCTGGGGCTTAGCTTATCTGGAATCCCTTGTTCGCGCCGCCGACTGGGAAGCCAGCGCAAAGGCCGATGGAGGAGGCGCGAAATGAGCGACAAGGAACACCACGTCCAAATCCCCGCCCGCCTGACCAACGCCGGCCAGTTCTTCGCCTGCTGCCGCCTGCCGGCACGGAGGGATCGGTTACGCCAAGATGGTGCAGCGAATGCCTTTGTACTGGGCGAATCCCTGGTCGAAAGAAACGACTTCGAGGCCGGCGAGTTGGGCGAACGCGGCCAGGTAGGCGTCGGTCCAAGTCTTAGGAGAAAACGTCTGGCTTTGCGTATGGGATCGCCAAATCGCTTCGATGCCCGCCGGCTCCTCGATAAACGCGACGTTCGGGTCGAGCACGAAAGCATCGTAGGCGCGCCACGCTTCGGCCAGGGTGACCGCCGCCGGGCCCATGGCGGCCGGGTTCGACGCCAGCCGCAGAAGGCCCGCCTGGGTGAACCGGCAGAAACAACGCGGCGCGGTCGCCGCGCGAAACCAACTGGCGGCCGACGCATGGTGGATGTGCCGCTTGAACGCCAGGGCGAGCCAGACATTGACGTCAACGAGATGCATCGTCGCGATCCAAAATCTCCGCGATGCGTTCGTTGGTCAAATCGATGTCGGGAGGGCCGTCGTAGTCGAAAATCGGCAGGACCACCGGCCGCCGCACCGCCGCAGGGAGGGGCGGGCTCGTTGGATACGACACAACGACATGCGCGCCTTCGGGCAGCATGGCCGGCGCCTCCAAGACAACGACGCCGTTTTCAACTCGGCCAGACACGTTCATGCCCTCATTATCGGCCAGTGCCTAGCGGGAATCAAGCGCAGCCACGGACGGTGGAAGAACAGCCATGACTGATCTCGAGCCCAACATCCAAATCCCCGTCGACCTGACCAACCCCGGCCAGTTCTTTGCGTGTTGCGGATTGCTGGAGTTGGCGGATCGGCTGTGGCCGGGGGGAGAAGTTATGGGTGGCTTTACTTCTCCGAGATTCGACCGGACGATTTTCAGCATCAACGCAAAAGTCGCATTCAATTCTTGTGACCTGATAAAGAAGGTG
>CAYSFP010000081.1:0-25011 GCA_964430075.1 uncultured Planctomycetaceae bacterium | reverse complement strand
TATCATTTCAACAGCGAACGAGTTAGACAAAGTTCAAGTGCCATTCGGAGAGCGCCCCAAGAATGTAAACGGTGGACTCGATCCACTTTTCGTCGCTTTCGTGATTTTCGTGGTTCCAACCACAACGATCAGTGCCATGTGGTGGGCCGGTTCGACCCGGCGTGGTGCGACGTCGGGTTCTGGTCGAAGCAGCGGCAGGCGTTTTCCTGGCACTTCGATCAGATCGAGTCGACGTGGAAGTCGGCAAAGGAACCTCCTTCGTCAAAATACGAGAGCCGGTTTCAAACCCCCTCCCTTGAAGGGAAGGGCTAGGGGAGGGATTGAAACTGCTCGAACAGTTCACCCCTCTCCCAACCTCACCCCTCGCACGGAGAGGGGGTTTTGAAACCGGCTCTGGTTCGTGAACCCCTCGTGTTCGAAGCAGGCGGTGGGTGCGGCGCCCCCCTGCAACGACAACTCGGCGCGGCCGCTTGCCGACGCCGCTTCTCGTCCGTTTCGTGCGCGCCCCGCGCCGGGCGGTTTTCCGCGTGCCCGTTGCCCCGTTCTGGAACAGGCTGCGGCGGCCCCCGCCGCCCCCGCGGCCCGCCCGAATTTGCGCAATTTCGGGTTATGCCGATTCCGAAGACGCCGCCCGGCGCCGGTCAAACGGCCCCATGCCGGGAACCGATTGACCGATCCTTGAAACAGCCGCCGCTTTTTGTGAAGATCAGATGATGGGAACTTCTCCAAAGGACACCGAATCACCAGGCGGGGCCAGCAAGAGGGGCGGCCAAAGTGCATGATCTCCATCCAGAAGTATTTCAGTCAGGACGCTAAGTTTTTTGACCTGCTGGAAGCCAGCGCCGACGAGACGCGGGCGCTGACCGAGCTGTTGGTGCAGCTCTTGAAGAACGGCAAGCATTCGCGGCCGCTCGACGACTTTGCCATCGAACGGGACAAGGACAAGCGGATTACCGAGCAGATCAGCGAGCAACTGGTCAACACGTTCATCACGGGGCTGGAGCGCGAAGACATTGAGACGCTGTCCTATTCGATGTATCGCATCTGCAAGGTGATCGAGAAGTTCGCGGAGCGCTACAACCTGGCGCCGGAGCGGTTGGCGGGGATCGACTTCACGCCGCAGGTGGAGTTGATGCAGCGGGCGACCGAGACGCTGACGCGCATGGTCCGGCTGCTGCGCAAGATGCCGCCGCTGGAAACCGTCAAGGCCATGAACGACCAGTTGCAGAGCGTCGAGAGCGAGGCGGACGAGGTGATGCTCGGACTGCTGCGCGAGGTCTACGGCGGCACGTTCGACCCGCTGCAGGCGATAATGCTTCGCGATCTGTACGATTTGTTGGAGCGGGCTATCGACCGTTGCCGGGATTGCGGCAACGCGATCTCGCATATCGTGCTGAAGAACTCCTGACGCACGAGTAACTGGCGTGACGCTGATCTTCGTCGTAATCCTGACGGCGCTCGTCTTCGAGTTCATCAACGGGTTTCACGACACGGCCAATTCGATCGCCACGGTGGTGGCGACGCGGGTGCTGCGCCCTCGGCAGGCGGTGATTCTGGCGGCGGCCATGAATCTGATCGGCGCGCTGTGGGGAACGGCGGTGGCGACGACGATCGCCTCGGGCCTGATCGATCCGCGGGTGGCCTCGCAGGAAGTGCTGATCTGCGCGCTGTTGGGCGCCATTGTCTGGAACCTCATCACGTGGTACGCAGGGTTGCCCAGCAGTTCCAGTCACGCGCTCGTGGGCGGGCTTGTCGGGGCCGCGGTCGCGTCGGCGCACACGTGGGACGTCGTCATCTGGTCGCTGCCCGACAAGGTGAGCTGGTATCCCAGCAAGGGCCTGTTGGGGAAGGTGATTATTCCGATGTTCGCATCCCCCGTGTGCGGCTTCATCTTGGGGCTGTTCATCATGGGGTTGCTGTACGCCCTGCTGCGCAACTGGAAGCCGCGCACGGTGAACTCGTTTTTCGGCAAAGCGCAGCTCGCAAGTGCCATGTCGATGGGATTTATGCACGGCACGAACGATGCGCAAAAGACGATGGGCATCATCGCTTTGGCCCTGGCCGCCGGCACGGCGAATGGTCGGCTGGCGGATCTGCCGAGCTGGCTGACGTTTTTGCAGACGCCGACGCCGGAGGCGGGCGGCAACCTGCCCATCGCGGCGTGGATCAAGGTGACCTGCGCCCTGGTGATGGCCGCGGGGACGGCGTCCGGCGGGTGGCGGATCATCAAGACGCTGGGGCATAAGATGGTGCGGCTGCAGCCGGTGCACGGGTTTGCCGCGGAAACCAGTTCGGCTGCGATCATTGGCGTGGCGTCGCACTTTGGCATTCCGGTGTCGACCACGCATACCGTGTCGGCCGCCATCATGGGCGTGGGCGCCGCAAAGCGGTTCAACTCGCTCAAGTGGACGGTGGTCGAGCGGATGGTGTGGGCGTGGGTGCTGACGATTCCCATTTCAGCCGCGCTGGCCTACGTGCTGATGCGCGTGCTGCAGATGACGGGGTACGGCGGGTGAGGCGCCTGCCGAAGCGCGGTGCAGCGGCGGCGCGGTCGATGGCGCGTAACCAGGGAGAAGGGCCGGGTCGGTTTGAGAGCTGGGTGCGGCGCCCGAGTTCCTACCGCGCGTGGCGCCGCTCGACATTTTCGAGAGGTTCAAGGCCGCCGCGAGCTCAGTTCGTCGAGGCGCGCACGACATCCCTTGTCTGGGCCATCTTGTCGTGCTCCGAGCCGATTTCGCGGACCGACAGGGCGCCGGAGGGATAGACCTGGCGGACCACGCATTCGACCTCCTGGCCGCGTTTCCACCAGGCGCGAACGACGATGGTTTGGCCGGCCTCGAGTCTCATTACGTCGCGATCCATTGGGCCTTTCCTGAGAAATCGTCGATCGGGCGCGTGGGGCGCCCCAGCCTTGATTCTAGTCGTCGGCGGAGAAATTCGCTGCATTCCGGCAAGGCGGGACGGCATTTTTCTGCTGCGTTGAGTTAGGGAAGTCGGGATTGCACCGGCGATATATCGATCTCCAAATGCCGAGTAGGCCGGTGGCATTCTGTCGCCGACCGGATGACCTGTCTTCTCGTCGTTTTGAGACGTCGGAGGGTTGCCTGAGCGAGCGTCGGCGGCCAAGCTGCTGCTACGACTCTGGTTCACCAAGGCTTTCCTCGCGCCCCATTCTGCGGAGGTTTTATGTTTCGTCCACACGTGCCGTTGCTGGCGTTGTCGCTGGTCGTCCTGGGCAGCCGGGGAGCTCGGGCCGCGGAGGCGTCGCTGGGCGAGCATGGCTACGTCCTGTCCGGGGACGTCAAGATCCACTACGTAACGGCCGGCAAAGGTCCGCTGGCGGTGATGATTCACGGATTTCCAGACTATTGGTACACGTGGCGCGAGCAGATGCCGGCGCTCGCGGAGAATTTCCAGGTCGTGGCCATCGATCAGCGGGGTTACAACCTGAGCGACCAGCCCGAGGGCGTGGAGAATTACACCGTCGACAAACTGGTGGGCGACGTGCGCGCGGTCGTCGAGCATTTCGGTCGCGAGCAGGCGGTGATCGTCGGTCACGACTGGGGCGGCATGGTGGCGTGGTCGTTCGCGATGGCCCATCCCGAAATGACCGAGCGGCTCGTCGTGCTCAACCTCCCGCATCCCAACGGCCTGCTGCGCGAGCTGGCGACCAACCCCGGGCAGCAGCGGAACAGCCAGTACGCGCGCGATTTTCAGCAACCCGACGCCGCGGCGAAGCTCTCGGCCGAGGGGCTGGCGTTTTGGGTGAAGGATGCAGCGGCGCGCGAAAATTACATCGCGGCGTTTCGGCGGTCGTCGTTCGAGGCGATGCTGAACTACTACAAGGCGAACTATCCGCGCGAGCCGTACGCGTTGCCGGACCAGGAGCTGCCGAAGGTGAAGTGCTCGGTGCTGCTCATCCATGGCTTGAAAGACCAGGCGCTGCTCGCCCCTGCGCTGAACGGCACATGGGACTGGGTCGAGCGGGACCTCACGATCGTGACCGTGCCGGAGGCGGACCATTTTGTGCAACAGGACGCGGCGGAGTTCGTGACGCAAACGATGGTGAGCTGGTTGGGGCGGGGAGAGTGAGCGGAAAGTCACCGGCTGGCACGATTTGATAGAATGTTGCATGCCGTTTAGACAGAATGAGGCAGGACGTTCGTCCTCTTCGTTGGGCCCTCGTTCAGTTGGCTCTTGCCATGCATGCTCATGCAACGATTCGCCGTCGCGGGGCTTCGCTCATCGAGCTCTTGGTGGTGCTGTTCATCATGGGGCTCATGATGGGGCTGCTGTTTCCGGCGATCCAGAATGCGCGGGCGCGCGTCAATGTGACGGTGTGCCAGAACAACGCCTACCAGCTGCGGCATGCGCTCATGCAGTACATTCAGGCGAAGCGGCGGTTTTCGCTGCCGCAGACGTGGAGCGTCGATCTGTTGCCGTGGATTGAACAGCGGCCGTTGGCTGATGCCTTCAAGTACAACAAAGTTCCCAATCCGGCCTTCGCCCGGCCGAAGTTGTTTCACTGCCCGCTGCAAGAGGACTTCGACAGCCGCGTGGCGGGCGTGGGGCCGAGCCATTACATGCTGGTGGTCGATCGCAGCCAGATCGTGCAGGACGACGATGCGTCGGTGAGCTGGGAAATCATGGACCGGCCGCTGCTGGACGACGCCAACGAGGAGCAGCCGTGGTATTTCGGACCGGAGGTGTTGCCGTGGGAGCGGGATCGGATGGTGGCCGAGTTGCCGGGACCGCATCAGGGCGGGGCCTATGGGCATTGAAGAAAATAAGACTGTAGGCTGGAGGCCGTCGAGCTGGCCGCGGCGGCTTTCGGGGGACGCGGCCGTCGGCTACGATTCGACGCATGCCGATTCTTGGCACCCATCAATCGATCGCCGGCGGTTACTACAAAGCCGTTGAAATCGCGCGGCGCACGGAGTGTGACTGCGTGCAGGTGTTCACGAAGAACAACAACCAGTGGCGCGCCAAGCCGATTTCGGACGACGAGGCGAGGCTGTTTCGCGAGAAGCTGGCCGAGCTGAAGATTCGGCATCCGCTGTCGCACGATTCGTATCTCATTAATCTGGGCAGTCCCGACGCGGAATTGTGGAAGAAGTCGATCGACGCGTTCGTGATCGAGCTGCAACGGGCAGAGCAGCTCGGCATTCCTTATGTCGTAACGCACCCGGGGAGCTACACGACGACCAGCGAGGAGGCGGGGATCAAGCGGATCATCGGCGCGCTCGATGAGGTGCACAAGCAGACGCGAGGGATCGCGGCGAAGTGCTTGCTCGAGAACACCGCCGGACAGGGTTCGAACTTGGGGTGGCGGTTCGAGCAGCTCGCCGCGATTCTCGAGGGCGTGAAGGAGCCTGAGCGGCTAGGGGGCGTGTGCATCGACACGTGCCACCTGTTCGCGGCGGGCTATGCGATTTCGACGGAGCAGGAATTCAAGGCGACGATGAAGGAACTGGATAAAGTCGTTGGATTAGACCGCGTGAAGGCGTTCCACCTCAACGACAGCAAGGCGAAGTTCGGCAGCCGCGTGGATCGGCACGCCCACATCGGTCGCGGCGAGATCGGCCTCGAGGCATTCCGCGCGTTGGTGAACGATCGGCGGTTCGCGCAGACGCCGATGTATTTAGAGACGCCCAAGGGGCAAGAGAACGGGCGCGATTGGGATCAAATCAACCTGGAGACGTTGCGGGGCCTGGTGAAGCGGAGGTAGCCGACGGCGCGCCTCGCCCACGCTCTGGGCTAATGCATACCGCTGCGGCCTTGGTGATCATGGGCCGGAATCGTATCAATTCAGGTTGCGCCTTGACCCGGACGCGGCACGCGGGATTGTCGTGGCGGCTCGGCGCGGAAGTCGACCAGCCTTGTCGGCGGTAGCTCGTGGGACATCTGCGCCAGGATGGGGTCGATGTAGCCGATGGCCGGCAGGGCGCTCAGCTCGCGGCTGCGGGAGCGCGGCAATTCGGACTTCAGCAGCACAAACTCGTCGGCCCGCAGGGCCACGGCCAGGCGGCCGGCGATGGAGTCGCTCGTGGTGTTCCAGTCCGTGGGCAGCCACTGGCCGGGCAGGCCCGGCTCGGAGTGACGCATCCAGGGGGCCGGGCCGAAGATCGTGGCGCCGTCTTCGCCCATGCGCTGGCACAGCAGCCGGTCGTCCTCCACAAGCGGAATCTCCGGCAGCCAGGCGTGCAGCAGGTGGGCCGTCACGGTGAGCAGATCGACGCACATCCAATGGGCGGCCGTTTCGTCGACCGGCTCCTCGCGGTTCCAGGTGCGGACCTGCTCGACGAGTTCGCCGCCGCCCGCGACGAGGACATGGTGGGCGCGTGGCTGCGCGGCGAGCCAGGCTCGCAGCTTGTCCGGCAGGTGCGGCAGATTGAAGAGGCTGCCTCCGACTTTGACGACGCGAATCATTCTCGGAGCGTTCGACCGTACACTGAGGCAAGATTGGGGGGAGGGACGCGCGCCGGTTTCAAATTCCCCTCCCTCAATTTTGGTGCGACAGCAAGCCTTTTCGGCGCGATCGGCATGTTGAGACGTTTCAGCCGGCTGTTGCGATCGCTCGGCCGGCGTTGGAGGTTGATCCCTTGACGGTCTTACGGGTGGGATGCGGCAAGGCGCTGGTCGCGCTGGAAGACTCCTCGCCGCTCGAGCCATTTGCCGAATTCCAACACGGGCAAGATCGTGTGCGACCAGAAGATGAGGAAGACCCATTCCCAAAGCGACAGGGGCGTCACTTCGAAGGCGCTCCCAAGAAACGGCACGTAGAGGATCAGCACCAAGAGGCCGATCTCCCAGAGGATCGCCAGGTTCAGCCAGCGGTTCGAGAGAGGGCGATGCAGGACGTGTTGATGGTCGGAGCGGTAACCATAGGCTTTGAAGAATTGAATCAACACGAGCGAGACGAAGGTCAACGTCATCGCGGCCTGGTCGGTATAACCCAGGTAGCGCGCGCCGATGAAGAGGATCAGGTTCGTGATCGCCGACCATGCGCCGCCTAACACCATCAGCCGCACCACGGGCGGCGTGAATATACCCTTGCGGGAATTGCGCGGCGGAAGGCGCATGATGTCGTCTTCGGGCGGATCAACCGCCAAGGCCAGCGCGGGCAGGCCATCGGTGGCGAGGTTGACGTAGAGGATTTGCACGGCCGAGAGCGGCATGGGGAGGCCTAGCAGCGAGGCCCCGGCGATCAGGCCGATCTCGCCAATGTTGGCGGAGAGCAAGTACATGAGGTACTTTTTGATGTTGCCGTAGATGCCGCGGCCTTCCTCGACCGCCGCCACAATCGACGCGAAGTTGTCGTCGATGAGCGTCATGTCCGCCGCTTCTTTGGTCACGTCCGTGCCGGTGACGCCCATCGCGATGCCGATGTTCGCCTTGCGGAGCGCGGGCGCGTCGTTGACGCCGTCGCCGGTCATCGCGACGATGTGGCCGCGGGCTTGGAGTGCGCCGACGACGCGGAGCTTGTGGCTTGGCGAGACGCGCGCATACACTTCGAAGGCGTCGACTTCGTTTTGGAGCGTGGCATCGGGGATGCCGTCCAGCTCGGCGCCGGTCACCACGCGGCCTGTTTTGGAGATTCCGAGGTCGTGGGCGATCGCCTTGGCGGTGAGCGGGTGATCGCCGGTGATCATCACGACCTTGATTCCGGCTGCTTCGCACTTTTCGACCGCGGCCTTGGCCTCCGGGCGGGGCGGATCGATCATGCCCACCAGACCCAGCAGCGTCAGCCGCTCGTTCACCGACTCGCGCGAGGCGCGGCGCTGTCTGGCCAATGCGAGGATGCGCAGGGCGTTTTCGGCCATGCGGCGCGCCGCTTCGGCAATGTCCTGGCGCTCGTGGTCGGTCAATGGCTCTTCCCCATGTTCGGTGAGTTGTGAGTTGCAGGATGGCAACAGCACTTCCGGAGCGCCTTTGACGTAAGCCAGCAGGCCGTCCTCCGCCTGGTGCAGCGTGGTCATCCGCTTGGATTCCGAGCTGAAGGGGATTTCATCGACGCGCGGCAGTTCTTCGTCAAGCTGTGGCTTGTGCAACCCGGCTTTGGCGGCGGCGGCGATCAGTGCGCCTTCGGTCGGATCGCCCTGGATCTGCCAACGGCCGGCCTCGTCGTCGTGAGACAGGTGGGCGTCGGACGACAGCACGCCCGCTTGGAGCAACTCTCGCAGGTCGTCCGGTAGCGGGATCCTCTTGCCCTCGGTCGAGAACTCGCCCTTGGGTTCGTAACCGGCGCCAGACGCCTCGAACGTGCGACCGGCGATATAGAACTGCCGGGCCGTCATCTCATCCTTGGTGAGCGTGCCGGTCTTGTCGGAGCAAATCACGCTGGTGCTGCCCAATGTCTCGACGGCGGGCAGCCGGCGCACCAGGGCGTTCCGTTTGACCATTCGCTGCACGCCGATGGCGAGAGAAACGGTGACGACGGCCGGCAGAGCTTCTGGCACCACGGCGACCGCCAGGGCGATGCCAAAGAGCAACAACTCCGTAACCGTTTGCTGGGTTTCCGCGCGACGCCACAGGCCCAGCGCCACGATGACGACGACGACGACCAGCGCCACGATCGCGAGAACGCGGCCGACGCGGTCCAAGTTTTCCTGGAGGGGCGTGCGTGACTGTTGCACGCTTTGCAGCATGCTGGCGACCTTGCCGAACTCGGTGTTCATGCCGGTGGCGACCACGACCGCCCGTCCGCGACCGTAAGTGACGGCCGTGCCGGCGAAAGCCATGTTCGTGCGGTCCCCGGCGGCCAGGTCGGCATTCGGCAAGGGCGCCTCATGCTTTTCGATCGGGACCGATTCGCCGGTCAGCGGCGCTTCATCGGCTTGCAGATTGTGGACTTCGATAAGGCGGCAGTCGGCGGGAACCTTGTCGCCCGCTTTGAGCAGAAGCACGTCGCCCGGTACGAGTTCCCGCGCCGGAATGTGGGCTTCCTCGCCATCGCGAATCGCGGTGGCGTTGGGCGCGGCCATTCGCTGCAAGGCTTCCATCGCCCGCTCGGCCCGGTACTCCTGAACGAATCCTAAGGCCACCGCGAAGAACACGATCACGCCGATGACGATCGCCTCCATGCCGTGGCCGGCGACGAGAGAAAGCGCCGTGGCGATGATGAGGATCACCAACAGAACGTTCTGGAACTGTTCCACGAGGACTCGCCAGGCCGAGACTTTGTGACCCGCTTGGAGCTCGTTCGGCCCATAGCTAGCCAGCCGCTCGCGCGCCGCCTGCTCGGTGAGGCCCTTGTTGGATGACGACAACTCACGCAAGACATCCGCTACGGCAAGCGAGTGCCAAGCCGGCTGGTTGGCAGACGGTGAAGTCATCTATTTTCCTCCAAGGGAGTTTCGCGGCGACCGGAAGTCACCTGTTTGCCGCGATCGATCGTCGCTCAAGCATTGCGGAGAACGAGCCACAGCAAATAGGTCAAGTAAATGGCGACTCCCAATCCGCCCTCCAGGCGCGAAACTTGCTTCCCCGTCACGAACACGGGAATGGCGCCAAGGGCCACGCCCGCCATGAGCGGAATATCGAACGAGAGCAATTGTGGCTCGACCGGCAGGCCGCCCGGCGTGACCATGCACACGATGCTCAGGATGACCAGGATGTTATAGATGCCGCTTCCCAGAAGGTTGCCGATGGCCACGTCCCGATCGTTTTTGAGCGTTGAGATGATCGTCGTGACAAGCTCCGGGGAGGACGTGCCGATGGCCACGATGGTCAGCCCGATGATGGTTGTGGAGACGTTGAGCGACCGGGCAATATCGACGGCGCCATGGACCAGGCATTCCGCGCCCAGCACCGTGAGCGCCATGCCGCCGACGAGGATCGTCGCGTACTGGATTTGCCCTCGCCATTTTGGCCGCGTGGTTGGAGCGGTTTGCGGGCCATACTCCTCCTGGAATTCCTTCTTCGCGAGTTTCGACGCTCTGCGCGTGACAAAGATCAGGGCGATGGTATAGATGAGGCCAACCATCAACATCAGGAAGCCGTCGAGGGGCGAGAGAACTCCGTCCCACGCCAGGGCCGTCATGAATGCGGCCGCGAAGACGATCGTCGGCAACTCCAGTTTGAAAATATGCAAGTGCAAGGGCAGCGGCTGAATGAGTGCGCTCAATCCGAGAATGAACAGCATCACGAAGACGTTCGCGCCCGCAACGTTGCCCACGCCGATGCCTCCGTTGCCTTGCAGCCCCGCGGTGACGCCTACGGCCAACTCGGGCGTGCTGGTCCCGATCGCGACGATCGTAAGCCCGATGACCATCGGCGAGATGCCCAGCATCGTTGCCATGCGTGACGCCCCGCGCACGACCAACTCCGCTCCGACGACCAGCAGGGCAAGGCCCACAGCAAACAGCAGGACTGCGCCCATGCGGTGTCTTCCTCGACGATCGAATCTGCGCTCGGGGCGCGCGGGAGTCCAACATTGTCGGTATCGCGAATGACCGGATCATTCCGACTTATGATGCCGCCGGGGGAGAATCGCTCAAGGACGTTGGTGGGGAACGAACAATTTCTACCGAGCACGGCGCACCGGTCGCGACCCCTAAGGAAACCGACCCCAGGAAGAGACGTCGTATGGCTCCGTACCCATGCGACCCGACGACAATCAGGTCGGCGCCCCAACGCTCGGCTTCCTCCAGAATCACGTCCTTGGGGTGTCCCTCGAGCAGAACTGGAGTCACGAGCAGTTCGGAGGCGTTATCCTTGAAGACGGCAGCGGCAGCGTTGAGACGCCGCAGTGCTTCGGCGCGCAGTTGCAGGTTGATTTCATCGAAGGCGCTCGGGGACGTCCCCGGCAACCGTTCTCTGCTCATCGGGGAATCCACCGTGATCAATCGGACCTCGCTTTGCGAAGGCCAGGGTCGCCGGCATACCTCGGCAACCGCTGCGTCGCTACAGGGAGACCCGTCGATAGCCAGTAAGATTTTCACGTGCTTCACTCCTCATCAGCGACAACATCTCCACGATGCGCCGATTGTGCCCGGCTTCGAAAATCAGGGCAATGGGATCGTCAACTGGTTCCCAGTTTTGAACCCCGCCTGAACCTTGCCGGATGTCTCTGTTGGCCATTTGTGACCGGATTGTTGACGACGAGCCAGTCTCGCAACAGTATTATCGACGTCGTTTTGTTAGACAATCACGAGCCAGGCGGACTCAAGCCGAGGCAGCTCCGAGCGCCCGCACCCAAGGTCCAGGGAAAACGATGGCAAACGCTGATTCTCACGTCACGATTCACATGGCGGCGAGTCTCGACGGTTTCATCGCTCGCAAGGATGGACGCGTCGACTGGCTCGAAACGTCCGACGAATTCGTGGGCGGGGAGGCCATGGACCCGGAATACATGGAAAGCTTCCTCAAGACGATCGACTGCTACGTCATGGGATCTCGAACCTATGAGACGGCGCTTCGTTTTGAAGCGCAAGGTTTCGGGTGGGCCTATGGCGACAAGCCCACTTTCGTCCTTACGAGTCGCGATCTCTCGCGGACCCGGGAGTCCGTCGAGTTCTACTCAGGCGGACTGGCACAGTTCGTCAATAGGCGCCTACGTCCCAGGTTCCGTGCGATTTGGTTCATTGGGGGCGGCGCCGTTTCCGGCGAGTGCCTTCGTCTTGGACTCGCTGACGAAGTTCGCTATTCGATCGTACCGATTTTGATCGGCGATGGGATCTCGTTCTTCGAGCAGCTCGACCGAGACGTCCCCCTGCATCTGGTCGAAGTCAAAGCCTACAGGAGCGGCATGGTGGCACTTCGTTACCAAGTGAGAGCAAATCAGAGCGAGGCCCGGCGAGCCTGAACGGCGTCGCACGGGCGGGCCGGTCTTGGGACGCTTTGCGACTGCGACCTCATTCGCCCCTCAGGCAACCTCTCCCCTCAGGGCGGGGGGGATCGAGCGCCGAGCCGAGTTCTTCCCCCGCGCGGACCGCAAGTGCATAGGCCGGCGCGCACCGGCTGACCTCCGGGCCAAGGGCACGATCGATCGATACGAGCTGGGGGCCGCCGGCGCTCCATGGAATTTCCGCGAGGACGCGGCGGGCCAGGAACTCGCCATGGCCGCTCAGGATCACCCGAGCGGGAGGGAAAGGGCAGCGGGTAAGAACTTGCTCGATGGCGGAGCGGATTTTCGCCTGCTGGGCGTCCCGGATGGCGGCCGCCGCGGTCATTGCCTCGGACTCGCTGAACATCGTTTCGTCGGCACACACCATGCGCGCCAGCCGAGCCCGCGCGGCGGAGCGCGTTCTGGGACGGCCGTCAGCGGTTTCGCGGTCGATCGGATTTTCGGGGAGATCGCCCAACAACAGATAGGCGTCGGCCGTCCACGCAAACATCTCGCTGGCGACCGGGCAGGCGCCGCCACGCCAGGGAAGGCAGGAGACAATCGCGGCTATCGGGGTGCGCTCCACCCCGGTGTAGCAAAGCTCGCCAGAAAGCAAGCGTTCGGGATCGGTGAACCCGGCCGCGACGGGCGCGCGACCGTCGAGCGGAATGACGTCCGTGGTCGTGGAGCCGATGTCCAGCAGCACCGCTGGCTCGCCTTCGGTAAACCGAGCGGCAAACGATGCCAGCGCGTGCCAATTGCTGGCCGCAACGGCGAGCGGTTGCTCCTTCGCGAGCGATGGAGGCAGCAAAGCCCCCGACGTGGCGTAGAAGAAGGTCTCGCGACCTCCCGACGCGGCGACGACGGCATCCACGATGGCGTGCACGCCTTCGGACTTCGTGTGAAAGCAGTCGGCAAGTTCGCCGGTCATCGTAGCGGCGAGTCGCTTAGCGGGCGGCGCGGCGGCGATCACCTGGCGCAACTGGTCTGCCAGGTCGCCCGGCGCTCGCCACAGGGCGAACGGACGAGATGCGGCGTAGCCGCGCGCGGTCGCCGCTTTGAGGTTTGCTCCGCCAATGTCGAGTGCCAAGAGGCTCATGTGCTTAAGAAAGCTGCCACACGGCGCCGGCGGCCGTAAACGCCACATCGGGGACGCCAAGCGTCAGGTCGACGCGCTCGCCCGCGGCGACGCGGAGCAGCGCTTCGGCGACGTTCTCGCGCAGTGCGGCCCGCAGACCCACGTAGGACGTGGTGAGCCGCGGGTTCACTTCCACCACGACGTCGGCCTCGCCGCGGAGTTCGTTGCCGAGGATGAGATCGACGCCGACGTATCCATGGGCCGGCGGCAAGGCATCGAGGGCGTGGCTGGCCAGGGCCGTCGCGCGGGCGGCCAGCGACGGCTCGCGGATAATCGCGCCGCCGCAGTACGTGAATCGCCCGTCCTCGGACAGTTCCTGCCAGCACGGCGGCAACATGACGCGCCCGACGGGACCGCACAACGCGGCCACGCTGGCGGCGCGGCCGCGGACGAATCGCTCCAACCGCCGCGGCCAGGGGTAGGGCGCCGGCTCGTCGCCAGGGCCATGGACGAGCAGCGTGTGCTGTGATCCGGCGCCGTCGAGCGGCTTGAGCACCGCCGGGTATTCGAAGTCCGCCGGCAACTTTGTTTCGTCCGCGTCGACCGTGCGCGCGTGGGGTACGGCGACGCCGGCCGCGGCAAGGCGATCGGCTGTAAGCTGCTTGTTTGATGTCGTCTCCACGAAGGCGTCGTCGGCGTTCAGCGACCGTCCACCCACGGCGGTCAGGCGACGGAGGATGCCTCGGAGGATGCCATCGAACTCCGGGGCCACCACCATGGTGCGGTCGGCCGCCGTGGCGAGCCGGTCGAACTCGTCGCGCCACGTGGCGATCGAATCGATCTCGACGACCTCGCACCCCGGCAGCGGCAGGCCGTCAAGCCGCATGTCTCGCAGGACGGTCACATGAGCCGTTTTGGTCGCGACAAAGTCGGCGGCGAGGGCCGCGATCATGGCCGATCCCTCGGCGAGGAGCGACGGCGGCAGCCGGCCGGGCTCCTCGACCAGGCCGCCGCCGGTGATCCACTCGTAGAGAAGGATGTGCATGGAGGAGGCTGTCAGCGATCGGCTGTCGGCCCGACCGGGGCGGCTTAGTACGACAGCGCTAAGGCGCACCGATCGAAACCACGGATGACACGGATTTCACGGATGGGAAGGGGCGCGGCGGAGTCGTTTCCTTGTTGATGGCCATCGAACGACGACGTGGAATGCGTCAGCAAGGACGAAATCCGTGTAATCCGTGAAATCCGTGGTTTCAACTTAGCGCTGAAAAATTAGAAGATGCCGAGCTGATCGCGGGCGTCTTCGGTCATGCGGTCGGGCGTCCACGGCGGGTCCATGACCAGACGGACGTCGACGGCGCCGACGTTTTCGAGATTGCTCACGACGGCCTTCGATTGGCCCAGCAACTGCGGCCCGGCAGGGCACGCGGGGCTGGTCATCGTCATCTCGACGTCGACGTTCGATTTGCCGTCGTCGGTTTCGGCGATCTTAACGTCGTAGATGAGGCCCAGGTCGACGATGTTGACGAACAGCTCGGGGTCGATGACCTGTTTGAGCGCTTCGCGGACGGTGTCTTCGGCGATAGGCATGGACGCTGTCCTCTCATCGAGGTGGATTATTCAGCATTAATTCGGACCAATACCTGGTCGCCGTCGATCTTCACGTCGTGGGCTACCGTCGGCTTGGTCGCCGGCATCGAAACGGCGGCGCCGGTCGCCAGGTCGAACTTGGCGCCGTGCCGCGGACAGGCAATTGTACGCGACGCGGCGTCGACGGGCCCGTCGCTCAGCGGGCCGCCGTCGTGCGTGCAGACGTCGTCGAGGGCGTACCAGTGGCCCGCGGCGTGGACGAGCACCACGAGCCGCTCGTCCGCTTCGACCAGCATCGAGCCGGGATCGGGCACGTCGGCAACGCGGGCGACGGGGATGAAATCGGCCATCGGGTCGTGCGGCGCTGGGCTCATTGGGAAAGGGCCCGCACGCGGCGGCCGATCGCCTCGCCCAGGGCGTCGCGGACGCTTTCGATCGTAATGCGGTCGAACACCTGCTGGAAGAAGCCGGCGACGATCATCCGCACCGCTTCCTGGCGAGTGTAGCCGCGGGTCATCGCGTAGAACACCTGTTGCTCGTCGACGCGGCCGCTGGTGCTGCCGTGCGTGCAGCGCACGTCGTCGGCTTCGATTTCGAGGCCCGGAATCGAGTCGGCGCGGGCGGTGCGGGAGAGCATCAGGTTGTCGTTGCGCTGGTAGCCGTCGGTCTTCTGGGCGTCGCGGTCGACTTTGATCATACCGCGCCACACGGTGCGGGAGTGGTCCTGCAGGGCGGCCTTATAGAGCAAGTCGCTGCGGCATGACGGCGCCATGTGATGCTGATGCGTGTTGTAGGACAGATGCTGCTTGCCCTGGGTGAACATCACGCCGTTGACCTGCGCCTCGGCATGCGGGCCCGTGAGGGCGACGTGCTGGTTCACCTTGGCGAGCCGGCCGCCGAGGGCGCCGATGGTCCACTGCAGCGACGCGCCGGCGGCGACGGTCGCCCTTTGGTGGGCGAAGTGCCACGTCTGATCGCCCCAATTCTGGAGATTGACATAGCGAAGGCGAGCCCGCGGCTCGACGATCAACTCGATCGATCCGCAATGGAAGCCGCCGCCCTGGGGCGCGGTGCTCGCGGTTTCGCTCAGGAGCGTGGCCTCGGCGCCTTCGTCGAGGATCACCAGCGTTTTGGACAGGTCGACGCCGCCGTCGGTCATGGCCGAGAGGGCGTAGAGCGGCTCATCGATCACGACGCGCTTCGGCACGTAGAGCAGGGCGCCGGTGGACCAACACGCGGCGTTGAGCGCGGAGAACTTGTCGCGATCGGGATCGACGACGCGCCGCTCGAAAAAAGGGCGGAGCAAGTCGCGGTGGTCGGCGACGAGTTGTTCGAGACTGCCGAACAGAACGCCCTGGGCGGCCCACTTGGGATCGAGCGTCGATCGCACGGCGCCGCTGTCGAGCGATTCGACTTGGCCGCCCAGCGCGACGCCTTCAGCGAGGAGACCTTTGGCTGAGGGCCCATCAGTCGGTTGGCCGTCGGGCAGCTTGAAACGGTCGAGTCGGAACAGGCGAATGTCGGTGCGCGACCACTCTTCATCGTTGCGGGCCGGCATGTCGAGCGACGCGAAGCACGACCAGGCGTCGCGGCGCAGGGCCGTAAGCCACGCGGGCTCATTTCGCGAGGCGAGAAAGGCGTCGAAGGCGGCGGGCGTAAACCCCGTGGCGGTAAGCGTGTTGAGCATCGAATCTCTTGCGGCTGGTCGGCATTCAAAAAGCCACTACTCAAAAAGTTCGTCGACCGGCATCGTCCAGCCGGGAACCGCCGGTTCGGCTTCGGCCAACTCGCCGCGACGGTAGATTTTAGGGGCGTTGGGGGCGGAGGCGCGATAGACGCGGACCACGTCGTCAGCCTCCAAGTCGACGTCCCACACGACCATCGTGCCGGCGGCAAAATAATCGGCCCGTTTCATCGCCATTTCTTGTTCGGCGCTCGGACCATAGTCATTCTCACTGCGCACTTCGGCGGCGAAGTCGGGGGCCTGCGTCGGAAACTTCATTCCCGTGTTGGGGCCGGTGTAGTACGCGGCGTCGGGAGAAAAGGACTTGCGATGCGGCAGGTTCGTCAAGAACCCGACGTTGTCCGGGACGGCAATGCCTGCAGCCTTTGTCGACTTAACGAAAGCCCGAAGACTTGCATAAACCGCCCCCCCGGCATTGCCGGGTTCAAGGCCCGTTGGGCTCATCGGCACGATCCTCCCGTCGACAATCTCCGCCTTGCCGTCGACCTGATACAACTCGGCGATCAAGCGTTCGGTCGTAGGATCGATAACCGTGCTCATGACACTTTCCAGCTTTCGGCGACGGGCGGCAGCGCCGCGGCCGCGCAAATCAGCCGACGCTGCCTTCCATCTGCAACTCGATCAGGCGGTTCATCTCGACAGCGTATTCCATGGGCAGCTCTTTGATCAGCGGCTCGATGAATCCGCTGACAATCATGGAGCTGGCCTCGGCTTCGGAGAGTCCGCGACTCATCAGGTAGAACAGTTGCTCCTCGCCGATGCGCGAGACGCTGGCCTCGTGCTCGATCTGGACGTCCTGCTCCTCCACTTCGATGTACGGATAGGTGTCGCTGCGGCTCTGGGGGTCGAGAATCAGCGCGTCGCACACGACGTTGCTCTTGGAGCCCACGGCGCCGTCCTGCACCTGGCACAGGCCGCGGTAGCTGGCCCGACCGCCGTTCTTCGAGATGCTCTTGGAGATGATGCGGCTGCGGGTGTTGGGGGCGCAGTGCACCACCTTGGCGCCGGCGTCCTGGTGCTGGCCCTTGGAGGCAAAGGCGATCGACAATATCTCGCCGCGGGCGCCCGGCTCCATCATGTAGACGGCCGGGTACTTCATGGTGAGCTGGCTGCCGAGATTGCCGTCGATCCATTCCATGAGCGCGCCCTCGTAGGCCATCGCCCGCTTGGTCACCAGGTTGTAGATGTTGTTGGCCCAGTTCTGGATCGTCGTGTACCGGCACCGGGCATGCTTCTTCACCACAATCTCGACCACGGCCGAGTGCAGGCTCTCGCTGGAGTACATCGGCGCCGTGCAGCCCTCGACGTAGTGCACCTCGGCGCCTTCGTCGACGATGATCAGCGTGCGTTCGAACTGGCCCATCCGCTCCGCATTGATGCGGAAATAGGCCTGCAGGGGGAACTCGATCTTCACGCCCTTGGGCACGTAGATAAACGACCCGCCGGACCAGACGGCGGAGTTGAGCGCCGCGAACTTGTTGTCCGCCGACGGAATGATCTTACCGAAGTATTCCCGCACCAAATCGGGGTGCTCGCGCACCGCGGTGTCGGTGTCGGTGAACAGCACGCCTTTCTTGCCGAGGTCTTCCTGCAGCGAGCCGTAGACCACCTCGCTTTCAAACTGGGCCTTCACGCCGGCGAGGAACTTTTTCTCGGCTTCGGGGATGCCGAGCCTGTCGAAGGTTTCCTTGATCTCCTGCGGCACGTCGTCCCAGGTTTTGCCTTGTCCGGCGGTCGGCTTCAGGTAGTAGTAGATGTCCTGAAAGTCGATGCCGATGCGGCCGCCCCAGCGCGGCATGGGCTTCGACTCGAAGATCTTGAGCGACTCGAGGCGGAAGTCGCGCATCCACGCGGGTTCGCGCTTCATCTCGGAAATCTGCTCGACGATCGTCGCGTTCAGGCCGCGCTCGGCCTTGAACACGTCGTGCGAGGGCGTGATGAAGTCGTACTTATTGATTTCGCCGAGGGCGTTGTTTTCGAGCAGGTCGGTAGCCATGGTTTTGCCTTTTATTTTTCACCGCAGAGAACGCAGAGGACGCGGAGCCGACGCAAGCGACCGGCAACTTCCCTCGATGTATTTTTCTCTGCGACCTCTGCGTTCTCTGCGGTAAGTCTCCGGATTATGCGGTAGCCGCCGCGACGGTCTGCCGCATCGCGTCGCTGGTCGCAGCCGCGTCCGGGTACGCCGCGCGGATGCGGTCGTAACCTTCGGTGTACAACTCGCGCGCCAGCTCGACGCCGCCCGTTTCCACGATGCGGCCGCCGAGCATCACATGGGTAAAGTCGGGCACATTGTGTTCCAAAAGCCGGTCGTGGTGCGTGATGATCAGGATGCCCATCTCGCCGGCCGAGGCGTCGTTGGTGATTTCAGCGATGCTCTGGCTGGCGAGCTTCACCGCGTCGACGTCAAGGCCGCTGTCGGTCTCGTCGAGGATGGCGAACTTGGGCCGCAGCATCGCAAGCTGCAGAATCTCGGCTCGCTTCATCTCGCCGCCGGAGAAGCCGTCGTTCACGTAGCGGCGGGCGAACTCCACGTCCATCCGGAGCTGGTCCATCTTCTCGGTCAGCTCCTTGCGGAACTGCCGCATGGGGATCAGCTCCTGGCCTTCCTTGCGCGCGGGGTTGCGCACGTTGGTGGTGGCGTGCCGCAGGAAGTCGGCCATCTTCACGCCGGGAATCGCCATCGGCCGCTGGAACGCCATGAAGATGCCGGCGCGGGCGCGCTCCGAGGCATCCATCGCCAGCACGTCGTCGCCGTTCAGCTCGATCGTGCCCTCGGTCACCTCGTAGTTGGGGTGACCCATGATGGCATTGCCGAGGGTGCTCTTGCCGGAGCCGTTGGGCCCCATGAGCGCGTGGGTTTCGCCGCGGCGGATCGTCAGATTGACGCCGCGGAGGATCGGCTTGTCCTCAACGGAGACATGCAGGTTCGTAATCTTGAGCGTTTCGGTCATTGCGGAGGGTTCAGGGTTCGAGGTTCAGGGTTCGGAGCGAGCCGGGTCGTCCCCGACCCCGGCCGTACCCCGATCGGGTTGAAATCATCCCGTAATCTTCTGATGATCAAACAACGGCTCGGTCTCCACCGGCGCCGCCACGTACCCGCTGTGGTGCGGCACCGGCAACTCGTCGTCGACCTTCGCGCCCACGGCCCCGCCGGCGATCCGGGCGATGCGGTGGCCCTTGATCTTGTCCTGAATCCGCATCAGTCCCTCGAGCAGCGCCTCCGGCCGCGGCGGGCAACCGGGCACGTAGACGTCGACCGGCACGACCAGGTCGACGCCCTTCACGACGTGGTAGCCGTACTTGAAGTACGGCCCGCCGCCCACTGTGCAGGCCCCCATCGCGATCACGAACTTCGGATCGGGCATCATGTTGTAGAGCCGGCGCACACGGCTGGCCATTTTGTAGGTGACGGTGCCGGCGACGATCATCAGGTCGGCCTGCCGTGGCGTGGCGCGGAAGGCGCCGGCGCCGAAGCGGTCCATGTCGAAGCGGCTGGCGCCGGCGGCCATCATCTCGATGGCACAGCAGGCCAGGCCGAACGTCAGCGGCCACACGCTGGCCTGGCGGGCCCAGTTGATGGCCTGCTCGATCGTGGTGGTGATGACGTTTTCTTCAAAACGCCCTTCGATCCACGGCTGCGAGCCAGTGGTTTTGAGCGTGCCCTGTTGGGGAATGGTGATTTCGGACATGGTTTTGCTTCCGACTGCTGATTCCGCCGATCTGAACTCTAGGAACCGCACTCAACGCGGCCTTCGTAATCCAGCTAGCGTACTGTCGAAGCCCCCCCGAACACTAGGCGCCCACCGGCGCGGAACTCGCTTCAAACGTGCAACAACTGGCCCCGTCGAGGCGGCACGCGCTCAACCGCACGCCTTCGCCGAGGGCTTCGGAGATCATCATCTTTTCCATCGCACACACGCCGCGGTCGCGCTCGGCGAGATCCGGGTAAGGGCACGCCAGCGCGGTGAGCACCGGCAACCCTTTGGAATCATCGAACTCGAACGGCAGGTTTTGCTCCGCCAGGACTCCGGCCAGCGAGCCCATCCGCCCGGCGAGCGACTCGCCGTCGACCCGTTCGCGGTAGATCGCGGCGAGCCGCTGCGAAAGCCGCTTGAGCAAACCCTGGCGAACTGTCGCATCCTCGATCGCCCGCACCTCGTCCCACAGGGCCTGGGCCAGCAGATCGTAATTGTTCCCTGCCGATCGCACGCCCGCCTCGGTGAGCGAGTACCGGTGCGTCGGCCGCCCGCGACCGGCCGCCTCCGACTGCCGCGCGACCAAGCCCCGGTCCATGAGCCGGGTCAGCCGCTGCCGCACGGCGGTCGCGGTGACGCCCAGCAATTCGACCAAATCGGCCACCGTCGCCTCGCCTTTCCGGCGGAGGAAATCGACGATCGTCCGGTCGGCCGATTCGGTAGTCTGCGATGCGGCGCTCATTTTTTCCTAGCTACAACCAATCGCCCGCGTCTGGCGACTGTCCATTCACTTGTAATCGTAGCCGGCGGCTGATTTATGACAAGTAACTATTTGAAAAATATCACTATGCTTCAACTGATTTGCCGTAAGTTATTGACTTGTATAGCGTTGTTGGCTAACGTCGGGCCTCCAACATTTCACAAGAGCCGTTTCCAGCCCCCATTGTGAACGCCGTGACGGACAAGCCCAACTCCGGCAATCGGGAGCAATTCGCCACGCGGATTGGCGTGATTATGGCGGTCGCCGGCTCGGCCGTCGGGATTGGCAACTACCTCCGGTTTCCCGGCCTGGCCGCGCAGCACGGCGGCGGCGCCTTCATGCTGCCGTATTTCGTCGCGCTGGTGCTGCTGGGAATTCCGCTGTCCTGGGCCGAGTGGACCATGGGCCGCTACGGCGGCATTCGCGGATTCAACTCGGCTCCCGGCATCTACAGCGTGATCTGGCGGAATCCCGCGGCCAAGTACTGCGGCGCCTTGGCCCTGATGATCCCGCTGGTCGTGTACATGTTTTACGTGCTCGTCGAAAGCTGGTGCCTGAGCTATGCGATTCAGTATCTCACCGGCGACTTGATGACCGGCTCCGGCGGGCGCATCGACCGGTTCGTCGCCGAGGCCCAGGCGGGCGGATTGACCGATCAAGCTGCTGTGACGGCAGGATACAAGGCCTACTTCAACGCCTTCATCGGCGCCGGCGGCGACGGCGCCGCGCTTGCCCCCGACAACCGCCTCGCGCTCCTCGTGCTGATCGTCGTCTTTTCGCTCAACTTCGCCTGCATCTATCGTGGCTTGAGTCGCGGGATCGAGAAGCTATGCAACATCGGCATTCCGCTGTTGTTCATCCTGTCGTTTGCCGTGCTGTTCCGCGTACTTTCCCTCGGCACGCCCGATCCCGCGAAGCCGGATCAGAATCTCGTCAACGGCTTGGGCTACATGTGGAATCCCAACAGCGCCGCCCTCCGCGATCCCAAGGCGTGGCTCGATGCGGCGGGACAGATTTTTTTCACGCTGGGCGCCGGCTTCGGCATCATCATCAACTATGCCAGCTACCTGCGGCACAAGGACGACGTGGCGCTGAGCAGCCTGACCGCGGCGTCGATCAACGAGTTTTCGGAGGTGTGCCATGCCGGGCTGATCACGATTCCCGCGGCGTTCATTTTTCTTGGCGCCGCCGTGCTGAGCTCGCCAGAAATGAGCTCGTCCTATCACGTGGGCTTCGTGGCGCTGCCGAACGTGTTCGACGCCATGTGGGGCGGGCGCGTGTTCGGCTTCATGTGGTTCTTCATGCTGTTCATCGCCGCCATCGCGGCGTCGGTCTCGATGTTGCAGCCCTGCATCGCCTTTCTCGAGGAAGGCTTGGGCCTGAAGCGCCATGCGTCGGCGGCGATGCTGGGCCTGCTGGCCGCGATGGGCAGCGGCTTTGTGCTCTACTTCTCGAAGGATACCAAGGCGCTCAGCACCTTCGATTTCTGGGTGGGCACGCTGCTGATCTACCTCCTGGCCATGTTTCAAACCATTCTCTACGGCTGGGTCTTCGGCATCGAGCGCGGTCACCGCGAACTGCACCGCGGCGCCCAGATGCGCGTGCCTTACGTCATGCAGTTCGTGCTCAAGTACGTCACGCCGGTTTATCTGCTGGGCCTGTTCCTGGCGTTCTGCTACTACCAGATCGGCGACGAGGCGCGGGCCGTGGCCGAGAGCCCCGTGGCGCTTGCGTCACTCGGCTTTATCGCGATCGTGCTGGCGTTCTTGCTGCTGATGACCCACATCGCGGGCAAACGCTGGCAGCGCGAAGGGCGCTTCCAAAACCTCGACGCGACGGACGCTTAACCTCCGGGAGGCAGATCCTGATGGGACCCACGGCCGCGGGTTGGACGATCATGATCGTCTCGATCAGCTCGGTGACCGCGCTGACGGTCTTTTGCTTCTATCGCCTGTTCACGCTGCCGCCCGAAGAGGTGACCGAGCACATCAAGGCGCCGCTGGACATCGACACCAAGGACACACAGGATCCCGACTGACGCCGGACGATCCGCCGTCTCGCCGCCGTGACGCTTGAACAACTGATTCCGATCTTGCAACTGGCCATCGGCCCGGTGGTGTTGATCTCGGGCGTCGGCCTGTTGATCCTGTCGATGACGAACCGGTTGGGTCGGATCATCGACCGTTCGCGGGTGTTGGTCGACGTGCGGTGGCACGGCGACGAGAGTCAGCGAATTCGCGCCGAAATGCAGCTTGGCATCCTGTGGCGTCGCGCTCGGTTGCTGCGTTCGGCGATCACGCTGGCGTGCGTGTCGGTGCTGCTCGACGCGCTGATCATGATCCTGTTGTTTCTGGGCTCGCTGGTCGATTTGCCAGTCGCCGTCGCGGTGGCGCTGACATTCGCGGCGTGCATGACGGCGCTGATCGGGTCGATCCTGTATTTCTTGCGCGACATCAATCTGACGTTGCGGGCGCTGGCCCATGAGATGCAGCCGGAGCAGACTCCTGCTCGGGAATGACTCAAAAATAACTTTCCCATTTGCTCTGGAGCAACTTCCGATGGCCCTGAAAGGGCCCGATGAGACAGCCCAGGGCGCAGCCCTGGGGAAGAAACGGTTTAACAAGTGAAGCTCTGAAAGAGCGGGATTGCCGAAGAGGGACGTCGTTCTGCCGCCCTTACAGGGCTTCGGGACCGTTATGCCTACGAAAACCCAGGGCTCGCGCCCTGGGCTGTCATCTCATGCCCTTTCAGGGCGAACTAGCGCAACACGTTGCGAAATCGCGCCCGATTGCGATAGCGGTAGACGTCGAAGTCGCGATCGAACGTGGCAATTTGGTTGACCTTGAGCCGATCGGCCACTGCCACGATCGTTGCGTCAGCGAAATCGGCAGGCAAGTCGGCAAACTTCAACAGCACGCCGGCGATGTGCACCAGGTCGTCGAGCAAGAGATCAATGATCTGCACGCCCCCTTGGCGCACCCAATGCAGAAACTCAACCCGCGTCTCCACGGGACAGCGCTTGAGCATGTGCATCGTCTCCGTCACGACGGCCATGCTCGTCAGCAGCTCGTAGCGTCCGCTCTTCAAGAGGGCGGCGGCGCGCGCATGGTGCTTGTCGTCCGCGTCGAAAAGAGCGTAGAGCAGCCCTGTATCAGCGATCGCGGCGCTTGGCATCGAACATCTCGTCGAGGATCTTTTCGACGTTCTCCGCCCCGTCGGAGCGTCCGCTGCCGCGTTTGCCGAAGACATCCTTGCCGAGCTCCCAGGCCAACTTGGCTCGATCAACAGGCTCCCTGTCCAACTCCCGCGCGACGCAGCGGCGAATGTACTCCGACTTCGACACGCCCTGCGCGATCGCCGCCGCTTCGAGCTTCTGTTCAACGCTAGGTTCAAAACGTATTGAAACGGCCATAGGAAAGCACTCCTGTATTACAAATTGTAATACGTTTTTTGACGGCCGTCAACTCGGCTCACGCCGGAAAGTAGCGTTCGACGACTTCGTAAAATGCCGCCGGCGAACCGATCGTCGCGACCTGCTTGCGAAACTCGCGCGCTCCCGGGCGGCCCTGGGCATAGCAGCAGGCGTATTTGCGCATCAGCACGGAGGCCTTCTCGTCGCCGAACCGCTGCCGCACCAGCTCGAAGTGGTGCAGCATCAGCGCGCGTTGCTCGGCGAGCGTCGGGTCGGGCGGAATTGGTTCGCCGCGCACCGCGGCAGCCGCCTGGGCGTATAGCCACGGCTTGTTGAGCGCCGCACGGGCGATCATCACCCCGTCGACGGCGTAGCGGCGAAACGCCTCCAGCACCTTCGCCGCGGAATCCAGGTCGCCGTTGCCGATGAGCGGAATCCGCCGCAGGTGCGGCTTGATCGCGCTGATACGCTCCCAATCCGCCTGGCCGCTGAACATGTCGGCGGCGGTGCGGCCGTGCACGGTGAGCGCCGCGGCGCCGGCGCCTTCGACGACCTGGGCGACATCGATCGCGTTGACGGAATCGCGCGTGCAGCCCAGGCGGATCTTGGCGGTCACCGGCGTCGGCGCCGCGGCGGCGACGACTTGCTCGATGATCGCGCCCATCCGGTCGGGATGCCGCAGCAGGTAGGAACCGCTATGGGCCCGCTGCGTGACCTGCCGCACCGGGCAGCCGAAGTTGATGTCGACGACGCTCACGCGGTAGTCGTGGGCGAGGCGGGCCGCCACTTTGGCGAGCGTCGGCGGGTCGTTGTCCCAAATTTGCACGGTCAATGGGCGAGGCTCATCGCGCACGCCCCAGAGGCGATCAGGGTGTTCGCCCTGCTGTTCGTCTTTCCAGACG
>CAYSFP010000080.1:0-25175 GCA_964430075.1 uncultured Planctomycetaceae bacterium | reverse complement strand
CGTTGGCGTGGGCCGTCGTCGAGCATCTCCACGACGCGATCGGCTGCCGCACGCTGTTCGCCACGCACTACCACGAGCTGACCGATCTGGCCGATCGCCTCCCCGGCGTGGCCAATCTCAACGTTGCGGTGCGAGAATGGCAGGACTCGATCGTGTTTCTCCACCAGATCGTGCCCGGCGCCGCCGACAAGAGCTACGGCATCCACGTGGCGCAACTCGCTGGCGTGCCGACGGAAGTCAATCGCCGCGCCGCCGAAGTCCTCGCCCAACTCGAAAGTGGTCGCCACGAGGCGGAGTCTCACATCCCCGCCCCCTCGCCCCCTGCCGCTTGCGGCTTAGCGCCTCCCCCGTTGAGCCGCGACGCGGAGTCCTCCCAGCGGAGCGCGGCCTCCCGCCGCCGCGTCGATCGCGCCGACCCCCGCGCCCCGCGCAACGGCCGCCTCCAGCTCACGCTGTTCGAGACCGTCGAGCACCCCCTCGTCGAAAGGCTGAGGTCGCTGACCCTCGACGAGTTCGACCCCGAAGACGCCCTGCGGCTGCTGAAAGATTGGCAAGAAGAGCTCGCCGACGCCGAAGCGCCTCCCCTCTCCACCTGAGGGCACGTTGCAAGCTCACGGATTCGGCGATCGCGGCTTGAAAACGGCCGCGCTCCCTCGTATACTGTACATCCGTCAGCATGGTCCCCGGCGGACTCGGAGCGGCCGCCCGCATCCCGCCGCCCGATCTTTGACATCCCGAACGAGACTGCCCGCTCCCTCGAGGCGTGCCGCCGCTGCGCAACGATTTCGCGACCTTGAAAGGTTCGTCACAGCTCGTGAGTTTGACGGCCGTTACGTCAATGGCCCGATTGGACGCCAAAAGTGGGTGTAAATATGTGTGACATGAAGCCTCGTTGCAACTCTCACGCTCGCAACGATCTACGGCGACGTCCTGCGCCGCAAGTCATGATTTCAACCATTTTGTCGTCAAAAATCGAATTTGGCGACAAAAATCGCGTTGATCGAGAAACGCATTGCACGGCGCACGGTGCCTGGCGCGACGGGTTCAAACCGCCTGCAAGGACGATGATTGCGTTGGGACGGGCGCCGTGATCGTCGTCGCGCCGTGGACGACTTGGTTCAGCAGATCGTCATACTGGGGCGCGAGTGCGGCGATCGACAGATGGCTCTCGGCGTACCGGCGTCCCGCGCGGGCGTACCGCTCGCGCAGCTCGGGATCGTCCAGCAGGCGATCGACCGCGTTGCGCGCCGCGGCGAACTCCGCCGCCGGATACACCTCGCCCGCCCCGGAGGCTGCCACCAGCCGCCCCATGTCGTTGTCCCGCGGCACGATCGCCACCTGGGCCCGGCCCGCGCACAACTGGCTCATCACCTTGCTGGGCAGCGCGTAGGCCGATGCCTCGGCGTTGAGCGTCGTCACGTGCACGTCGCCCGTGGCCAGCACGTGGGCGTAGTCCTCGTACGGCTGGAACGGCAACAACACCAGATTCGGCAGCGGCCGCTCGGCCTGCTGCTGGGCGAGGGCGTCGGCCCCGACGCCGCCGGCCACAACGAGCACGCGCCGCTCCGGCCGATCGACGAATGACGCGGCCAACTCGTAGAGCAGCTCCGGATGATGCTTGTTTCCCAGCGTGCCGGAGTACACTACGTTCATCGTCTCGGCCAAGCCGTGACGCTCGGACCACGGATTGCATTTCGGCCCGGGCAGCAGCCGCTCCGTTGGCGCCGCGACGGGTATCGCAACGAACGGCGTCTTGACGCCCCACGCCTCCGCAATCGCGCGAAACTGCGGCGTGATCGCCAGCACCGCCTGCGATTGCTGGAGCAGCCGAATTTCTAACTTCTCGTAGCACCACGCGATCAACTTGCCCAACGGGCCGAACCGGTGTCCCACGCCGTGCTTCACCGCCAGGCTGTAGACGTCGGCCCACCAGTGAATCACGGGGATGCCGCGGCGCCGGCAGTGACGGAGGAGCGCCCACTGGGGAATCAGCGGATTGTTGGAGCTCATCACAGCATCGGGCTTGTGTTTACGCAGGTTGCGCACGAGTTGGCGGGCGTACTGCACGTCCTGCCATTGCCGCACGAAGTAGTTCTTCTTGATGATCGAACGGCCGATGCCGATCGGCTCGATCGTGATGCCAGGGATTGCGTCGGCGGGAGTCAGGTCGCCGCGGGGCGTCGGCAGCTCGTCGCAGTACGTGAAGTGGACCGTGTGACCCCGCTCGGCCAGCGCACGCGCCGCCTCGCACTGCGCGATGTGGCCGGCGTAGTCGTGGATGTAGAGATTCAAGGCTCTCGTTCTCCCCTCCCTCGAAGGGAGGGGCCGGGGGAGGGATTGGCGGCGCGTGCAAGGTCGTTCAGTCGATGGAACGCGGCAATAGACGCACGACCCTCCCCTTACCCCTCCCTGCAAGGGAGGGGGATTCGGATTCAAAACACGGTAGCGACTTCATTCCGCGCGGTGGTGCGATTGGCCCGATACCAGTCGACCGTTTCCCGCAGCCCGTCTTCCAGCGACGTCGTGCAGCGGAAGCCGATCGACGCTTCGGTCGTCGCCATGTCCAGCACGCGGCGATCCTGCCCTTCGGGCCGATCGGTAAGCCACTTGATGTCGCCCGCGAATCCGGTGATCTCGGTCAGCGCGTCGACGACCTCGCGAATGCTGTGGTCCTCGCCGCAGGCCATGTTGAGCAGCGCGGGCTGGTCGAGCTTCTCAGCCATTTGGATCATGCCCTCGGCCACGTCGCCGGCGTAGACGAAGTCCCGGGTTGCGCGGCCGGTGCCCCACACCTCGACGTGCGACTTGCCGTCATCGGCCGCTTCGACGAACTTTCGCACCAGCGCCGGGATGACGTGCGCCGCTTCGAGGTCGAAGTTATCGTACGGCCCGTAGATGTTGCCGGGGATCGCCACCAGGATCGGGAACTTGTATTGCCGCCAGTATGCAAACGACTGGACGTGGAGCATCCGCTTGGCGAGCGAATAGGGGGCGCTGTCGTCCTGCGGGTAGCCGTTCCAGTAGTCGGCCTCCTTGATCGGCAGCGGCGCCGCCTCGGGATAGCCGCACCCCGCGCCCGCGGCGACGACCTTCTCGGCGCCGGTTTTGTACGCATAGTGCAAGACGTGGGCGCTCATCATGAGGTTGCGATAGAAGAAATCGCCCGGAAACGCCTTGTTGGCGCCAAGCCCGCCGACGTATCCGGCCAGGTGAAACACGACGTCGGCCGGATGTTCGTCGAAGAGCCGGATCGTGTCTTTCTCGGTGACGAGGTCGTAGTCGCGGCTGCGCACGGCGAAGACTTCGGCGCAGCCGCGATCCTGCAAATGCTCGACGACATGGCTTCCCAGGAAGCCTCCGCCGCCGGTAACCATGACGCGTTTGTTCTGAAGCGAAGCCATCTCGTTTCTTCTCGTTGCAAGTTAGGTGTTCATGTCTCTCCGTTCCCCTCCCCTGGATGGGGAGGGGGCAGGGGAGGGGTGAAGCAGCGGGTACACGCGTTGCAATCTCACATTCGCGCACCGTGTACCAACTGCTCCCCCCTCCCCAGCCCTCCCCACCAGGGGGAGGGAGCCGGAGCAATTGAATCGCTACATCTTTTCAGTGCCGTCGGGATTGAAGATCAACTTCTCGACGAGCGCTACAATCATGTGCCCCATCGCCGTGTGGCATTCCTGAATCAGCATCGTTGTGTCCGCCGGCACGCAAAGGGCCAGGTCGACCAGCCCGCGCGCCTTGCCGCCGCTGCGTCCGGTGAATCCCACCGAGCGAATTTGCAGCCGTGGCGCTGTCTCCAGCGCCGCCAGGACGTTCTTCGAGTTGCCGCTGGTCGTGTACGCGAATAGCAGGTCGCCCGGGCGGCCGAGCGCCTCGAGCTGCCGCGCGAACACCGACTCGAATCCGTAGTCGTTGCCGCGCGCCGTCAGGAACGACGCGTCCGTCGTCAGCGCGATCGCCGGCAGCGCTTTTCGGGGAAAATCTTGCGTCAGCGTGCTGGTAAACTCGGTGGCGATATGTTGAGACTCGGCCGCGCTGCCGCCGTTGCCGCACAGCAGGAGCTTGCCCCCGTGTGCGAAGCACTCGGTCACCCAGTGGGCGGCCGTCAGCAGGTCCGCGGCATGCTCCGCGGCGTACGCGCGCTTCGTCTCGGCGCTGCGAACAAAATGCTCGCGAGCGTAGTCCAACAGTGCGTTGTCGGTGGAATGACTCGACATAGTCGCAACACGGGCGGCGCCGAGAGACTCGCCGCCGTTCAGTTCGCTCGCTTCGCGAGGATGATGTCCGCCGCCTCGCGCAGCGTGGGCACGAAGTGGTCGACGCACGCCAACCGCTCCGGCAGGCAGCTCTCCGCCTCGCCGTAGCCGCTGGCGACCAGAATCGACCGGGCGCCCGCCGCCCGACCGGCCTGCATGTCGCTCAGGCGATCGCCCACGATCCACGAATCCTCAAGTATAACGCCCAGTTCATCGCGTGCGCGGAAAAACAGACCTGGGGCAGGTTTGCGGCATGGGCAGCCGGCGTCCGGCACGTGGGGACACCAGTACCAGCCGGAGATGGTTACGCCCTCGGCCGCCAGCATCGCGGCCAGGTGATCGTGAATTTCCCGCAGCCGCGCCTCGTCGAACCAGCCGCGGCCAATGGGCGACTGGTTCGACACGACCATCAGGGGACAGCCGGCTGCGCACAGCCGCCGCAGGCCCTCCGCGGCGCCCGGCAGCAGCTCAAGCTGCGCGGGGTCCGACAGATGGTGCACGTCGCGGTTGATCGTGCCGTCGCGGTCGAGAAACACGACGGGCGCCGGGGACTGCGTCATGCGGTCACCCGCGTCATGAAGTCGTGGCTCCGCCGGTACTCGTCCGGAATGCCGATGTCGATGAATTCGCCGTCGGTCGCCCAGCCGCGCACGTCGAACCGGTCGAGCCAGTTCGGAAACACGTCGCGCTCGATGGAGCACGGTCCGTCGGGGATCTTGCCGAGCATGTCGCGCCGCAGCACGTAGACGCCCGCGTTGATCCGCCCCGGCGCCTGCTCCGGCTCCTTCTCCAGAAACGCCGCGACGTGAGCGCCGTCGGCCTGCAACTGCACCGTGCCGAATCGCGACGCGTCGGGAACTTCGACAAGAAGCAGCGACGCATCCTGCCCGCCGGCGAGATGCCACTCGAGATACGCTGCCAGGTCGGCGTCGAAATACGAGTCGCCGTTCATCACCAGTGCGTGCGGCGCATCGACGAGCCGGCCGGCGAACTTGATTGCACCGCCCGTGCCCAGCGGCTCCTGCTCTTCGGCGTACTCAATCGCCATGCCACGGTACTCGTTGCCGATCGCGTCGGCGAATTGCTCGGCCAGATGCCCCGTCGAGAGCACGGCGCGGCGGACGCCGATGCGCTGCAACTGGTCGAGCAGATAGGTCAAGAACGGACGGCCTGCCACCGGCGCAAGCACCTTGGGTCGATCAGCAACGACCGAGCGCAGTCGCGAACCCAGTCCGCCCGCGAGAATGATGGCCGTGACGTCCAAAATATGTCCCTCCGGCTCCCTCCCCGCCGAGGGGAGGGGAACGGAAGTCGCTTTCACCGGCTCGCGCTCCGCCACGCCTGCACGCCATGTTTGTCGAACGAGAAATCGCTGAACGTGGCGCCCATTTCCTGCAGCGCCGCGCGCACTTCGTGCTGTTTATCCGTCGGGCAGTAAAACGCCACAAATCCGCCGCCGCCGGCGCCCAGCAGCTTGCCGCCCAGCGCCCCCGCTTCGCGCGCCGCCTCGTACATCGCGTCGATCGGCGTGCCGTCGGTTACGTACGGGTTCATCCGCTTTTTGTTCACGTGCGACTCATGGAGCAAAAAGCCGAACTGGTCGAGATCGCCGTCGTGCAGTGCGTCGCGCATCTCGAACACCATGTCGTACAGCCGTTTCATGCCGTCGATGGTCGTTTCGCGGCCCTGTTTGAACAGCTCGACCTGCCGCGCCACCAGGTTGCCCTGCATGCGGACCTGGCCGGTGTAGCACAACAGCAGGTGCGCTTCGAGGTCGTTGACCACCGAGTCGGGCACTTCGACGCGCTCGACCGCGACAAGATCCTTGCAGAACTTGATCGTGTTGAAGCCGCCGTAGGCCGTGGCGTACTGGTCCTGCTTGCCGCCGGCGATCTTGAGGTCGATCCGCTCGACCAGGTAGTTCATCTCGGCAAGCTGCTCGCGGCTGAGCTTCACGCCGCGGAACTCCGCCAGCGCGGCAAGCACGGCGGAGGTGAGCGCCGACGATCCGCCCAGGCCGCTCCCCTTGGGGGCGTCGCTGCGAATGTCGATTTCCATGCCCTGCTCGATGCCGAGTCGCTTGATGGCGACCTTGGCCAGATCGAGAGCGCCGTCGTATGCCGGGCCGGCGTCGAGGTCGTAATCGACCGCGAATCCCAAATCGAGCGACCGAATCCGCACTTGCCGATCGTTGCGCGGATAGAGCGTCACATACGCATAGCGGTTGATCGTGGAGCTCAGCACCGCGCCAGGGTGCACTTCGTACCAGGCCGGTACGTCGGTGCCGCCGCCGGTGAAGCTGATGCGCAGCGGGCTCTTGGCGCGCACGATGTCGCACTGCAGCTTTTTGGTCGACTTGAGCTGCGACAAAACTTCAGGCGTCGTCAACGCGTCAGGCATTGCGGTATCGTCCCAGCGGAAGCGTGCGGTAGGTCTTGATGAGCTCGCGGATGCCGTCGTCCAGCCCCCGCCGCGCTGCGAAGCCCGCGTCGCGAAGCCGTTTGTTCGACACGATGTAGTCGCGCTTGTCGGGGTCCTCGCCGATCTCGGCGTAGTGCACGAAGAAGTTCGGCACGTGCTGCTGAATTTTCTCGCAGAGCTGCTTCTTGGTAAGGTTCGCGTCGTCGAGCCCCAAGTTGTACGGCCGGCCGACCATTTTCTCACGATTGTTCATCGCGTAGATCATGCCGTCGGCCACGTCGCGAATGTGCACGTAGTTGCGTTTGAAGTGAGCCTCGAACACGACCAGGTAGCCGTCGGCAACCGCCGTGTACGTAAAATGGTTGACCAGCAAATCGATCCGCATTCGCGGCGAGGCGCCGAACACCGTCGCCAGGCGGAACGTGATCACGTTCGGCTGGTCGAGCAGGGCGAGCTCGGCGTCACACTTGGTACGGCCGTAAACCGAAATGGGTTCGAGCGGGCTGTCCTCGGTGCAGAACTCGTCGCCGGCGCCGATGCCGTAACCGCTGTTCGTGTTCGGGTAAATCACCAGTTGTGACGGCGATCGCAGCCTGGCCAGCTCGATGATGGCATCGAAGTTCACCGCCTTGGCCAGCCCCGGGTCCTTCTTGCACATCGGCGCGCCGACCAGGGCTGCTAGCGGCACGATCACGTCGGTGTCCTTGACCGCTTTGGCGAGCAACTCGCGGTCCCGGGCGTCGCCGCGCGTGAATTCATAGTTCGGGTTCGCGCAGAAGTGAAACAGCGAATGATCGCCGTGGATCAAGCTATCGACGGCATGCACGCGATGCCCGGCTGCGAGCAAGTGCTCGGTCAGAATGCTGCCGATGTACCCGGCGCCGCCGGTGATCAGAACTTTCATGGCAAGCCTTCAGGAGTGTCCCTCCGACCCGCGAGGCCGGTCTGAATTTCAGTATACGGTTGTGTCGAGAGGCCGTCTAACACGCGGCGGGTCGTTGCCCTGAGGCCAGCGTCGCCGCCCCACTGCGCCGGCGGCGACGACCGTCACACGCGTTGGCATCGTTACGACTGGCGCGGACTACAAAAGGCGAATCGCCACCTGCGCGAAGTACGACGCCGTGACGCCCAGCACCTCATATTCGCGGCGATACGCCGAGCAGTAGTCGCCCAGGGCCTTAAACTCATTGAGCACCGACGAAAACTCGTCGAACACGACAATCGATCCGGGCGCGAGCATATCGTGGCACCGCGTGAGCACGTACAGAGTCGCCGAGTACAGGTCCGAATCGTTGTGTAGCACCAACGGCGAACGCCGCTCAAAACTGCTCAGGAAATTGTCGAGCGTGTCCTGAAAGAGTCCCTTCACAAATTGCACGCGACCATCGTCGATTTGCGGCACGGCGCCGCCGCAGTCGAAGGTATCCTTGGCCATGTCGCCCGTGAACTTCTGCCACGTCTCGGGCAGCCCAGTGAACGTGTCGAATCCGTAGAAGCGGCTGCTCGGATCGCGATTCATCGACGACCAGTAGCGGATCGACTCGCCCTGGAATACGCCGAACTCGAGATAGTCGATCGCCCCGCCGCCGAGCACGTCGCGATTGAGATGCTCATACAATTCGGTGCGGTGCTGGAACGTCGGGCAGTCTTTGGAAACGTGCTTTTTGCGCCACGCCTCGATCTTCGGGAGATTGCAGATCACGTCCCAGCGGGCGCCGCTGGGCATGACCCGCGCGATCGCCGACTTGACCTTCGTGCGAATCGGATGACTCGTTCCGCTTTTGCCGTTGGCCGCCATGGCTGCCTCGCTTCCCTTACCAATCGTTGTTCCGTTCGTATCCCAGTTGGATCAGCAAGTCGCCGGCGACGCGTTTGAATTCATCCTTCAGCTCCGGAGTGAACGACGCTTCCCACCCGCCGCGCTTGCCGCTGCGAAAGGTGTGCGACCGCTCGGGGGCGATCAGGTCGAGCATTCGCTCGATCGTCGCGCTCACGTCCAGCGGCAGCTGGCTTCGGGCCGCGTAAAACTCCACCATCTCCCGCAGTCGCGCGTTGCGGTTGGGGCCGATCAGGTCCTCGAACTTCACCGCAAAGGCCCGCGGGCACGTGAGCCAGCCCTCGTATTCCTTGAATCGCTCGACAAGGTTGGGAAACCACGCGGCGCCTTCGCCGCTCAAGCCAGTGATGAATAGCCGAATACTGTCCTCGTCCGTCGGCAGTGCACGCACATGCGGCGACAGGCGGTGCCAGCGGTTCATGTAGCGCAAATACTGGCTCGACGACACCACGACGTCGCGCAGGTCGCGGTAGATGAAGTAATGGACCACATTGAGCGACGCCAGCGACTCATCGTACAGCGGCGCCCAATGCAGGTGCGCCCGCATCAGCTCGCCGGGAACGAGACCCTGGATGTAGCGAACCGTGCTCTCTGGCGTGCGGAGACGATATTGAAACGAACTCGTGTGCGATGAAAGAAACGCCCCGTAATTGCGTCGATCGGGCAATCCCGCCGCGATCTGATCCAACAAGTGCGTGCCGCTTTTCGGAAACGAATTGGCGAGCACTGGCGGATTGGCGGCATACTGCTCGGGACTCCGCCGCCGAACGAACAGCCGCTTCTCGGCGCCCAGCAGGAACGAACTTCCTTTGCGCACGACGCCGCGCCGACTGTGCAGCCCGCGGTTGAGTAGTTCGTGCATGGTGAAGTCACTCGGCGTGCGAAGACTTGCTAGTATATTTGCGATTCGCCAGATCGGCCATGAAGGGTCGTCTCCGCCGCGCGCAGCAACTGGCGCAAGGGGCCGAAACTGGGCATTCGTTCCACGCATGGCCTGTGCAACGGTTATCCACACGGCTGCGGTTCGACCAATTCTTCCGCGACCGCGATAAAACCGCCGCATTCGCCACGATCGATCCAATCGGCCAAACGTGCCAGTGAATTGGCGGCTTCGTTGCTTAATTCGCGAGATCGGCGCGTCGCGTACTCCTGCGCTGCCGAATATTCCTCCGGATGCGCCCGCCACTGAGAGAGCAGCCGGGCGGCGAACTCAACGAAATCCTGCTTCGGGCACGCGTGCCACGCGGCCGGACCGATCAGCGACGGAACGCAGGAGATGGCGATCGCGAGCGCGGGTTTGCCGAATGCGAACGCTTCGCTGAGCACGATCGGTTGCGCTTCCAGGCGAAACGTCGAGGGAAACAGCAGCACGTCGATGTCTTGGAAAAAACGCGTCTTCTCCTCGCCGTACACGGGTCCGCGATAGTCGAAGCTTGCGCCGAACTGGCGCTGCGCTTCCTCGATCGCCCGATCGACCGCGGGTTCCGTGCTTGGTCCCGCCAGAATCATCTCGACGTCGTGCCCTTCGCTTCGCAACTTGGCAAACGTGCGGATGGCCACGACCGCGCCCTTCGCCTCGGTGAGGTTGCTGATATGGCCCAGTCGGCGCGGTGCGCGATTCTCGGCACTGGTCGGAGCGGAAGCACGTCCGTCCATCGAGCCGACGATCGTGCTCGGCAAATACGCGCACGGCGTCTCGGCGTCGTACAGCTCGATCATGCGGCGACGCATATCCGGGCACAGGACGAGGTGCAGCCCGCGTTTTCCCAACAGCCTGTCGAGCACGCGCACCCGCCAGTCGTAGGCTCGCAGGTACAGGTAAACGTGGTGATGAACGATCGTTCGCCAGCCCCGCAACCGGGCAATCAACGCGGCGGCGAGATTGTAGTACATCGCGGCGCCGGCATTGATCGGCATGTACAAGGTGGCGCCCCGAAAGCGCGGCCCCAGCGCGAGTTTCGTCACAGCCCACGCGCACCGCAGGAGCTTGTTGAGTCGAAACTTCCACGAGATGCACGGCGATGCGTCCGAGAGATCGAGACGGTGCACTTGGCATTTTCCATCCAGGAAATCGGCAACACGCGCCGTGCACAAGGACATGCCTGTGACGGGAGGCGGAAAGACTCCCAGTGCGACGACCAAAGGCCCATTTTCTTCAGACATGCATTGCCGTGCCGATCAGAATGCGATGGCAAAGGATCCAGCCGCGCTAACGCCGCGATATAAAACAGGGCGACGGCGATCGCAGACGCCCCCCATTCATGCACCGACGGCGCCGTCGCCTATTGGCGCGGGTAGTGCGCCGGCGTTGTCCAGGCGTAAGGAAACGACTGATAGCGCCGTTCCGTCCCAAACAGGATGCGGCACACAAAACCCAAGATCAAGATCAGCGCCAGGCACTCGAGCACGTTGGTCGTCATGTTACTCAGGCTGCCGCGCGGAATGGCGGCAAAGTGGGCGGACGCCGCTGCCAACAGACCGATCAAGAACGGATTATCCGGCTGCCGCGACAAGGGAACGTCGAACACGCGAACCAGGCAGGAGAGCAGAAATGCGTAGAGAAGAAGTACGGCGGTTCCACCGTCGTGATAGCCTTGGCCCGTGATGCCAACGCCCCAGTTGGTCTTGTAAGGCATGTGCAAGATATCGGTGGACAAGTACAGGCACTCGTCGCGCGGCTTGTCCGGCCACATGCTGCGGGGAATGGGATAGGACACGATCAATCGCAACGAATCCAGCGGCACCTCGTCCATGCGGCCATCGTCCACCATTCTCATCGTCAGCATGGAGTAATGCACCGTGTACTGCGCCAGATAGTGATACATATCCGCCAATTGCTCTTTTACGTCGGCCATCGTGACGGACGAAGCCTTATCCACGACCGACGAGGCGCTGCGCTCCGTCGTCATGTGGCGAAACGTGGCGTAACCGGCCGAGATGATCACCATGACAACGGCAAGACCGGCCAATCCCACCACGACTTTAGTCCGGGACCAGTATCGCCACGAGAGCCAGTAGCAGGCGGCAATCGGACCGAACGCGACGGTCAACAGCAAGCGACGTCCTGCGAACGACACCATCGACTCGACGAGCGCCAGAACCATGGTGACGATCATGAGCAGCATCGCGAACGGGCTCAGCCTGTTCTTGAGCCAATACACCGCGGCAAACGTCGCCGCGACCGCGAGCACGGCGTGCGAAAAGTTGAAGGCCACCTCACGGAGGAAGGGCACATTTTCAATCAGAGGAAACACAGCGGAAACGCCCAGGCACAGCGTGAGTACGAAGACCACCATGCTCGCCGACAGCTCGGGCCATTTCGCCAACCGGTTTTCCACCCACCGGCTCGGAAAGTGCACAAAATGGTGGAAGAACAGCAGGCTTCCGTAAAAAACGGTCGTGCCGTACATCAGCCACCGCACTTCGTGGGAGTTTTCGGTGAACCATCGGAGTTCGGGCCAGTGCATTTTGTGGGAATAGACTTCCATGAAGCCGACGCCGATCTGCACGATCGAGCCCAACAAGAGCAGGTTCCACGCCGTGAGCGCGTCGCGCTTGCCGCGCCAAAACGGAATGACGATCGCCAAGCCGAGGACCGCGCACAGTCCGAAGCCGTACCACCACAGAGTGTCGTTGCCCATGGCTCGAGTGTTCCTCGGTCGAATTGACTTGTCTGCTGGTCGCCGGAGCAACGTCGCGCGGCGAACGTCTTGGATCGATGATTGTTAGGCCGGACTTGCGGCGGCGGCCGTTTCATAACCGAGCCGCTCCATCGCGGGGAGCGAAACGGCATAGAAGCGCTCGAGGTCGGCCTCCGAAAAATGGTTCGCCCAGTCGCCGACGACGCCCTTGCGGACAAACGAAATCTCCGGCCCTTTTTCGCGGTGCTTCACGCGTTCGGTTTGCTTTTCGCTCTTGCGCATCGAATCGAGGCTGCCGATGGCGACGGCCTGATCCAATTGTTCGGGCGTGGTGGCGAGTTCCAGAAAGTCGGCGCACCGCTGGACTTCATGCCGGGCGTCGCGCTTCATGTCTTCGTAACGCACGAGCAACCCTTGTCCTGTGCGAAACGGCGGCGCGTCGAGCCAGTTGAGCACGTGCTCGTGCCACAGACCGGCGCCCACCGCGCGGCGGTCGAGGTAGAAGTCGAGGAACGCGCTGAAATCAGCCTCCATGCCGGTGACGCGCAGGATGTGATAGTACATCGAAACGACGACGTCCCGTCCGTCGCGCACCATGTAGATGACCTTGCGACAGCAGGGCCGGTAGCGCTCATGCGTGCGCAGGATGCGACCGCCATGAGGCAGTTGTCGCTCGCACAGATGCTTGGTCGGAACTGTAGGAATGTAGCGAAAGTCCGTAATTTTCTGATCCTGGCCCTCGCCCCAGACGAGCTCGGCCAGCATGAACGTCAGCCACGTGCTGCCGCTTTTGGGGTAGGAGGCGAAGATCACGTCCTGCTCCGTCACGCCGCGGAATCGGTACGAGAGCACGAGGTCGCGCAGCTTGGACCGCCGCAGCTCGGACCGCACGCGTTGGACGAGCGAAAGTTTCATGCCGTGAGGCCACATCGCGCAAGCTGGCGGCCTGTTTGGAGGAGAATCCCTCAACCGTCAATTATAAACCGCTGTGCCGGCCTGGCTCGGCATTGGCCGCTTGAATCGTGCGCGGCTGGCCGAAGTTCGCGCGTATTCCGCACGTTGGCGGCGCACGAAGATGGCGGCTGACGCTTGCAGCCGGCTCAATCGCTAGGATCGTTCCCCGACGACTGCCGGCCGATTGCTTCAACAGCCCCCAGCCGCGGCTCGCCTCCCCCGCTAACCCCTGATTCTACGCGCGCCCGCCCGACGGCGGAAAGGCACCGAGCCGAATCCTAGCAGGACGCCCAGCGCCAGCGCGGCGGCCGCAGGCTCGGGGACGGCGTTCACGGAGGCAGGCAGCAGACGCGTGTTCACTTGCCGCTGCCACACGATAAAGTCGTTGCCATCGGTATCGCCGTCGCCGTCGGCGTCGCCAGCCGCGGTCGAGCCTTGAGCCGAACGCCACACGCCCAAATCGGCGGCATTGACGATCCCGTTGTTGTCGAAGTCGGCGGCCAAGTCGTTCACCACGTGCAGCCACACGCTCTGGGCGCCGTACTGCACGGCCCAGCGGCGATTCGCCGTGAGAGCCGGGACATTCACGGAATTGAAGGTTCCGGCCACGAGGCCGTCCGTATGAAGAATTTCGAAGGAACTGCCGGCCAACGGACTGAACGAACTGACGAGGCTGACATTCAGGGCCGCCTTGAGCATCGCGTCGCCGCCGATGCGAATCTGATCGTACTGCGTCCCCGCCGCGAGGCCGCCCAACTCGATGGACGTGGTTCCGTTATTCTGCGCGTAATCGCCGGTGATCGTCGTCAATCCCGGCGTCAACCCAGCGGCCCGCAGGTTGCCGCCATTGTTCGTCAAATCGCCGACGAAGCTGCTCGTCTCCAGCGATCCGGAATTGAAGTTGAAGACGCCGCCCGGCGCCACGGTCACTTGCGGCGTCCGAACCCGGGACCCCGCGAAGGTGAACGTGCCCTGGGCGCCGACTTCGATGCGGGAGGTGTTCAGCAGCGTCGCCGAGCCGCCTTCCACCCGCAAGGCGCCGCCGTTGACGACCGTCGCCCCCGCATACGTATTGTTAGCCGTCAACGCAATCGAGCTTGTGCCCGTTTTGGTGATCGAGCGTGCTTCGTCGAAATCGCGAATCTGCCCGTTGATCGCGAACGGCTGCGAACTGTTGCCCGTGATCTCCAGGTCCGAATGCAGCACGACGGCCATGTTCACGTTGAACGTGAAATTGTTGGCCACGCTGGAGGTCGTCTGCAGCCTGATCGTTGGCGTCACGCCGGCCAGACTCTTGACGAACATCAGGGGAAAGCCCGTGAGCGTCCCGGACTGGGCGGCGGCGCCGCTAAACGCGCCGTCAAACCGCAGTTCGTTCAGCATGAACTCTTCGAGGCCGGCTGGGTTCTTCTGTCCGGCGTCGATGGCGCCGTAGTACAGGCCCGTCGAACGGCTGATGTTGTTGTTCGACGTATAGCTGCCGTTGTTCTTGGGCTGAAACACCAGCGCGGCGTTGGCGTAAGAGTCCTCGCGATTCATCGACGCGAGCGTGGCCGGTTCGGCGTCGTTGGCCCACACCAGCCCCTCGCGCCAGAACGTGTTGGTGGCGATGTCCTGGCGGAATCGGAACGCGTCGAACCGGTTGAGGCTGAACGACGTGGTATGCAGCGGCTTCGACTGCGTCGCCTCCCAGTTGACGAACTCCTTCAGCATGGCTTCGAAGACGGGGCGATCAGAATTGTTGCGGCTCAAGCTGGGGTCCTCGCCCGAACCATCCGGGTTGAGCAAATAGAGTTGGAAGCCGGCCGTCTGAGAGCCGTGGACCAGCTTCCAATTCCCCTTGCGCATCGCCCAATAGTTGGAGCCGCCGCGCCAGAACAGGGCCTCGTGGACGGGACCGGTTTGCTCGCCGCTCAAGTAAGGGGCCAGGTTCTCGCCGTGGAGATTGTTCGGCAGCGGCACGCCCGCGGCCGCCAGGAACGTCGGCATCAGGTCGAGCGTGCTGACCATCTCGTTGTAGACGCCCGTGCCTCCGCCGGGCAAGTGAACGATCATCGGCACCCGGAGGCCGCCTTCCCACGCGGTACCCTTCCACCGCAAGAGCGGACCGTTGTCGTGCGCCGCCACATGGTTGTAAGACGGCAGCGGCTGTTCGCCGCCGTTGTCGTTCGCAAACACGATAATCGTGTTGTCGGCGATCGAGTCGTCCGGGTTGCCGTCGCCGTTGGGGTCGTTGACGCGGGCGATGATATTCCCGATGGCACGGTCCATGGCATACGTGAGCGCTGCCACGTTCTTCCGGATCCCCGTCAGCGACGTCGAATCGAACACGGCCAGGTCCTGCACCTTGGCCGCTTCGTACGGCGCGTGCGGCGCCGTGAACGGCACGTACATGAAAAACGGCTCTGCCTGATTCGCGTTCGCGGCGACGAACTTCGACGCCTCGTCGCCGATCGCGTCGGTAAAGTGACGTCCCAAGGTGGGATCGGGCGGAATATTGTTGAACGAGGGTTCGTTCTGCCAGGCGATGCTCGTGGTGTTGCGCATCACCGGCACGCCGCCAGTCGCAAAGTAGGGGCGCCCTCCGGCGAGAATGCCGAAGAATTCGTCGACCCCTTGATTGTTGGGCTGCTTAACAACCTCGGCGCCGACGTGCCACTTCCCAAACACGCCGGTTCGATAGCCCGCTTGTTTGAGCGCCTCCTGAATCATTACCTCGCCCACGGGAATGCCGTCGCGCGGATCGTTCGCGTTGGACACGTTGTACTCGAAGCCAAAGCCCTGGCGGCCCGTCAGCATGCCGGCCCGCGACGCCGAGCACACCGGCAGCGCGACGTAGCCGTTGGACATCACGCGGCTTTGCGCGGCCAGCGCGTTGAGATTCGGCGTCTTGAACTCCGTGGTCTGGCCGACCAGCGAGTTCATGAACTCGAAGTCCGCGTAGCCGGCGTCATCGGCGAACAGCAGGATGATGTTCGGCTTTGGCTGCTGGGCAATCAGCGGTGTCGCCAGCAGCGAGAGCAGCGCGGTCAAGAACAGTCGGACGCCCGCGATGCGGCGAACAGAATGCGAGCGGGGGTAGGCCATGACGAGCGGAGCGGAGGTGGCGGGCGGGCTTGAGAAGGTGAGTCGTAGACTCAGTTTAGATGGAGCCTCAGGGAGCGGCAAGCAAACGACCGCTGGTGCTTCTGTGCATACGAATCGACGTCAGTAATGTCTGCAGGGCGCAACCCTAATCGCGACTTCAATTCATCAGGTCTAGGGCGCTCAAGCCTTACAATCCCGACAGCAGACTCTGGACGCGCCGGGGAGCGAACGCGCGAGATACGACGTGCGTGCCGGATGCTACGGTTGTCCCGAAAGTCGCTTAGCGATGAGATGCGCCTCGTCTCGGATGGCAGCCCACGACAACAGCGGGAGAGTCCAAATCCCAACAAGCTGCCGAACGCGCAGGGTAACCGCCACGTTCAGGGCAATGGTCTGGATCGCATACGCTGCGGCCGCCCCGGTGACGCCATAGCGCGCGACAAGCGGCGGGCTGATCACGAGGTACAGAATCAAGCCGGAAAACGTGCACACAAGCAGATCGCGATGACGGCCCACCATGGTAAGCGTCATCGCATTGCTGCCGGTTAGGACGAAGACGACGGCGCCGACGGCCATGAGTTGCAGCGCCGTGGCGGCGGCCGCGTACTCCGCGCCGAAGGAGAGGCGAAGCACGGTCGCCGGCGCCGCCAAAAGAACCGCGAGCGCTGCCAGCGAAGGGATCGACAAGGCGGTGGCCGCCCCTCGAATAAGTCGCTCCAGCCGCTTCAAATCTCCCCGCGCGTAGAGCTCTGCCACAAATGGCGGCAGGGCGATCGACGCGACCATGAGCGGCGCAGCAACCAGCAACCGAAGTTGGCGGATCGCTCCATAGTTCGCCAGCGTGTTCGCGTCGGTCAGGCGGGCAACCCACACCACATCCAGTTCGTTGAGAGCCACGGCGATTAACTGATTGAGCAGATTGGGCCAACTTTCCTTCAAGAACCACGCGGCAGTATGCAACTCGCCATGCACGCCGCCGGAGCTTTCTGGCGCGCCGCTGTTCGACGGTCGACCACGCGCCCGTGAGAGGAACCAGGCAGCCGCTCCTAGGGCACACAGGTAAGCGAACAACTGCGCCCAGAGCGCTGCCTCGAGCGTGAGAATTCCGGCCGCGGCGAACCCCAGTGCCATCAACAGCGCGATGACATTAGGCATCAACCCTCCGCTGCGAGCCCCCACCAGGGCGGCGGACCGGAAATCATCTTCTGCTTGGAGAAAATTTGCCGCGACCATGCACAAGGCGCACGCGCTGAACCACCCGACGATCAGGCCCGGACTGTCCCGCAGCACGCGCCATTCGACTCCGGCGGGAATGAAGCCGCGGGCCGCGAGAAAGACGGCGGTCGCCAGCAGGCCGCCGACGAGGGTAGCGATTGTGGCCCCCCGCAATGCCTGGAGCCGCACGCCAGCGTCCGCCGAGCTACGCACGACGCGAATGAGCGTCATCGGCACACCCATGGTCGCTAGCATCGCCAGGACGGGAATCACCGACGCGGCCGGGAGAAACGGCGCGTAGCCTTCGGGCCCCAACCCCCGGGCCAGAACGACGTTCAGCACAAACAGGCTGCCCATCGAGCCGATCCGCCCGGCGAGCGACCAGGCACCCCCGGCGAGAACGCGTCGCGACAGGCTTTTCGGTCCCGGATGCCGCGTTCCGTCAGGCGATGGGGGCTCGGCGGGGGCGGCATTCATGATTTCTTAACGTGCGTCGAGAGCGTGCGGTCGCGCTCCAGCGGGGGGATGCCATCACTCGAGCCGGATTCTAACAATTGTGGCCGACGCCAGAGGCATTCGGAAGCTCGCGGCCGTCTCCTCCTGGGCGAAACACCCGGCCCGAGGAGTTTCCAGTCCTTCCAATCCGAGCAATCGACGCGTTGTCCTGGAGCGGCTCGCCACAGCCGGGGGATGCACGGCGAGGGGGGCCGTCGATCGCACGCCCCGGAAGCGGATCGCCCCGGATTTGTGGGGACTCACACGCTGCTGTCGAGGAAATTAGCACCAAAATAGGGCTTTTACTCTAGCAACGACTGTAGCGGCTAGTTATTTTTTGCAGATCAGGGGAACCTTTCCGCCGCGCGACTTTGGCGCAACTTTTCAAGTCGGGCGGGCGGGCTCGTCGCCGGGGCAATGCGCCGGGGGTGGGAAAAGGGGCCGTTGCCAACGGGACGCATGCGCGCTGCCCGTCTGGCCAAATCGTCGAAGGATCGGCGCCAGCGGTGCGCGCTTAGGCCGCGGCTGGGGCCCACGGTGCCGGAGGTCCTATCAACGACGCCGCCGCGTGCAAGATGCACACCGAGGCGTCCCGATGAAGCAGCACCTGGGACATAAGTCGCTGAACGTCCATGCCATCGCAGGGACGGAGGCGAGGGTTGGGGTAGGTCAAAATGCGGAGCAGCAAGCGCAACAAGGACCAGGCCAATCGCCATGGCAATCGGCGCCTCCAGTATGAGTGCCTCGAAGGCCGAATCGTCATGTCCGGCACGGGACTTCTGCCGAGTATGCCCGCGTCGACCGACGCGCCCGGGGGCGAGGAGATCGCGCAGGCCGTCCTCAATTCCGAAGTGCCTTCTCTGCCGTACGTTCGTTACGCCGAATTGACGGCGGTGCAGGTTCCCCTGTTGACGCCAGCGCAAGTTGCCGCGATTCCAAACGGCAATTGGTTTAATTCGCTGTCCTCGGAGGCCCGCAGCGCCCTGACGGTTCCGCAGATTCAATCGCTCAATCTGCAAGCGATCCGAATCACGTTGCTGACGCCGCAGCAGGTCCTGGCGCTGAGCACGTCCCAGATTCAGTCGCTGCGGTACCACGACTTTCAATACTTGTCCGCCGCCCAAGTCCGCTTTTTGACCCCCGCGCAGATCGCCACGATTCCGGACACGGGCTCGTTCATCACCTGGACCGCCCAGGCCCGCGCGGCGCTGACGGTCAATCAAATTCAGGCGCTGAAGGTCGCCCAAATTCGCCTGGATTTGCTGACGCCGCAACAGGTGAGCTGGCTGACGACGCCGCAGATTCGGTCCCTCCCCTACCACGAATTTGCGCACTTGTCCTCAATCCAGACGCCCCTGTTAACGGCCGCGCAGATCGCCTCGATACCCGATACGGGATCGTTTATCACCTGGTCGGCTCCCGCACGCGCTGCCTTATCCAATTCGCAGATTCAGTCTCTGAACGTCGCGACAATTCGGTTGGGCCTGTTGACGCCGCAGCAGATCGCGTCGCTCACGGTCAACCAGATTCGATCGCTGCCGTATCATCAGTTTTCGTATTTGTCCGAGCGTCAAGTTCCGCACCTCACGCCGGCGCAGATCGCCACGATCCCGGACACGGGCTCGTTCGTCACCTGGTCGCAGGCGGCCCGCAATGCACTGACGACGCCGCAGGTGCGAGCGCTCAACGTCGCAGAAATTCGCCTGGATTTACTCGCGCCCCAGCAAACGATTTGGCTGACGACGCCGCAGGTGCGCGCCCTGGGCGTCCATCAGTTCCCGTACCTTTGGCCGAGTCAAATCCCGCTGCTGACGTTCAATCAGCTGGCGGTGATTCCTGACACGGGGTCATTTATTAGGTGGTCCGCGGCTGCCAGGGCCGCGCTGACCTTCGACCAGGTTCGTTCGATCAATGTCGCGAGAATCCGCCTTGACTTGCTGACGCCGACCCAGGTGAGCTGGCTTTCGCAGGGCCAGGTCCAGTCGCTCGACTACTATCAGTTCGAGTACTTGTTGCCGTCGCAGATCTATATGCTCTCGGTGGGGCAAGTCGCGTCCATCCCCGGACCAGGCCACTTGGGTTCCTGGTCCGAGGCAGCGCGAGCGGCATTGACCATCGGGCAAATTCGGTCCTTGGACGTCTCCAAGGTGCCTCTGCGGCTGTTGACCGATATGCAAATCGGCTGGCTTACGGCGCAGCAGATTCGGTCGGTGAGGCACTTCGATTTCGAGTTTCTTCAGCCCGCACAGATTCCGCTGCTGTCGGTGGCGCAGATGAAGGCGCTTCCGAGCACCTACAACTTGCGCACATGGTCGGACGCGCAGCTCGCGGGATTGACTCGCGAACAGATCCTCGCGCTTCCCATTCCCGTCTACGGCTATTTTATCTCGATTGGCGAGTTTCTCTATCCGCCTGCGAACTATGCCGGAGTGGAGGCCTCAGGCGGGCATCATGGGGCCCTGGATGCGCCCAGCGCCGTCGCCAACCAATTCTTGAATCTCGTTCCGTTGGCGGCGGCAACGCACGTTACCGTCGGCAGCGGCAATTGGTCGGACCCGCGCATCTGGGCCGGCGGCGTCGTCCCCGGCAAGGAATCGCGTGTGGTGATCTCCGCCGGCACGAGCGTGCGTTTCGACGTCTCTCAGGCGTCGGCCATGTTCACGCTCCGCATCGACGGGACGCTCAAATTCGCCACCAACGTCAACACCCAGATGAAGGTGGACACGATCATCGTGAATACGCGGGGCGTATTGCATGTGGGCTCGCCCGAGGCGCCCATCGCCGACAACGTGTCGGCGCGCATCGTCATCGCCGATAACGGTCGCATCAACACGGCGTGGGATCCGTTCCTGTGGAGCCGCGGACTCGTGAGCCGGGGCCAGGTGCGCATGGCGGGACGCGTGGTAACGCCGTACGCTGCCTTGTCCGTCGAGCCGCGGGCCGGCGCGACGACGCTCGTGTTTGCCCAACCTCTTGTCGGCTGGCGCGTCGGCGACGAACTCGTCATTGGAGGCGACAATCCGCACACGAGCAACTTCAATACCGACCGCGTCCGCATCCGCGCGATCAACGGCAATGTGGTGACTGTGGACGCCCTGACCTACAATCACCAGGCGCCCGATGGACACGGGTTGTCCATTTACGTGGCCAACCTCACCCGCAACGTGCAGTGGATTGCCGAGGATCCCACGGTGCTCGCCGAGCGGCCGCACATGGCCTTTGTCCACAACCCGGACGTGATCATGGAGAACGCCGGCGTCTACGGCTTCGGGCGAACCGACAAGACCCGCGCCGTGACGGATCCCGTGATGGAAAACGGCGTTCTCAAGCCCGGCACGGGAGACAACCCCCGCGCTCGCTATGCGGTTCACTTCCATCACACGGGCGTCGATCCCGATGTGGCGCCCGCGATCGTCCGCGGCAGCCTGGTCGTCGGCAGCCCCGGCTGGGGCTTCGTCAATCACCAAAGCAACGTCATTATGGAGAACAACGTCGCGTACAATATCGTTGGCGCGGCGTTCGTGACCGAAGACGGCAATGAAATCGGCGTCATGCGCGGAAATCTTGCCATGAACGTCATCGGTTCAAAAGGCGGGCTCTTCGACCGCGCGACGATTCACGATTTCGGTCATGGCGGCCACGGATATTGGTTCCAAGGGCCGGGCGTCGAGGTCGTCGACAACATCTCCATGGGGACGCGCGAAGCCGGTTTCTTCTTCTTCACGCAGTCAACCCGTGCTCAGTTCGACGCGGCCAACCTCGCCGATCCCTCCTTGGCGGGCGGGCGCTCGTCGGTGCCCGTCGGTTCCGTCCCGCTCAAGCGGTTTGAAGGGAACACAGCGGCCGCGGCAAAGGTCGGCCTCGAGATCTGGCATCACATGACGATGATGCCCGACGGCGTCACGGCGATTAACAACTTCACGTCGTGGAACAGTCGCATCTCGGGCATGGAGTTGCACTACGTCGGACGCGCGATGCTGATTAATCCCAAGCTACTCGGCGACGAGTTATACACGCAGACCGGCATCGTTACCAATCGTCTCACCCACGACGTGACGATTCTGCAGCCGTACATCGAAGGGTTCAACGTCGGCATCGATATGCCCGTGCGGCGGAACTCCATCGTCTATGGCGGACACATTGCGGCGGTCCAGGCCTTGTCGATCGAAAAGGGACACGACGCGATTCGGACGGTGAGCATTCTTGGTTCCATCAGCTTCGTCCCGCTGACGCCAGCCCAACTCCGCGGCCGCACGCAGCAAGCGATCGTCCTCTCGGGCGAATATTCGTTCAAATACCCCTTCTTTCAGGACCGACGCGTCGATTCCCTGCTCAGCCAGGATCGCATCCTCGTCAATCTTCCCGGCCTTTTTTCCGGTCAACTCTACTACCACGAACAGACGCCCTTCTATGTTCCTTTCCCTGCCGCTTCCTCAACGGGGTATGTCCCCGCGGAGTACTTGGATAAGACCAACGGGCAATTGGCAAATGGGCTGGGGATCTCTTTTGGCGGTGAATTGTTGCCGGCGGGGCTAACTACGGTCACCGGCATTTCGGGCTTGGTGAAGGTCAATGGCTGACCGCGAAAAAGGCTCCCATGGCGCGATGCGCCTCCGCAATGGCGAGTCAGCAAGTCCTTCGGCGTCGATCCAGCGGGGACGCTGGACGGCGCCAACGACGCTGACGGCAGTGTGTTCCTGATCTGGCAACGCAGCCGATCGTCCGATTCGCTCGCGGGCGTCCTGTGGTCCGGCGCCTGAACCAACCGCTGCGGCGATGCCGCGAGTCCTACTCGCGATGCTCCTATGGCGACGAAGCGTGGCGGCCAGGCGTTGCCTTTCCGCCACGGCGGTGAGTTCAAATCGCCTCAACGGAAGTTCCATGCGGCGCCGAGCGGACGCACAGAGGGCGCTTCTCCCGTCCGCAATGCACTACGCAAGTTCACGCGTCCCCAAGGGTCTCGAGGGTCTCGACGCTAGCAGATTTGCCGATCCTATGGCTCCCGCCCCTACACCCTAAATCCGCATGAATTCCCGGGCTTTCAGGCGTTCTCGTTTGTTTGACAGCCCGCAAGAACACGAATACGATGAGGGTGGTTCGCCGGGCACGAAGGGGGGGCGCGGCGCGCAAATCAGCGTCGGGTCGTTCACGTTGAAGCTGTTGTGACGGCCGCGTGCACTCAACCGATGGGCGGGTGCGGTTATTCCCGTAGACGTCTGGCATTCGTCTTGCTTCCATCTTCCATCGCCTTGTCGGACAACACCCAAACAAACGGGCGCGACCCCTCCGGGGAAGCGCTAAACACCCTGCCAACCGGCGTTCCAAGAATGGTCCGAACGTCCGACGCTTTTCAACACGCTGATTTGACGGACCGACGCGCCGCATGATCGCGGCGCACCACCACCATGAAGCTGGATTCTACGAGTATCTTGGATGAACACCTCAGAGTCTTTTGAATCGCCCGGACCCGCCGACCCCCTGCTCACTGCCACTGCCTTCGTAGCCGGCGCCTCTGTGGCCACGCCGCTGATTGGGCATGGGCGCGAGTCCCGCGGCGACGCCGGGGTTCCGCTTCGCGGCACGCGGCGCGGCCAGAGCATGATCCCCCGGAGCGGCGACGGGATCCGCGGCCGGGTGCGATTGCCCGAGCCGCGCAAAGATGGCGCCCGGGTCTATCTCAAACAACTCGTCCTCACCGCGTTGCCCCTGGTTTTCACGGACTTGCTGGTCCTGCTGGCAAGCGCCGGCCTGTGCACGCTGATCGGCCTGCAATGGGTCAATCCCGCCAATCCAGGTGCCGCAGCCATGCTGTGGTTCCCCTCGGCCGCGCTGGCGTGGATCTCGATCAACGCCGTCATGGGGTTGTATCCCGGAGTTTGTCTCGGCCTGGTCGACGAGATTCGCCGCCTGTCGCTTTCGCTCTCAGCCGTGGCCGTGATTACGCTCGCTCGGCACGATCTCGGCGCCGCGTGGTTCGAAGAGCGGCTGCTCTTCATCGCGGTCGCTTACGCACTGTGCGTGTTCATGGCGCCCGTCGCCCGCAGCATCGTGCGCAAGACGCTCGCCAAGGCGTCGTGGTGGGGTTTCCCCGCGCTCGTCTGCGGCGACGATTCGGCGGCGTTCAACGTCGATCAGTGGATGTGGGACAACCGCCGCCTCGGCTTGCGGCCGGTGGGCGTCATCGCCAACCCAGAGATTCTCGAACTCGATCGCGACACGGCCCGCTATCTGGGCGCCTGGTCCGAGGCACGGCAGCTCGCCGAACAGCATCACGCCTTCTGGGCCGTACTGGTGGAGCCCGAGCAGACCGACCAGGTTCAGCTCGGCATGAGCGCCGCGATCGAGCAGCATCTCGGCAACGTGCCGCACATTTTCCTGGTGTCCAAGCTCACCGGGATGCCCGATCACTGGAATCGCCACCAGATGGACGAGGGGCTGGCCGGCATCGCGGTGGAGCAGCACCTCATGCTGCCGATTCCACAGCTCGTGAAGCGCGGCATGGACCTGGTCATCGCCATCGTGGTCGCCATCCTGTTGGCGCCGCTCTTCCTGGCTCTGGGCATCGCCACGAAGCTCAATTCGCCCGGACCCGTCTTTTACGGACACACCCGCGTTGGCCGCGGCAATACGCGGTTCAAGGCGTGGAAGTTTCGCACCATGGCCAAGAACGCCGAGCACCTGCTCGAGCCCTATCTCACCCAGCATCCCAAGCTGCGCGAGGAATGGGAACGCGATCACAAGCTCAAGAACGACCCCCGCGTCACCTCGCTCGGCCGCTGGATGCGCAAGTGGAGCATCGACGAGCTGCCGCAAATCTGGAACGTGCTGACCGGCGATATGAGCATCGTCGGCCCGCGGCCCATCGTCGACGAGGAGATTGCCAAGTACGGCATTCACTTCGAGGCGTTCAATTCCGTCCTCCCCGGCATCACCGGCCTGTGGCAGGTCTGCGGACGCAACGACACGACCTATGAAGAGCGCATCCAGCTCGACATGTACTACGTGCACCACTGGTCGCCGTGGCTGGACTTGTACCTCTTGGGCCGCACGGTCAAGACCGTGCTGTTCACCAAGGGCGCGTACTGATCGCAGCGGTCGCTCGGAAAAGGGCCGCAGCGCCCCACGCCTTCGGACTGGCCGCGTCAGCGGCCAGTCTGCCCGGGAGAACGCCGCGCCTCTCGTGGAAATCCTCTTCAGGTCGAAAAACGGAACTGCGCCGGGGGCGTAAGAACACGTTCGTATTTTATGCAGCGGTGGCAAGCGGCGTTTTTC